>NZ_JCAFUN010000015.1:0-148965 GCF_059371375.1 Stenotrophomonas sp. YJH_SMC_64 | reverse complement strand
TAAAGCTGCAGATGATTGATGCTGGCAACGTATCGCTTGCTTTAAAACAATTAATAGTTGCTTGATCAAACGTCTGCAAGATGGACAATCATCCTTCCTGCAGGCGCCTTCACAAGATACCTGCGCATACTTTCAAAGATCGAGGGAAGTGGCCTCAGCGCCGCTCCCATGTGCTGCGAAGTTTCCTTCGTAGCGAGCCGCCCATTATGCCAGACTTTTTCAGTCCGTCAACACCTTCGTTCGATCATCTCGTTCGGCGGTGGTGGGCGCCCTGTTGTCGCTGAAGCCCCTTGGTGGCGACCCCTGCGACGGGGGAGGAGAAGTATGTCCCTATTCCCATCGTTTGTGAAGGGGGTGTGGCGATTTTTTTCACCGGATGTTGCATCCGTTCATCCGTCGCGCTGCGGGAGGACCGCCCGAAGAGCAGCCAAGCGTGGGCTTGGCTCTACAAGAGCATAAGGAAGGGCCGGCTGCGCCGGCCCTTCCTTTGTCTCAGGCAGCGACCAGGCGTACGCGGGCGAAGGTGCGCTTGCCGACCTGCAACAGGCCTTCGAAGCCCGGCTGCAGCACCTGCTGGCCGTCTTCGACCACCTCACCGTCCACCTTGACCGCGCGCTCCTTGAGCTTGCGGTTGGCTTCGGAGTTGCTCGGGGTCAGGCCGGCCGCGGTCAGCAGCGCAGCAATACGCAGGCCTTCGACCGGGATCGCCACGTCCTGCAGCGGCAGCTGAGTGATATCGCCCTGCCCGGTCACCGCCGCTTCCCAGCCGGCGATCGCCTGCTCGGCCGCTGCGGCGTCGTGGAAGCGGGTCGCCAGTTCACGCGCCAGGCGCAGCTTGACCACGCGCGGGTTCAGGCCGCCATTGGCCACCTGCTCGCGCAGCTGCACGGCTTCGGCCTGGCTGATGTCGAAGGACAGCAGCTCGATCCAGCGCCACATCAGGGTGTCGTCCACCTTCATGGTCTTGGTGACGATGTCGATGGCCGGTTCGCTGATGCCAATGTAGTTGCCCAGCGACTTGGACATCTTGTTGACGCCGTCCAGGCCCTCCAGCAGCGGCATGGTCAGCACCACCTGCGGCTTCTGGCCGTGGTGCTCCTGCAGGCCACGGCCCATCAGCAGGTTGAACTTCTGGTCGGTACCGCCCAGCTCCACGTCGGCCTCCAGGGCCACGGAGTCGTAGCCCTGCACCAGCGGGTACAGGAACTCATGGATGGCGATGGACTGCTGGGCGGCGTAGCGCTTGGCGAAGTCGTCGCGCTCGAGCATGCGTGCCACGGTGTGCTGGCCGGCCAGGCGGATCATGTCGGCCGCGCCCATCTTGCCGAACCACTCCGAGTTGAAGCGGACTTCGGTACGGCTGCGGTCCAGCACCTTGAACACCTGCTCCTCATAGGTACGGGCGTTGGCCAGCACGTCCTCGCGGCTGAGCGGCTTGCGGGTGAGGCTCTTGCCGGACGGGTCGCCGATCATGCCGGTGAAGTCGCCGATCAGGAAAATGACCTGGTGGCCGAGGTCCTGGAACTGGCGCATCTTGTTCAGCAGCACCGTGTGGCCCAGGTGCAGGTCGGGCGCGGTGGGGTCGAAGCCGGCCTTGATCCGCAGCGGGCGGCCCTCCTGCAGGCGCGCACGCAGATCCTCGAGCTTGAGGATCTCGTCGGCACCACGGCCGATCTGGGCAAGGGCTTCTTCAATCGAGGACACGTGACTACTCCCGGCAACGCCGATTCTTGTGTGGGGTGTTAAAGCAAAGTTAACCCGATTGGCTTCACAAAAGCCAATGGGCACAAGGGTTTGACGCGGTTTTCTCAGGTGTCTATGGTAACCGGCGATCAGGCCCCCGCTCCCGGGCCACCAGGAAAAAACCGCCGATGCACAATTCCGAACAAGGGCGCGCACGCAAGCAGCGCTTCCAGGAACGCCTCCACGTCCTGCACGACAACGCCCTGCATCGGAAGCTCAGGCAACATCTTCCCGCCGCCTTCAACGAGCGCTGGACCCGGCGCCATTGGATGCATGCCAGCCTGTTCGCGACCATCGGCGCCCTGGTGGCGACGATCGTGCCGGGCTTCTCGCACACCATCGACGCCCCCTTTGCCGACAGCCATACCAGCCTGGCACTGCCGTTGCCGCCGCTGGCCATGGCCCGCCAGCAGCAGGTGCCCGGTGACAGCTGGCAGGTGCTGCGCGTGGAACGCGGCCAGACCCTGAGCGATCTGTTCGACAAGGCCGGTATCCCGGCGACCACCCTGCACCGGGTACTGGACCACCCGGGCGCGCGCGAGGCGCTGACCAAGCTTCGCCCGGGCGCCGAGATCGCCTTCGACATGCCGCTGTCCGGCGACCTGCGCAGCATCCGCTTCGACCGCGATGCCGACAACCGGGTGGAGCTGAGCCTGGCCGGTGACGACATCAAGGAGAAGGTGACCAAGCGCGAGACCTCCACGCGCACGGTGGTCACCAGTGGCGAGATCACCAGCTCGCTGTATGCCGCGGCCCGCCGCGCCGGGCTGTCGCCGTCGGCGATCGCGACGATGACCGACGACATCTTCAAGTACGACATCGACTTCTCGAAGGACCTGCAGCCGGGCGACCGCTTCAGCGTGGTGATGGATGAAACCTGGCGCGAAGGCGAGAAGGTGGACACCAGCAAGATTCTGGCGGCGACGTTCACCACCGGTGGCAAGACCTATTCCGGCTTCCGCTTCGACCGCAACGGCAAGTCCGAGTACTACGACATCAACGGCCGTTCGCTGAAGAAGAGCTTCATCCGCATGCCGATCCCGTTCGCGCGGCTGAGCTCGACCTTCGGTGCGCGCAAGCACCCCGTGCTGGGCAAGATGCGCATGCACAAGGGCGTGGACTACGCCGCGCGCACCGGCACCCCGATCATGGCCGCCGGCGACGCCCGCGTGCAGTTCGCCGGCGTGCAGCGCGGTTACGGCAACGTGGTGATCCTCGACCACGGCCGTGGCCACACCACCCTGTATGGGCACATGTCGCGCTTTGCGAACATCAAGACCGGCCAGCGGGTGGCCCAGGGCACGGTGATCGGTTATGTCGGCTCGACCGGCCTGGCCACCGGCCCGCACCTGCACTACGAATTCCGCGTCAACGGCGAGCACCGCAACCCGCTGACCGTGACCATGCCGCCGCCGGAGCCGCTGAAGGGCGCCGAGCTGGTCGCCTTCCGCGCGCAGACCGCGCCGGCGATGGCCCGCATCCAGGGCATGGAGAAGCTGATCTACGCCGATGCCAGCCCGGCACCGACCAGCCGCGACGAGGCCGCCCCCGAGGTGGCCAGCGCCAAGGACAAGAGCAGCGCCGGCCGCAAGCGCGGCTGAGCCCCTGCGTTGACGAAGAAGGACGCGGCAGCACAAGCTTGCCGCGTCCTTTTTTTATGCCCGCCATGAACACGACTGCCGACACTGACGCCCCCCTGTACCTTGGCCTGATGTCGGGCACCAGTGCCGACGGCATCGATGCCGCGCTGGTGCAGTTTCCTGCCGGCGGAGGCTGCCGTTTCGTGCACGGCCTGACCGCCCGCTGGGAGCCGGTGCTGCGTGCACGGCTGGTGGCGCTGGGCGAAGGTGGTCCACTGGATTCGCTGGAGGAGCTGGGCGAGCTGGACGCCCGGATCGCGATCAGCTTCGCCGGGGCCGCCAACCAGCTGCTGGCCGAGGCTGGCGTGGACCGCAGCCAGGTGCGCGCGATCGGCTCGCATGGGCAGACCGTGCGTCACCGGCCGCTGGCCGACCCCGCCTTCACCGTGCAGCTGGGCGACGGCAACCGCATCGCCGAGTTGACCGGGATCACCACGGTCTCCGACTTCCGCCGCCGCGACGTGGCGGCCGGGGGCCATGGTGCGCCACTGATGCCGGCCTTCCACCTGACCATGCTGGGCACGGCCGACGAAGACCGCGCCGTGCTCAATCTGGGCGGTATCGCCAACCTGACCCTGATTCCGCGCGAAGGTGCGGTACGTGGCTTCGATACCGGCCCGGCCAATGCGCTGATGGATGCCTGGTGCCAGCGCCACACCGGCCGGACCTTTGATGCCGACGGCGCGTACGCCGCCAGCGGCGCGGTGGACGAGGGCCTGCTGGCGGGCTGGCGCTCGGACCCGTGGTTCGCGCTGCCGCCGCCGAAGAGCACCGGCCGTGAGCAGTTCCACCTGGCCTGGGCCGAGGCGCACATGGCCGAGGGCCAGTACGCGGCGGCCGACGTGCAGGCGACCCTGCTGGAACTGACCGTGGCAACGGTGGCCGATGCGCTGCTGGCGCAGCAGCCGCAGACCCGCCGCCTGCTGGTCTGTGGCGGCGGGGTGCGCAACCGGCAGCTGATGAAGCGCCTGGCGGCGCGGCTGCCGGACGTGCAGGTGGAATCCAGCGCCGTGCACGGGCTGGACCCGGAGTACGTGGAGGCAATGGGCTTCGCATGGCTGGCGCAGCGGACGGTGGACGGGCTGGCCGGCAACCTGCCAAGCGTGACCGGAGCTAAGGGCCCGCGGATCCTGGGTGCGATCCACCTGGCGTGAGGTGGCGCCATCCACGCGTGGCGTGGATCTACCGGGCAGCCGGACGTGGACTCGTCTCTACAGCATTGCGGCGCGGCCGCTAATCGAAGCCCTGCCCTGCGGGCAAGGCCTGCAGGGCGGCAATGGCATCGGACAGGGCATCCACTTCCGGATCGCCGAAGCCGGAGCGGACTTCCAGTTCACTGCTGAACAGGCCCTGCTCCAGCAAGGCGGCACAGGTCTGTTCGTGGGTCAAGCCGCGGGCGACCGCGACGCGTTTGATACGTTCCAGCAGCAGCGGGTCCAGATCCCGCAGCACAACGTCGGCCATGCTCACTTCCCCGTTCGCAAGGCACCGCCCCCTCGGCGCGTCGGGGCGATGATCCCGCAGACCGGGCGGGCAGGCAATCAGGTCGAGCCGGCGGCCTGGCGACGGCGCTGCTGCAGGATCAGCAGGGCGCAGAGGATCACCACCGGGATCGCCACCAGCGCGGTACCGACGAAGAACAGCGCGTAGCCTTCCAGCAGCGTCCGGCCCTGTGCGAGCGTCTGTACCGACCACCCCGAGAGCCCCTTGAGCGCCTTGCCGGGCATCGCGTAGAACGAGCTGAGCAGCGCGTACTGGGTGGCGGTGTATCCGATGCTGGTCAGGCTCGACATATAGGCGATCAGCGCCGTTCCGGCGAAGCCGCTGGCGAAGTTGTCGATCGCCATGGCGACGGCGAAATGGGTTGTGTCCGGGCCGGAATAGGCCAGCCAGGCAAACGCCAGGTTGGAGGCCGGCCCCAGCACAGCGCCTACCATCAGCGCCGCCAGCACCCCCCAGCGGACCGAGACCAGGCCCGCTGCGGCAATACCGACGAAGGTCGCGACCAGCCCGACCGAGCCACGCACCGCGCCCACGGTGTCCTCGTCCAGGCCGAGATCGACGTAGAACGGGTTGGCCATCGGTCCCATGACGAAGTCGGCCATGCGATAGACGCTGATGGCCACCAGGATCAGGATCGCGCCGCTGCGATGCTCGCGGACGAAGGCGATGAACGGTCCCGCTACGGCGTCGAACAATCCGCGCGGTGTCCACAGCGAGGTCGCCTGCGCCTGCACGGCAGCCACTTCCCGCGCGGGTTCGCGGGCCATGACCACGGCCACCACGCCAAGCGCCATCAGCACGGCCATGATCTCGTAGGAAACCTGCCAGCCGACACGGGCCGCGATGATCAGGATCAGCGCATCGGTGACCAGCAATGCAGTGCGGTAGCCCAGTGCCGAGGATGAGGTCAGCAGTCCAAGCTGCTCGCTGTTGTCAGCACTTTCAATGCGCCAGGCATCGATGACGATGTCCTGGGTGGCCGAAGCAAACGCTACGATCACGGCCATCACGCCGAACACGACGATGTGCTGCCAGGCGATACCCAGGAACTGGATCTGGCCCCCCTTGGGCTGGACCAGCGCCATGCCGACCAGGCCCACCACCACGACCAGCTGCGACAGCAGCATCCAGCCACGGCGGCGGCCAAAGCGGCCGAACAGAGGCACGTCGGTCTTGTCGACGATCGGTGCCCACAGGAACTTCATGGTGTAGGCCAGCCCGACCCATGACAGGAAGCCGATCGTACTCAGCTCGATGCCTTCCTTGCGCATCCAGAAGCCGAGCGTGTTGCCCACCAGATAGATCGGCAGGCCGGAACTGAAGCCGAGCAGCAGCATCGCCAGCACCTTGCGCTGGCTCAGGTTGGACAACACCTGCTGCCACGGTCGGCGCGGCTTGGCAGCCTCGGTCACAGGTCGTAGTCCACGGTGAACGGGGCGTGGTCGGAGAAGCGCTCGTCGCGGTAGATCGAGCAGCTTCGCAGGCGGTCACGCAGGCCCGGGGTGATGAACTGGTAGTCGATGCGCCAACCGACATTGTTGGCACGGGCGGCGCCGCGGTTGCTCCACCAGGTGTAGTCCTCTCCGGTGGGGTTGAGCAGGCGGTAGGCATCGGCCCAGCCGCGACCGGCGGCGACATCGGTGGCCTGGCCGTGGTCGGCGCAGAGGGCGTTGAGCCAGTCGCGTTCCTCCGGCAGGCAGCCGGAATTCTTCTGGTTGGACTTCCAGTTCTTGATGTCCAGCGCCGAACGCACGATGTTCCAGTCGCCGCACAGCACGTAGTCGCGGCCGCTGCGCGCCCACTCCTCCAGGATCGGCCGCAGCCATTCCATCACTTCGAACTTGAAGCCCTGGCGCAGGTCGCCCGAGCTGCCGGACGGGATATAGAAGGAGACCACGCTGAGGTTGCCGTAGCGTGCCTCGATGTAGCGGCCTTCGTCGTCGAACGGGGCCCAGCCCAGCGACGTGATGACCTGGTCCGGCTCGCGCTTGCTGTAGATCGCCACGCCGCTGTAGCCCTTCTTGGTAATGGCGTCGCGGTAGAAGCAGTGGTGGCCGTCCGGGCGGAACATCGGGTCGCTCAGCTGGTCTTCCTGGGCCTTGGTTTCCTGGATGCACAGGACATCGGCATCCTGGGCACGGAACCAGTCGAGGAAGCCCTTGGTCGCGGCGGAACGGATGCCATTGGCGTTGAAACTGATGATGCGCATGCGGAAGACCTACGGCGGGAAACCGGGCAAGCATACCGGTTGACTGCAGGGCTGCGCAGTCCGCCGGGTGGGCCCGCCAGCGCCTTCACACGGGGCCGGACGAGCGCGAAACGCCCAGCTGGATTAGGATTTGTGCTCCAAATGAAGATGAATCGAGTTTTGATGAGCGACCACCGCCACCGTTTCCTGCAGTTGGCCCTGACCGCCGACGCCCTTCGCTTCGGCCAGTTCACCCTCAAGTCCGGCCGGCTGAGCCCCTATTTCTTCAACGCCGGGCGCTTCGACTCCGGCTCGCTGCTGTCCCAGCTCGGCGCGTGCTATGCCGATGCCATCGATGCCAGCGGGATCAAGTACGACGTGGTGTTCGGCCCGGCCTACAAGGGCATCCCGCTGGCCACCGCGATGGCCTGCGAGCTGGCCCAGCGCGGCCGCGACCTGCCGCTGTCGTTCAACCGCAAGGAAGCCAAGGACCATGGCGAGGGTGGCCAGCTGATCGGCGCCGACATGCAGGGCAAGCGCGTGCTGATCGTCGACGACGTGATCACCGCCGGTACGGCGATCCGCGAAGCGCTGGGCATCATCCGCGCCGCCGGTGGCACCCCGGCCGGCATCGTGGTGGCACTGGACCGCCAGGAGATCGCTTCGGAGACCGACCGCCGTTCTGCCGCGCAGTCGGTGGCCGAAGAAGCCGGTATCCCGGTGATCGCCGTGGCATCGCTGGCCGATCTGCTTGATTTCGCCTCCGGCAACCCGGAACTTGTGGGTTACCGGCAGCCGCTGGAAGCCTACCGGGCCCAGTACGGCGTTCGTTCGATCCGCTGACCGACCCAGGGGAAAGGTCATGTCCCGAGTTCCTGCTGTCCTCTTCGCCGGCCTGCTGCTGGTCGTGCCGTTCACCGTACCGGCGCAGTCGCGCGACAGCGGCAAGGCGGAAAAGAAGCTGTACTGCTGGAACGAGGGCAAGGAGCGGATCTGCAGTGATTCGCTGCCGGCCGACGCGGTCAACCATGCCCGCGAGGAATTCAATGCGAGCACGGGCCTGCGCAATGCGCAGGTCCAGCGCGCGTTGACCGACGAGGAGCGTGCCGCTGCCAGCACCGCTGCGCAGCAGCAACAGCTGGACCTGATGGCCGAGCAGACCCGCCAGCGCACCGAGCAGGCCATGTTGTCCACCTACGGCAGCGAGGCCGACCTGCGCCGGGTGTTTGCCGAGCGCCAGGAAGTGCTGGACAACAACCTGAAGACAGCCGAGTACAACGTCACCAGCCTGCGTGAGTCGCTGGTGGCGCTGCTGTCGGCGGCGGGAGACCGCGAGCTGGCCGGCGCCAAGGTGGCCGACAAGCAGGCCGAGGCGATCCGCAAGCGGCATGCGCAGCTGCAGGCGCAGCAGCGCCTGCAGGCCGGGCTGGTGCAGCAGCAGCAGGCGTTGAAGGCCGAGATCGACAGCACCCTGCAGCGCTATCGCGAGCTGAAGGGGCTGGTGCCGGCGGACGCTCCGGCGGGCTGACGGCGCTGACTCCGCCGGGCATGGCCCGGCGCTACCCCGGGCCTGGTTACGGGTTGGCCCACGGAATTTATGCACTCTTTACGCGTCGGCCCGGTCCGGCGCGTAGTGCGTTTATGGGGGGTAGGACGACGATGGCGGCCTGAGGTGGAGGGGTTCCACCAGGACGCTATTGCAATGTCCCCCTGGCTGTCGTTGTTGTGTGGCGTGCTGGTGCTGGTTGCCGCCGCCTATCTCCTTTATGTCGTGCTGCGGCCCGAGTCGTTCTGAGCGGAGCCGGCCATGACTGAGATGCTTGTGATTATTGCCGCCAGCCTGCTGCTGGCGTGGCCGCTGGGCCTGTACCTGGCGCGCGTGATGCGCGGCACGCCGATGAAGGTCGACGTGCTGTTCCACTGGATCGAGAAGCCGCTGTACAAGGTGCTTGGCGTCGATCCATCGCGCGCCATGTCCTGGCGCGGCTATGTGCTGGCCTTCGTGCTGAGCAACGTGGTGGTCGCGGTGCTGACCCAGGCGGTGTTCATGACCCAGGCCTGGTTGCCGTTGAACCCGGACCAGATCCCGAACATGCGCTGGGACACCGCGCTGCACACGATGATCTCGTTCCTGACCAACACCAACCAGCAGCACTATTCGGGCCAAGCGCAGCTGTCCTACTTCTCGCAGATGACCGGCATCACCGGCCTGCAGGTGGTGACGCCGATGATGGGCCTGGCGCTGGCGGTGGCGACGCTGCGCGCGTTGTTCTCGCGTGCGCCGCAGGCTGCGGCGGCCACCGGCAGCGGCGATGACCGCCAGGTGGCGGTGGGCAACTACTACGTGGACGTGGTGCGCCTGTGCGTGCGCTTCCTGCTGCCGCTGTGCCTGGTGTGGACGCTGGTGCTGACCAGTCAGGGCGTGCCGTCGACGATGGCCGGTGGGCCACAGGCCACGCCGATCGATGCCAGCGCTGGCATGGCCGAACAGAAACTGCCGTTGGGACCGGTGGCGGCGATGGTCGCGGCCAAGCAGCTGGGCGCCAACGGCGGCGGCTGGTATGGCCCGAACAGCAGCTTCCCGCTGGAGAACCCGACGCCGCTGTCGAACGCGCTGGAGATCGTCGGCATCCTGCTGGTGCCGATGGCGGTGATCTTCATGATCGGCGCGTTCACCGGCCGGCGCCGCTTCGGCGCCCTGGTGTTCAGCTGCATGCTGGGCATGTCGCTGCTGTCCACCGGCGCGATGATGTGGAGCGAAGGGCATAGCGCCAGCGCCGCCACCCCGCTGCTGATGGAAGGCAAGGAAGTGCGCTTCGGCGCCGATGGCACTGCGCTGTGGGCGGCGGTGACCACCCAGGTCTCCAACGGCTCGGTCAACGGCATGCACGATTCGCTGGCGCCGCTGAGTGGCGGCATCGCGATGGTCAACATGCTGGTCAGCGCGATCTGGGGCGGCATCGGTTGTGGCCTGCAGCAGTTCATCGTGTACCTGCTGCTGGGTGTGTTCCTGGCCGGGTTGATGACCGGGCGCACGCCGGAACTGTTCGGCCGCAAGCTGGAGACGCCACAGGTGCGCCTGCTGGCCCTGCTGGTGCTGCTGCAGCCGATCACCCTGCTGGTGTTCACCGCGATCACCCTGGCCGTGCCCGGCCTGGCGGGCACCTCCAATCCCGGCTTCCATGGCATCAGCCAGGTGTTCTACGAGTATGTCTCGGCCTATGCCAACAACGGTTCGGGCTTCGAAGGGCTGGGAGACGCCACGCTGTGGTGGAACCTGAGCTGCTCGCTGGTGCTGCTGCTGGGCCGCTTCCCGCTGCTGATCATCCCGCTGGTGGTGGCTGCACAGCTGGCTGCCAAGCGCCAGGCGCCGGAGTCTGCCGGCAGCCTGCAGATCGAAACGCCGACCTTCGCCCTGACCCTGGTCTCGGTGATCGTCATCCTGACCGTGCTGCAGTTCATGCCGGCGCTGGTACTCGGCCCGATCGCCGACCACCTGAGCCTGGGACTGCACTGAGGACACCGCAATGAGTACCCATGCAAGTTCAACCCGTAGTTCCCTCGCACCGCGCCCTGCCCTGCTGGATGGCGCAGGCCTGCGCCGTGCCCTGGTCGAGGCAGTGCGCAAGCTGTCGCCGATGCATCTGGTGCGCAGCCCGGTGATGGCGGTGGTGATGGCCGGCACGATCGTGGCCGCGATCGTCACCCTGACCGGCAATGCGCCGCTGGGCTTTGGCCTGGCGGTGACCGCGATCCTGCTGGTGACCGTGCTGTTCGGCAATTTCGCCGAAGCCGTGGCCGAAGCACGTGGCCGTGGCCAGGCCGCATCGCTGCGCCGCGCCCGCCAGGACCTGGTGGCGCGCCGCCTGGCCGCACCGCAGCCGGGTGCCGCGGAAACCCAGCTGCCAGCCGCCGAGCTGCGCCCGGGCGACCATGTGATCGTCAGCGCCGGTGAGCTGGTACCGGCCGATGGCGAGATCGTGCAGGGCCTGGCCACCATCAACGAAGCAGCGGTGACCGGCGAATCGGCACCGGTGCTGCGCGAGGCCGGTACCGACCGTTCCGGTGTGATCGGCGGAACCAAGGTGCTGTCCGACCAGATCATCGTGCGGGTGACCGCCGAGCCGGGCCACAGCTTCCTGGACCGGATGATCGCGCTGGTGGAAGGCGCCAACCGGCAGAAGACGCCGAACGAGATCGCACTGACCCTGCTGCTGGCGGCGATGACGCTGACCTTCCTGGTGGTGGTGGCGACGCTGCCGGCCATTGGCGCAGCGGTAGGCGTGCAGGTTGACCCGCTGCTGCTGATCGCGCTTCTGGTCTGCCTGATCCCGACCACCATCGGCGGCCTGCTGCCGGCCATCGGCATCGCCGGCATGAACCGCGCGTTGGCCGCCAACGTGCTGGCCAAGTCGGGCAAGGCGGTGGAAGTCGCGGGAGACGTGGACGTGCTGCTGCTGGACAAGACCGGCACCATCACCTACGGCGACCGCCAGGCCAGCCACTTCCATCCGTTGGCCGGTATCGATGCCAGCCAGCTGCGTGAAGCGGCGCTGTTGTCCTCGCTGGCCGACCCGACCCCGGAAGGCAAGTCGATCGTGCGCCTGGCGCGCGAACAGGGCTGCGCCACCGCCGAACCGGACCACGCCGAGTACCTGGCGTTCAGTGCGCAGACCCGCATGTCCGGCGTGGATCTTGAACATGGGCGGCAGATCCGCAAGGGTGCCGCCGATGCGATCCGTGCCCACGTACAGGCGCTGGGCGGCAATGTACCGGCTGAACTGGCCGGCCGCGTCGAGCAGGTCGCACGCAACGGTGCCACCCCGCTGGTGGTGGCCGAGGGCCGCCACGTGCTGGGCGTGATCGAACTGTCGGACGTGGTCAAGCACGGCATGCGCGAGAAGTTCGCGCAGCTGCGGGCGATGGGCATCCGCACGGTGATGATCACCGGCGACAACCCGCTGACCGCCGCCGCGATCGCTGCCGAAGCCGGTGTCGACGACTACATCGCCGAGGCGCGACCGGAAGACAAGCTGGCGCGCATCCGCCAGGAGCAGGCCGGTGGCCGCCTGGTGGCGATGGTCGGTGACGGTACCAACGACGCCCCGGCACTGGCCCAGGCCGACATCGGCCTGGCGATGAACTCCGGTACGCAGGCGGCGAAAGAGGCCGGCAACATGGTCGACCTCGATTCGGACCCGGCCAAGCTGCTGGCAGTGGTGGAAGTAGGCAAGCAGCAGCTGATCACCCGCGGCGCGCTGACCACCTTCTCGCTGGCAAACGACGTCTCCAAGTACTTCGCGATCCTGCCGGCGCTGTTCGCCGCGGCCGTTCCGACCATGGCTGCCTTGAACGTGATGCAGCTGTCGAGCCCGCGCAATGCGGTGCTGGCGGCGCTGATCTTCAACGCCCTGGTGATTCCCGCCCTGATCCCGCTCGCCCTGCGTGGCGTGCGCTTCCGCCCGGCCACCGCAACGGCGCTGCTGCGCCGGAACATGCTGGTGTACGGCCTCGGCGGCGTGCTGCTGCCGTTCGCAGCGATCAAGGTGATCGACCTCCTTCTTGTCCTGGTATTCGGCGCATGAACCGTTCTGCTTCCACCTCCACTTCCCTGTCCCGCGAACCGAAGGCCGAGGCCCGGGTGGCCAGCCTGCAGGACGGCGCCAGCTGGCGCCCGGCGATCGGCCTGGGCCTGGCCACCCTGCTGCTGGCCGGTGCGGTCTACGCCGGCATCGCCACCGGCTTCGCCGGCCTGGCCTACCCGACCCAGGCCGAGGGCAGCCTGCTGCGCGATGGCAGCGGTCAGGTGCGCGGCTCGGCGTGGCTGTCGCAGCCGTTCGCCGGTGACGGCTACTTCCAGGCACGTCCGTCGGCGGCCAACTACGACCCGATGGCGGCAGCCGGTTCCAACCTGGCGCGCAGCAACCCGGCGCTGGCCGAGCGTGTTGCCGCCAGCACCGCGGCGGTGGCCGCACGCGAAGGCGTTGCCCCGGCGCAGGTTCCTGCGGACCTGGTCACCCAGTCCGCCGGCGGCCTGGATCCTCAGCTGTCACCGGCTGCAGCGCAGTTGCAGGTAGCTCGCGTGGCGCGTGCCCGTGGCCTGCCGGTGGAACGCGTGCAGGCACTGGTGCAGGCGCATACCGAAGGTCGCCAGTGGGGCCTGTTCGGCCAGCCGCGGGTGAACGTGGTGACGCTGAACTTCGCGCTGGACCACGCGGCCAAGGCGCCGTGATGCCGGCCTGCACCGGCTGCGCGCACAATGGCACCCATGACTGATGCGCGTACCCGCCAGGCCGATGCCCTGGTCGAAGGCCTGCAACGCGAAGCCGGCGGCAAGCTGACCGTGTTCCTCGGCGCGGCGCCGGGCGTGGGCAAGACCTACGCCATGCTGACCCGCGCGCAGGAACAGCTGCGTCGCGGCGTCGACCTGGTGGTCGGGTTGGTGGAAACCCATGGCCGTGCCGATACCCAGGCGCTGCTGGAGGGGCTGCCACAGCTGCCGCTGAAGGACGTGGCCTACCACGGCCATGCCCTGCAGGAGATGGACCTGGATGCCGTGCTCGCACGGCATCCGGCCTTGGTGCTGGTGGACGAACTGGCCCATCGCAATGCACCCGGCAGCCGCCACGAACGGCGCTGGCAGGATGTGATGGAGCTGCTGGACGCCGGCATCGACGTCTGGACCACGGTCAACATCCAGCATCTGGAAAGCCTCAATGACGTGGTGATGCGCATCACCGGCGTACGCGTGAGCGAGACCGTGCCGGATGGGGTGCTCGACCGCCTGCACGACATCGTGCTGGTCGACCTGCCGCCGCGCGAGCTGATCGCGCGCCTGCAGCAGGGCAAGGTCTATGTGCCCGAACAGGCCGCGCAGGCGCTGCAGGCGTTCTTCTCGCCGGCCAACCTCACCGCACTGCGCGAGCTGGCCATGCAGGAGGCCGCCGACCGCGTCGACAGCAGCCTGCGTGAAGCGCGCGCCGCGCGCGGCGAGAGCAACCTGCCACTGCGTCGTGGCGTGCTGGTGGCCATTGATGGCGGCGGTCAGAGCGAGTACCTGGTGCGGGTGGCGCGGCGCATCGCCGAACGCCGCGATGCGCCGTGGACGGTGGTGACCGTGCAGGGCCGACGCCAGGACGAGGCGACCCGGCGCGAGATCGATGCTGCGTTCGCCCTGGCACGCCGCCTCGGCGGCGACGCCGAACTGCTGCATGGATCGAGCATCGCCGATGCCCTGCTCGATCACGCCGCGCACAACGGCGTGTCGACCCTGGTGCTCGGCCGGACCCGCGAACGTCCACTGGCGCGGATGTTCAACCGCACCCTGACCCAGCAGCTGATCCAGCGCGGCGCGCATTACGAGATCACCATCATCAGCACCCCGCAGGCACGTGCGCGCTCGCGCCGCGAGGGCCTGCTGCCGCCGATGCGCGGCATCAGCTACGAACCGGTGCAGGCGCTGATCGCCACCGCGCTGGCCTGTGCGGTGGCATGGCTGGCCGAACGCTGGGTCGGCATGGCCGACCTGTCGATGGTGTTCATCGTGGCGGTGGTGCTGGTGGCCGCACGCACGCGCGCCAGCGTGGCGGTGATGGCGGCGATCCTGTGCTTCCTCGCCTACAACTTCCTGTTCATCGCACCGCGCTTCACCTTCGCCATCGGCGCGCGCCAGGGCGTGATCACCGTGTTCCTGTTCCTGGCCGCCGCGCTGGTGGCCGGACGCCTGGCCTCGCGCCTGCGCATGCAGGTGATTGCGCTGCGTGCGGCGAATCGACATGCGCGTGCGCGCCAGCAGCTGGGACGGCAGCTGGCCAGCGCGGCCGGCAACGGCGAGGTGGCGCAGGCGGGTCGGCATGCACTGGAACAGGCCATGGACGTTCCAGCGTGGCTACGGATCGGCGCCGATACCGCAACCGGTGGCCGCAGCCAGCCGGGCGATACCGACTTGGCCGCCGCCGATTGGGCACTGCGCCACGGCCAGCCGAGCGGGCGCTTCACCGACACCCTGGCCGGTGCGCAATGGTGGTTCCTGCCGCTGCTGGATGGCGAAGACCGCGCCATCGGCGTGGCGGGCCTTTACCTGCCCGGCGCACAGGCGCGCCTGCTGCCCGAGCAGCGGCAGCTGGCCGAGGCGATGGTCGATGACATCGCCCAGGCCGCGCTGCGCACGCGGCTGGTGGCCGAACTGGAGCAGGCCCACGTCAGCAACGAGACCGAGCGGCTGCGCTCGGCCCTGCTCTCTTCGGTGTCACACGACCTGCGCTCGCCGCTGGCGGCGATGATCGGTTCGGCCGACAGCCTGGCCAGCTACGGTGCGGCGATGGATACGGCTGATCGCCGTGCCCTGCTGGACACCATTCTGGTCGAAGGCGAGCGGCTGGACCGCTACATCCAGAACCTGCTGGACATGACCCGGCTCGGCCACGAAGGGTTGAAGATCAACCGCGACTGGATCGGCGTGGACGAGCTGATCGGCTCGGCGGCGCGGCGCCTGCAGCGCTACCAGCCCAAGGTGCGGCTGGAGCTGGATATTCCGGCCACGCTCGCGCCGATCTGGGTACACCCGGCGCTGGTTGAACAGGCGGTGTTCAACGTGATGGAAAACGCGGCCAAGTTCTCGCCACCCGATGCCGCCGTGCAGGTGCAGGCGCGCGAACTGGACGGACAGCTGCGCATCGATGTGATCGATGCCGGCCCCGGCATTCCCGATGACGAGCGCGCGCGCATCTTCGACATGTTCTACAGCGTCGAGCGCGGCGACCGTGGCCGCCACGGCACCGGCCTGGGCCTGACCATCTGCCAGGGCATGGTCGGTGCGCATGGCGGCAGCGTGCAGGCGCTGCCCGGACGCGACGGTCGCGGTACCCTGATCCGCATCACCCTGCCCCTGCTCAAGCCAGCCTCCCACGATGAGCCCGACTCCGATTGACGCCAGCGCGCCGGCCCCGCGCGTGCTGGTGATCGATGATGAAACCCAGATCCGCCGGTTCCTGGACATCAGCCTGCGCGCGCAGGGCTACCAGGTGCGGCAGGCGGCCACCGGCCAGGAAGGCCTGCAGCTGGCGGCCAGCGAGGACATGGACCTGGTGATCCTGGACATCGGCCTGCCGGACATGGAAGGCCACGAGGTGCTGGAGCAGCTGCGGCAGTGGAGCCAGGTGCCGGTGATCATGCTGACCGTGCGCGCCGGCGAGGCCGAGAAGGTGCGGGCGCTGGACACCGGCGCCAATGACTACGTGACCAAGCCGTTTGGCACGCAGGAACTGATGGCACGGGTACGTGCGCTGCTGCGCACGCGCAGTGTGCCCAGCGACGGCACACCGCCGGTGTTCGACGACGGCCATCTGCATGTGGATCTGGTGCGCCGTGAAGTGGCACTCGATGGCGAGCCGGTGGCACTGACCCGCAAGGAGTACGCGCTGCTGTCGCTGCTGCTGCGCAATGCCGGGCGGGTGGTGACCCAGCCGCAGATCCTCCAGGAAATCTGGGGCCCGACCCACCAGCACGACACCCATTACCTGCGCATCCTGGTCGGCAAGCTGCGGCACAAGCTGGGCGATTCAGCGCTGGATTCACGCTACCTGTTCACCGAGCCGGGCGTGGGCTTGCGTTTCAAGGGGTAATAGATCCACGCCATGCGTGGATGGACATCATCGAAGCCGGAAGAGCATCCACGCATGGCGTGGATCTACCGTGTCGACCAAGGTCGACACCCACCAGCAGCGGTCCATGCCGTTCCGACAGATCGCGGAAATCTGTCGAAGGCGGGGTGGGTCCGGTTGCGGGGGCGTGAGCCGCATGGATGCGGCGACCGAGCTTACATGGACGTACTTGCAGCGTCCCCCGTAACCGGACCCACCCCGCATCCCTCGGATAGCCGGCCTTTGACGTTGACGTTGACGTTGATTCGGCGGGTGCCGGGCGCAGCCCGGCCTCACCTCAGAACCCCAGCGGGGTGTCGCCCAGCACCGGCTGCAGCTGGCTGCGGAACAACGCCTGGATGCGTTCCAGTGCCGCCTCGTCGTTGCCCTCGAAGCGCAGCACCAGCACCGGCGTGGTATTGGAAGCACGCACCAGCCCCCAGCCATCGGGGAAGTCCACGCGCAGGCCGTCGATGGTCGACAGGCGGCCGCCCACATAGGGGTTGTCCGGCGACTGTGCCGCCGCCACCAGCATCGCCACCAGCGCATGCGGCGTGCCTTCGGCCACCGGCACCTTCAGTTCCGGCGTGGCCACCATCTCCGGCAGCTCGGCCAGCACCTCGTCCGGGGCTTCCTCGCGCTGCGCCAGGATCTCCAGCAGTCGCGCGGCGGCATACAGGCCATCGTCGAAACCGAACCAGCGCTCCTTGAAGAAGAAGTGGCCGCTCATCTCGCCGGCCAGCTCGGCATCGGTCTCGCGCATCTTCGCCTTCATCAGCGAGTGCCCGGTCTTCCACATCAACGGGCTGCCACCATTGCGCAGCACGTGATCGGACAGCTTGCCGGTGCACTTCACGTCGTAGATCACCATCGCGCCGGGGTTGCGCATCAGCACGTCGGCGGCGAACAGCATCAGCAGGCGGTCGGCATAGATGATCCTGCCTTCGCCGGTGACCACGCCCAACCGGTCTCCGTCGCCATCGAAGGCGACGCCGAGGTCGGCGCCGAAGCGCTTGACCGTCTGCACCAGGTCTTCCAGGTTGGCCGGCTCGCTCGGGTCGGGATGATGGTTGGGGAAGGTACCGTCGACATCGCAGTACAGCGGGATGACTTCGGCGCCGATGGCTTCCAGCAGCTGTGGTGCAAGCGCACCGGCGACGCCGTTGCCGGCATCGGCCACGACCTTCAACGGGCGGTCCAGCTGCACGTCGTCGGCGATGCGCTGGATGTAGTCGGCACTGACATCGCGCTGCTGGTAATCGCCCGGCTCGGCCGCCTGCGCCAGGCGCCCCTCGACGATGCGCTGGTAGAGATCGGTGATGGCATCGCCTGACAGCGTCTCGCCGCCGATGACCACCTTGAAGCCGTTGTACTCGGGCGGGTTATGACTGCCGGTGACCGCCACGCAGGTGCCGGTACGCAGGTGGAAGGCAGCGTAATAGACGACCGGCGTCGGTGCCAGGCCGATGTCGATCACCGCGCAACCGGTGCGACGCAGGCCCTCGGCCAATCCCGCAGCCAGTTCCGGGCCGGACAGGCGGCCATCACGGCCGATCACCACCTCGCGCAGGCCCTGTTCCAGCGCCACGGTACCGATGGCCTGGCCGATCAGCGCGGCGGTCTTCGGCGTCAGTTCGCTGCCGACCACGCCACGGATGTCGTAGGCGCGGAAGATGCCGGCGGCCAGTTCCCCGGCAGGGACCGGTGGTGGCGGCGGCGCAGTGTCCGCGGCGCTGGCGGCGGCCACCGGTGGCGGCGCCATCTGCAGGCTCTCGCTCAGGGTCGGGCCATGATCCGCTTCCGCCACGGCCGCACGGCGCGGCAAAGGCAGCGACTTCGGCAGCCGGCCGCGACCCACCACCAGCAGCACGGCGATGAACGCCAGCAGCAGCGCGACGATGGCACTGGCCAGCGAACCCAGGCCCAGCGGACCCGCTTCGACATTCGGTACGGCGGCCACCAGCCGCAACGGCGTGCCCGGAACCGGGCGCGCCAGCGCTTCGGCGCTCTCGGCCAGGCCAGCGTCGCCCTGGGCAACGAGGTCATGCGTGCCTTGGCGCAGGCCCAGGAAACCGGTGGACGGGGCGCTCACCTGGTCCAGCGGCGAGGTCAGCCGCAGCAATGGCTGGCGCACGTAGAGCACTGCCGGGCCAAGGCTGCCCAGCTGCACCGGAGCCGCCAGACCCAGGCGATTGCCACCTGCATCGCGGACCACGCGCAGGCCAGGCTTGCCCTCGGCCAGCGCTTGTTCCAGCAGGGCCAGGCGTGCGTAGCCGAAGGTGGCCGGGTCGGCATAGGCCGTGGCCAGATCGGCGGTCAGCACGTCAGCCTGCTCCACGCCGGTCCAGCTCTCGCGCACGGCCAGCGCCGCTGCCGCGGCGTCACCGGCCTGCAGTGCCTGCTGCACGCGTTCGTTCTTCAACTGCTGCTGCAGCTGCTTCAGCTGGCCGGCTGCCGCCTCCTGCAAGCCCTGCACGGCCTGGTCACGCGCTTCTTCCAGCGCCTGGCCGTTGGCCTCCTGCCGCCATTGCTGCACCGCGCTCCATCCGAACCAGCCGGCCAGCAGGACCAGCAGCACCCCCAGTAGTGGCGCACTGCGTCCCAACGACCGTTCCCGCTGCCCTTCCCCGATGCCGCTCATCAATGTCCCCCGTCAACGCACCCCGGTATGGCCGAATCCACCCGTTCCCCGCACGCTGTCGGTGAAAGTATCCACCACCTGCAGGCTGACGCGGGCAATCGGCACGACCACCAGCTGCGCGATGCGATCGCCCGGCTCGATGGTGAAGGCCTCGCGGCCACGGTTCCAGACGCTGATCAGCAACGGGCCCTGGTAATCGGCGTCGATCAGGCCGGTGCCGTTGCCGAGCACGATGCCGTGGCGGTGGCCCAGCCCGGAACGCGGCAGGATCACCGCGCACAGGTGCGGATCAGCGATATGGATGGCCAGGCCGCTGGGCACCAGCGCGGTGTCGCCCGGCTGCAGGGTCAGCGCGGTATCCAGCGCCGCGCGCAGGTCCATGCCGGCGCTGGCTTCGGTGGCGTAGGCGGGCAGCGGCCAGCTGTCGCCGAAACGCGGATCAAGCAGCTTGACCTGCAGCGGTTGGGAAGTGAAAGCCTGGGTCATGCCTGGAGTCTCCGCGCGATCAGCGCCAGCAGTTGTTCGGCCAGCTCGCGCTTGGAGGTGGCCGGGAATACCTGTTCACCGTCCTGCCAGAAGGCCGTGGCGGCATTGTTGTCGCTCTCGAAACCGCCGCCACTGATGCCGACCTGGTTGGCGATCACCAGGTCCAGGCGCTTGTCGACCAGCTTGCCACGCGCATATTTCTCCACGTCGTGGGTCTCGGCGGCGAAGCCGACCACCAGCTTCAGCGACTGCGTCTGTGCAGCGACTTCGGCGAGGATGTCCGGCGTGCGCACCAGCTCGATCACCAGCGACTGGCTGTCGGCGGTCTTCTTCAGCTTCTGCGGCGCGACCTGGCGTGGCGTGTAGTCGGACACCGCGGCGGCACCGATATAGATGTCGGCCGGCAACGACTTCAGCACGGCATCGCGCATCTGCGCGGCCGAGCGCACGTCCACGCGCTGCACGCCGGCTGGCGTCGGCAGCTGTACCGGACCGCTGACCAGCACCACCTGGGCGCCCATCGTCGCGGCGGCCGCGGCCAGGGCAAAGCCCATCTTGCCGCTGCTGCGGTTGCCGACGTAGCGCACCGGATCGATGTCTTCATAGGTCGGGCCAGCGCTGATCAGCAGGCGAAGGCCCTGCAGCGCGCGGGTTTCCGGTGCGACAACCGCCGCTGCAGCACTGCCATTGGCAGCCAGCGCGGCAACGATGTCGCCCGGTTCGGCCAGACGGCCGGGACCGGATTCGCCTTCGGCCAGCGGCCCGTCGACCGGGCCGATCACCTGCGCGCCGCGCTGGCGCAGCAGGGCGATGTTGGCCTGGGTGGCCGGATGCAGCCACATGCGGTGGTTCATCGCCGGGCAGATCGTCAGCGGCGCGGTACTGGCCAGGCACAGGGTGCTGACCAGATCATCGGCGTGGCCCTGGGCCAGCCGGGCCAGCAGATCGGCGGTACCCGGGGCGACCACGATGCGGTCGGCCCAGCGGGCCAGCTCGATGTGGCCCATGGCCTGTTCGGCCGCGCTGTCCCACAGCGTGGTGCGGGTGGGCTGCCCGGACAGGGCCTGGAAACTGAGCGGAGTGACGAACTGCTGTGCTCCGGCGGTCATCGCCACCTGCACCTGGGCACCGGCGTCGCGCAGGCGCCGCACCAGTTCCAGGGCCTTGTAGGCCGCGATCCCGCCTCCGACGCACAACAGCAGTTTCTGACCTTCCAGCGCGCGGGCCGGCGCGGGGGAAGCGTTGGGGGAGTCAGCCACCTGGAATTCCTGTGCAAACGAGGGCGCTAGCTTACCCGATGGTCGGTAATGTCCCGGTGCAGGGCGCACATAGCGGGCGGCTATCAGCAGATGGAGTCCGTCTCCGTTGACCCGGGATTCACCCGGTACCAGTTTCGGACCTTTCCTATACCTCTACGGGTCTGCGCTTTTGCAGAATCAGGCATTGGCTGCCGCCCGCCGTGGCCTGTCCGACCTTCGAGGAGCCGCGTGCATCCGCGCATCATCATCGCCGACGACCATCCCGTGGTCCTGCATGGCATCCGTATCGTGCTGCAGACCTACCTGATGGACATCGTCGGCAGTGCGCGCGACGGCGCCCAGCTGCTGGAGCTGGTGGATCACCACGACTGCGATGCGGTGCTGACCGACCTGTCGATGCCGGGTGCCGGTCCGGACGGTCCGGAGCTGATCGACGCGCTGCGCATGCGCCGCCCTGGCCTGCCGGTGGTGGTGCTGACCGGCGCCCGCCATCCCGGCCTGCTGGACAGCCTGCTGCGGGAGGGTATCAGTGGCCTGGTCGACAAGTGCGCCGATTTCGCCGAACTGCCCCACGCGCTGAACGCCGCGCTGGCCGGGCAGGTATTCGTCTCCCAACAGCTGCGCCACCACCTGCAGGCGCGCGACCTGCTGTTTCCACGTCAGCCGGCGCCGTTGTCGGCACGCGAACAGGAAGTGCTGGAGCTGCTGGCAGCCGGCCTCAGCGTGAACGAAGTCGCCGAGCGCTGCGGGCGCAGCCCGAAGACCATCAGCCGGCAGAAGGCCGAAGCCAAGCGCAAGCTGGGCCTGCAGAACAACCAGGAACTGTTCGACTACCTGCAGACCCGGCGCGGCTGAGGCAACCTCCGACCCCAGTCCGCGGCATGCCCCGATGGGAGCCACCGCAAGGTCTGGCGATGATGGGCCATGCCCATCCATGACTGGCCCGAACAGGAACGCCCCCGCGAGAAGCTGATCGCGCGCGGGCCCACGGCACTTTCCGACGCCGAACTGCTGGCCCTGTTTCTCGGCTCCGGGTTCGGTGGCCGCGATGCCGTGCAGACCGCGCGCGACCTGCTGCAGGCGCACGGCCCGTTGCGGGTACTGCTCGACCGCCCCGCAGCCGAGCTCGCCCGCCTGCCCGGGCTCGGCCCGGCACGCAGTTGCACGCTTGCTGCCGGGCTGGAACTGGCCCATCGCTACTTGGCGGCCGAGCTGGAGCACGGCGAGGCGGTTGGCAACAATCCGGCGGCGGTCGGCCGCTACCTGCAGCACCGGCTGCGTGGCCAGGCCCGCGAGGTCTTCATGGCCCTGTTCCTGGACAACCGCCACCGCCTGATCGCCTGTGAAGAGCTGTTCCACGGCACCATCAACGCCGCACCGGTCTACCCCCGCGAAGTGGTGCGGCGCGCCCTGCTGCACAACGCGGCGGCGGTGATCCTCAGCCACAACCACCCTTCCGGCGATCCGGAACCCTCCAGCGCCGATACCCGCATCACCGACGAACTGCAGCAGGCGCTGGCGATGGTGGACGTGCGCCTGCTGGACCACTTCGTGGTCGGCGAGGGCCGTCCCGTTTCATTTGCTGAACGGGGTCTGCTATCCCCGCCCCAGCCGCGGCTGTTCGGCTGAGCGCGGCCCTTCAGGCGCCATCGGCCGCCCCCACAGGCATGTTCTGGTCAGCGTGGGCGCGGGTATCTGCGCTAAAATGGGCGATTCCGCCGCTCATTCTCACAGCAGGCCTCGTGAAAAATCTCCTCCGCGCCCTGATCAGCCAAGGCATCGAAGCCTTGCGCGCCAATGGCACCCTGCCCGCCGACTCCCTGCCGCCGGACTTCGTGGTCGAGCGCCCGAAGACCCGCGACCACGGCGACTTCGCCACCAACGCCGCGATGCTGCTGGCCAAGGCCGCGCGCAGCAATCCGCGCGCACTGGCGCAGGCGCTGGTCGAGGCGCTGCCGCGCAGCGAGGACGTGAGCAAGGTCGAGATCGCCGGCCCCGGCTTCATCAACTTCCACCTGGCCCCGGCCGCGTACCAGCGCGAAGCCGCGTCGGTCATCAAGGAAGCCCACGACTACGGCCGCAACCTGTCCGGCAATGGCCGCACGGTGGGCGTGGAGTACGTGTCGGCCAACCCGACCGGCCCGCTGCATGTCGGCCATGGCCGCGCGGCAGCGATCGGCGACTGCGTGGCGCGCGTGCTCGATGCCAACGGCTGGAACGCCAAGCGTGAGTTCTACTACAACGACGCCGGCGTGCAGATCGAGAACCTGGCGCTGTCCACCCAGGCACGGATCAAGGGCATCGCGCCGGACCAGGACGGCTGGCCGGAAGGTGGCTACCGCGGCGAGTACATCGCCGACGTCGCACGCGCCTACATGGCCGGCGCCAGCGTCGACCTGGAAGGCAGCACCGTGGTCGGCGCCAAGGACCCGGACGACATGCAGGCGATCCGCCGCTTCGCCGTGGCCTACCTGCGCAACGAGCAGAACCTGGACCTGGCCGCGTTCGGCGTCGACTTCGACATCTATTTCCTGGAAAGCTCGCTGTACGCCGACGGCAAGGTAGCCGAAGCGGTGGCCAAGCTGCAGGCGTCGGGTCATACCTATGAAGAAGGTGGCGCGCTGTGGCTGCGCAGCACCGACTTCGGTGACGACAAGGACCGCGTGATGCGCAAGTCCGACGGCACCTTCACCTACTTCGTGCCCGACGTGGCCTACCACCTGTCCAAGTGGCAGCGCGGCTACGAGCGCGCGATCACCGAGCTGGGCGCCGACCACCACGGCTCGCTGGCCCGCGTGCGCGCCGGCCTGCAGGCGATGGAAGTGGGCATCCCGCAGGGCTGGCCGGAATACGTGCTGCACCAGATGGTCACCGTCATGCGTGGCGGCGAGGAAGTGAAGCTGTCCAAGCGTGCCGGCAGCTACTTCACCCTGCGCGACCTGATCGAGGAAGCCGGCCGCGATGCCACCCGCTGGTTCCTGATCGCGCGCAAGCCCGATTCGCAGCTGACCTTCGACATCGACCTGGCCCGCCAGCAGAGCAACGACAACCCGGTGTTCTACGTGCAGTACGCGCATGCCCGCGTCTGCAGCCTGCTGCGCCAGGCACAGGAGAAGGGCCTGGTGTACGAGCAGGGCAACGGCCTGGCCAACCTCGGCCGCCTGGCCGACGACGCCTCGCTGCTGCTGATGAACGAGATCTCGCGCTATCCGGAAGTGGTGGAAGCGGCCGGCGTGGCGCTGGAACCGCATCTGGTGGCGCAGTACCTGCGTGAATTGGCGCACGCGTTCCACACGTGGTATCACGGGACGCCGGTGCTGGTGGAAGATGCCGCCGATCGCAACGCCAAACTGACCCTGGCCTGTGCGGCGCGCCAGGTACTGGCCAATGGCCTCGAACTCCTGGGCGTCAGCGCCCCGGAAAAAATGTAAGCATCAGGAGACGCAGTACACATGGCAGCACGACGCGGCAAAAGCCAGGCACGACGCAACAGCGGCAGCCAGGGCACCCCCGGATGGGTGTGGCTGGTGGCCGGTGTAGCGATCGCGGCCGTGGTGTTCCTGGCGGCGCCGAACCTGTTCAAGGGCGAGGGCGATGGCTTCCTGCGCGCCGGTCCGCAGCCGAACCCGAACGCGCAGCCGGCCCCGGTCGCCGATGCCGACAGCGATGTCGGTACCCAGCCAGCCGCGCAGCCGGCTGCGCCGAAGCAGGCCGAACCGGAAAAGCCGGCCGCCACCCAGTACGACTTCTACACCCTGCTGCCGGGCAAGGAAGTCGAGATGTCCGACGCCGAACTGGCCGCCAGCGCGCGTGCCGAAGACCAGCGCCGGGCCAAGGCCGAAGCACAGCGCGCGCAGGCGGCACTGGAAGGCAAGCCGGTTCCGCCGGCGACCACGACCGCACCGGCACCGGCGGCCACCGCCAGCGTGTCCAGCACCGCGCAGGTGACCGCCACCAGCCGTCCGCTGCCGGCACCGCTGAGTGAACGTCCGGCTGCGGCAACGCCGCCGGCCAGCACGGCCTCGACCAGCACCGCCGCCGCCACGCCGGCAGCGCGCGCGGAAACCGCAACGGCAACGGCGGGTACCCCGGCCACTGCCGCACCCGCGGCCGCCGACAACGCCCGCTATATCCTGCAGGCAGGCGCCTTCGGCGCCTCCGGCGATGCCGAAGCAACCAAGGCCAAGCTGGCGATGATGGGACTTGCGGCACGCGTGGAGTCAGCACAGATCAACGGCAAGACCGTGTACCGCGTGCGCATGGGGCCGTATGGCAGTGCCGGTGAACTGTCCGAAGCCAAGCAGAAGCTGGATGGCACCGGCCTGCAGGCGATGGCGATCAAGGCCCAGTAAGCCTGCCGCTGTGAATGAAAAAGCCGGGCATTGCCCGGCTTTTTCTTGTTTCTGCAGAGTCGAGCCATGCTCGACTCTACAAACGGCGGTCAGCCTTCGCGGGCGACCTGGAAACCGGCGAAGGACTGGCTGACCGGCATCAGTTCCAGGCGATTGATGTTCAGGTGCGGCGGCAGGCTGGCCACCCAGAAGATCTGTTCGGCGATGTCTTCGGCGGTCATCGGGTTGGCGCCGTTGTAGAGCTTGTCCGACGCCGCCTGGTCGCCGTGGGTGCGCACCACGGTGAACTCGGTTTCAGCCATGCCTGGCTCGATCGTGGTCACGCGCACGCCGGTGCCGTGCAGGTCCGAACGCAGGCCCAGCGAGAACTGGCTGACGAAAGCCTTGGTGCCACCGTAGGCGTTGCCACCCGGGTACGGGTAGACGCCGGCCACCGACGAAATATTGATGATCGCGCCCTTGCGCTCCACCAGCTGCGGCAGCAGGCGGTGGGTCAGGGTCACCAGCGCGGTGATGTTGGTGTCGATCATCGTGGTCCAGTCCGACAACTTGGCGCTCTGTGCCGGCGCGGTGCCCTGCGCCAGGCCGGCGTTGTTGACCAGCAGATCGATCTCGCCAAAGGCCGGCGGCAGTGCCAGCAGCGCCGCTTCCATCGCAACCGGATCGCGGATGTCGAAGGCGGCGGCATGCACCACGTCCTTGCCGTAGCGATCGACCAGCGGCTGCAGGCGTTCGCCGCGGCGGCCCGTGGCGATCACTTTCCAGCCGGCCTGGGCGAAGCGGTGGACGGCGGCGGCGCCGAAGCCGGACGTGGCGCCGGTAATCAGGACAGTGCGGGTCATCAGGCAACTCCAGGGGGAAAAACCGGACGCCCATTCTGGCACCGTCGGCCCGCCCTTGCGTTGTCGATGCCGGCTGACCACGCCCGAGGCGTGCGCGGCTCAGCGCACGCGGAATACCCGGGCCTTGGGCAGGTCTTCGTCGACCTGCAGGAACCAGCGCCCGGCAATTCCTGGAACAACGGCGATCTGCGGCGACTGCAGCACCTTGCGCAGCTTCATCTGCCCCTTCATCACCTGCCATTGCTGGCCGTTATCAAGGGTGAACAGCGTGCCGGGCTGCCAGCCTGCGACCTCTCCGACCACGCGTGCATTGACCGGTCCTTCTTCCAGGCCCAGATGCATTGCTGCCGGTGCCGGCACATTGGCAGGCAGCGGCGCAGCGGCGGGGGCCACCGCTGCCGTCGGCCCGGTGGCCGCGCGCTCTGCCTCGCGCAGTACCCGGTTCAGCGCCTGCAACTGCGCTGGACTGAGCCCGACCTCGGCCAGTTGAGATGCACTCAGGCGCCGCTCGACGGGTACGAAGCGGTCCTGGGCGAAGGCAGCGAAGCTGCTGGCGAGCAGCAGTGCGGAAAACAGATACCGGCGCATGCAAGGGTCTCAGCGAACGAGTGCCCACGATGCTGCAGTTCGATGACAGTCCGGTGACACGCCAGGGGCCGGTACAATGGGCCATGATCAACAACGATGTCCTGCGCAGCGTGCGCTATTCCCTGGACCTGGGCGACCACCACGTGGTGACCCTGTGCCAGATGGCCGACCCGGCCTTCGCCGTGGATCCCGAACAGGTGAAGGCCTGGCTGCGCCGCGAGGACGAAGCCGGCTTCGAAGCGATGAGCGACAGCGCGCTGGCGCACTTCCTCGATGGCCTGATCGTGCACCTGCGCGGTCGCGACGAGAGCCAGCCGCAGCGCGCGGTGGAAACCCGCATCGACAACAACCTGGTGCTGAAGAAGCTGCGCGTGGCGTTCCAGCTGCGCGACGTCGATCTGATGGAAATCTTCGCCAGCGCCGGTTTCAACGTCTCCAAGTCGGAAGTCGGTGCGCTGTTCCGCCAGCCCGGGCACACCAACTACCGGCGTTGCCTGGACCAGATGCTGCGCAACTTCCTCAAGGGCCTGAGCCTGCGCCTGCGCGGCTGAGCACGGCCTCGACGAACGCCCGCGCCGCCGGTGTCGGCAGCCGCTGCCAGACCAGGTGCACGCGGCGGGTCGGGGTTGGCTGCAGCGGAATCCGCACCACGCCCTGGAAGCCTTCGGCAATCAGCGCCGGCACGATGCCAACCGCCAGACCATGGCGGACGAAGCGCTCGACCAGTTCCATCAGGTTGACCTCGAAACGCACTGTGTGCGGCAGGCCAGCGGCGACGAAAGCATCGTCGGTCTGCCGCCGCGCACCGGTGCCGCGCGGGAAGTCGACCAGCGCCTCGTCCTGCAATTCGGTCAATGGCAGCCGCTTGCGCCGGGCCAAGCGGTGCGACGGCGCCAGCACCGCCACCAGGTCTTCTTCCTGCAGCATCTGGTGGCAGACCCCGTCCAGGCCGGCCGAGGGCGCCAACCCCACCAGTGCAACATCCAGGTCACGCGACTGCACCTGCGCGATCAGGTCCTCGCTCTTGTCCACCCGCAACTGGAATTCCACCTGCGGGTGCGCCTGCTGGAACGCGGCCAGCATCGCCACCACATCGATATCGGTCAGCGAGGAGATCTGCCCGATCGCCAGCAGCCCGCGCACCTCGCCACTGACTGCGGCCACGTCGGCGCGCAGGTGGCGCAGGCTGACCAGCACCTGGCGTGCGTGCACCAGCAGCGCCTCACCCGCTGCCGTCGCCCTCACCTGCCGCGGCAGGCGCTCGAACAGCGGCGTGCCCAGTTCCTGCTCCAGGTAGGCAATCTGGTGGCTCAACGCGGACTGCACCACATGGCAGCGTTCGGCGGCACGGGTGAAATTGCCCTCCTCGGCCAAGGCAACGGCAAACTCGAGCTGTTTGAGATTCATCCAACTATCTCGTTTCCAGATGGCATGGATGATGATGATTCATTTCCATCATGGCCGCAGCAGGTGGACACTGTGCCCCCCGCTTCCTGGAACACCGCGTGAGCCCGTCCCTCCCCCCTCTGCACCGCTGGCAGGTGCTGCTGATGTCCGTGGCTACCGGCGTGGCCGTGGCCAGCAACTACTATGCGCAGCCACTGCTGCACACCATCGCCGACGCCTTCGGCGTACCGTTCGGCCAGGTCGGCATGGTCGTTACCGCCGCGCAGCTGAGCTATGCCGCCGGCTTGATCCTGCTGGTGCCGCTGGGAGACCTGTTCGAACGCCGCCGCCTGATCGTGGTGATGAGCCTGCTGTCGGCCGGCGGGCTGGTGATCAGCGCCTGTGCACCGTCGCTGACCTGGTTGCTGGTCGGCACCGCTATCACCGGCCTGTTCTCGGTGGTGGCACAGGTGCTGGTGCCGTTCGCCGCTACGCTGGCGGCGCCGGAACATCGCGGTCGCGTGGTCGGCGCGCTGATGAGTGGCCTGCTGCTGGGCATCCTGCTGGCGCGCACCGTGGCCGGCCTGCTTTCCAGCCTGGGCGACTGGCGCCTGGTGTATGCGATCGCCGCTGCCACCCTGGTGCTGACCGCACTGGCATTGCAGCGCGGCCTGCCGCGGTTCCACCACAGCGCCGGCTTGGGCTATTTCGCATTGCTGCGCTCGATCGGCGTGCTGTTCGTGCAGGAACCGGTGCTGCGCCAGCGTACGCTGCTGGGCGCCTGCAGCTTCGCCATGTTCGCGATCTTCTGGACCCCGCTCGCGTTCCTGCTGGCACAGCCGCCGTATGCCTACAGCGACGCCACCATCGGGCTGTTCGGGCTGGTCGGTGCGGCCGGTACGCTGGCGGCCGGCCTGGCTGGCCGCATGTCCGACCGTGGCCAGACCGGGCGCGCCACCGCCATTGCACTGCTGCTGTTGCTGCTGTCGTGGCTGCCGCTGGGGCTGTCCGCACACTCGCTGCTGGCATTGCTGGTGGGCGTGGTGGTGCTGGACCTGGCCGCACAGCTGTTGCACGTCAGTAACCAGAACCTGATCTACGCACTGCAACCGGCGGCACGCAACCGCCTCAATGCCGGCTACATGACCGGCTATTTCATCGGCGGTTCGCTGGGTTCGCTGCTGTCTGCGCAGGTCTACCAGCGCTTCGGCTGGACCGGCGTATGCGTGGCCGGCGCTGCCGTGGCTGCGCTGGCCCTGCTGCTGTGGCTGCCCGGCGCGCTGCGCGCGCGCCAGGCGTCGCTGGCCGACTAGAAGCTGCCCTGCAGCGCCAGCTCCCATCGCCCACCGGCGTTGCCGGGGAACAGGCGCTTGGCTGCGCTGTCCGTGTCATGCACGGTGGCGCGCAGTTCCCATGCCGGGGTCAGCGAGGCGATGGCACTGAGCTGCCCATGCAGGTAGTCCGGGCCCTGGGCGGTGGCCAGCCAGTACTGGCCCACCGCTGCTTCCAGGCGGAGGCGTTCGTGCAACGGCACACGCACACCCAGCTGGGCATAGGTACCGCGATGGCCACCGGCCAACGCATCGTTGGAATGGGCGACCTGCAGCCAGGCGCGCTGCTTCCAGGTCACCGTGGTGTTGAGCTCGGTCCAGTCCAGCGCGCGGCCGGTGCCCGGGTACACGTAACGGGTCAGGTTGGCATCCAGGCTCCAGTCCGGTGCCAGTGCGCCGGACCAGCCCGCCACCAGGTCGAACTCGCTGCGCGCGCCATTGTCCGGCTTGAACGAAACGTTGGACCCCCACGCGCTGGCATACCAGCCCGATGGGATCGAGACCTTCGCGCCAGCCTGCACCGCCGGGTCGCCATCGCTCTGCGAGCTGCCACGCCATACGTAGTCACTGGTCAACGCCGCACTGCCACTGACCTGCACCTGTGCCTGCGCGCTGCCGATCCCGAGCAGCCCTGCCAGGGCGGCCACCAGCGCCGCCATCATCCCCTTGCTGTTCACTGCACTGTGTTCCTCGTCGAAGGCGGTCACGCCGCCGGGAACGCAGTGTCGAGGCGAGGGCCGTAACGGATCGAGGGTGCTGCCGGGCCCGTGGCGCAAATTCGGCGTAAATCCCGCGGATCGGGGCCACATGCCAGCAGCGCGGTATCATGGTGCCCTGTTTCCAGGAACCAACCGCGTGGACGCCATCCTGACCCCGGTATCGATCGGCGAGCTGATCGACAAGATCACCATTCTCCAGATCAAGGCCGAGCGCATCGACGATGCGGCCAAGCTGGCCAACGTGCGCACCGAGCTGGACGGCCTGCTGCCGTTGCTGCAGCAGCTGCTGCACGCACAACCGGCACTGGCCGCGCTGAAGCAGCAGCTGAAGGTGATCAACGAGCGCATGTGGGACATCCAGGACCAGCTGCGCGACAAGGAAGCGGCCCAGGTGTTCGACGATGCCTTCATCCAGCTGGCACGCGGTGTCTATGGCACCAATGGCGAGCGCGTGCAGGTGAAGAACGAGATCAACCGCGTGGCCGGTTCGGCCCTGGTCGAAGAAAAGCAGTACCAGGGCGAGTAACCCCGCCTCAATCAGCGTCGATCAGATGGCGGAAGCGGAACAGCTCGCCATCGTTGCGGATGCCCAGCTTGCGGTAAGCCGCTCGCTTCTGCGTGCTGATGGTGCTGGCCGCACGCCCACTGCGGCGTGCCATCTCGCCGGTGCTGCAGCCGCGCAGCACCCACTGCAGGACAGCGCGTTCGCGCGTACTCAACCGTGGTGAACGCATGGACTGCTGGCGCTGTCGGCGGGACTGGTTCAATTGTGCACGCAGCTCCGGCGGCACGAAGCGCCCGCCGCGGGCAACCACGCTCACCGCGCGCAGCAGCATCTGCGGCGCGCAGGCCTTGGACAGGAATCCGCGCGCACCGGCCTGCAGGGCCAAGGACACGACACCCGCGTTGCAGTGTGCGGACAGCACCAGGATCGGCACTGCCGGCCAATGTCGTGATACGTGCCGCAGCAGTTCCAGGCCTTCCCCGCTGTCACCGATCGGCAAGGCGTCAACCAGCAGCAGATCGATCGCAGCTGCCTGCTGCTGCAGGCGCTGCAGCAGGTCACCGCTGCGGCCATAGCTTCCATCGACCTGCAGGCCCGTCTGCCGGGCCAGCAGTTCCTGCACGCCATGCCGCAACAGTGGATGCGGATCCAGCAGCAACAAGCGGCAGGGAGAATCGCGGGGCGAGGGAAACGGGGGCATCGTTGCATTCCTGCAGGACAGGCCACTCACCCTAGGGCGCAGCCGACGCCTGCGGAATCCAATTCGTTGCAATGCCGCCCGTCCACCTCAACACGGTCAGGTAGCGTTTGCCCAGCCGGAAACGCAACAGGCCCGGCATGGGCCGGGCCTGTCGAGGCATCTTCAGCGCGCAGGCGCGCCGAGGAAGCAATTACCAGCTGAAGCGCGGGCCGACGGTGTATTCCTTGTCGCCGTGGCGGTTCATCTTCAGCTCGCCGTTCAGGCCCCAGTTCTGGTTCAGCTTGACCTGACCACCCAGGCGGCCGTACCACTGGCCGTCGATGTCGACGCCGTGCTTCTTGGCGTAGTCTTCGTAGCCGACCATGCCGTAGACCTCGGCGTGGGCACCGAAGGCGGTACGGATACCGGCTTCAGCGCTGTAGCCGTTGAAGTCCAGGCCGTGCTTGCGATCGAACTTCTGGTAGGCAACGCGGGCAACGAAGTCGGTCGACGGAGCGATTTCGACGTTGTAGCCGGCACCGACCTTCCACTGGTCAACCTTGATGTTGGTGTGGTCGACTTCCTGACGGCTGTATTCACCGAACGCGTGGAAGTTCGGCAGGAAGCCGTAGGAACCCTTGACGCCCCAGCCGTCAGCCTTGATGCCATCGACGTCGGTCTTGGCGTAGTCGGCTTCAGCGTAGTTGTACGACAGGTTCTCAGCAGCCGAAGCGGTGAACGGCAGGGCAGCGGCCAGGGCCAGAGCAATCAGCGAATTCTTCATGGGGGTACACCTTTACTTTCTTATGGTGTGCAGCAGCGCCAGGGCGCCATCGCATCGGGAATGTAAATTCTCCGTTATTCGCCACAACGCTCCCTGAAAACAGTGGTCTTCGCATTGCTGAATTTTTGGGCTTGATTCAGGCTCCGTCTGGCATACGCGCGCGGCGCGCGTGCATCTGTAATCCTTCGACGATTGCAACAGGAGGTTGCCTTGCTCGTTTCCGATCCGCTGCGGACGTGTGTCCGCGCCGCTGTCTTTGCCTGCATTGCCCTCTTGTCGCCACACACTGCACGTGCGCTGCAGGCGACCGACTACCAGCGCGCCGAACGCGTGCATGACAGTCATCTGCGCGGTGCGCTGCGCAATGCTTCGGTCCTGCCCCACTGGCTGGCCGATGGACGATTCTGGTACGAGCGCGAAGACACTCAGGGCCGGCGCCAGGCGGTACTGGTCGATCCCGTCCAGGCGACACGCCAGACCCTGTTCGAACCCACTGCGCTGGACGCTGCGGTTGCACCGCTCGGTGCCAGCGGGCCACGCCTGCGCCTGGCCAGCGTGCAGCAGGCGGACGATGGCCTGCGCCTGCGGTTCAGCGGAGAAGTGCCCGTCGATTGCCAATGGCCGCGCTGGCAATGCACACGTTCACCGGATGCGCGGCCGCCGGCCGATACACTGCCTTCGCCCGTAGGCGATGCGTGGCTGCAGGTGCGCGACAACAACCTGTGGCTGCAGTCGCCTGGCACGGTGCCACGGGCACTGACCCACGGCGGAGAAGCCGGTAACGGCTATGGCGTGCTGCCGGACTTCGCCCTGCGCGGTATTCCACGCCGTCAGGGCCGAATGCCGGTGCGGCCGTTCGCGATTGGCTGGTCTGCGGACGGGCGCTACGTGGCCGGCATCCGCTACGACGAACGCGCGCTGCAGGACTACCCCTATCTGGAAAGCAGCCCGACCCACAGCGCGCGGCCGCGCGTGCATACCGTGAAGCTGGGGGTGCTGGGCGATGCACAGCAGGTGCGCGACACCCTGTTTGTGGTGGATACCCGCAGCGGCAGGCAGCATGACATCGCGCTGCCCGAGGGCTGGAACACGCTCAGTGAGGCCGGCATCCTGGGTTGGGACGGCGATCGGTTGTATGCCGTGATCGCGCACTTCGGCACACCGCGCAGGCTGCGCCTGGTGGAGATCGATGGCAACAGCGGTGCACTGCGCACGGTTCTGGAAGAAGCCAGCGACACCCGCCTGCAGCTCAACGTGTATTCCTACAACCGGCCAGTGGTGGCCATCCTGCCCGGGGAGGACACCGCCGTGTGGTTCTCGCAGCGCGATGGCTGGGGCCACCTGTACCGGGTGCGCCTGTCCGATGGCAAAGTGCTGCGCCAGCTCACCCGCGGCCGCTGGGTGGTGCGCGACCTGCTGGGTGTGGACGCTGTCGGTGGCTGGGCGTACTTCAGCGCCGGTGGCGTCGACGCGGGCGATCCTTACGTGCGCGGCCTGTACCGGGTATCGCTGCAGGGAGGGCCGATCCAGCGCCTGGCCGCCGATGGCTACGACCACATGGCCGATGCCGGTACCGGCGCGCTGTTCGGCGGGCGCGCACCCCAGGCGCTGTCGCCCAGTGGTGGCTATCTGGTGGATACCGTTTCCCGTCTCGACCAGCCACCACGCACCGTGCTGCGGGCCAGCGATGACGGTCGCGAGCTGCTGGTGCTGGAAGCGGCGGACAACCGGGCAGTGCTTGCTGCGGGGTGGCGCCCACCGCAGCGCGAACGTCTGCTGGCCGCCGACGGGCGCACGCCGATCTTCGCCACCGTCTACCTGCCCCGCGACTATCGCGATGACGGCAGCTTCCCGGTGATCGATGCGATGTACGGCGGCGCCTTCATCAGCAATGCCCCGGTGACCTACGCCGAGGCAGTGTCCGCGCTGAATCCGGTGTCACGGGCCAGCCTGGCCGAGCTTGGCTTCGTGGTGGTCAGCATCGATGCGCGCGGCACCGGCGGCCGCGACAAGGCCTTCCATGACAGCAGCTTCCTGCACGGCGCCGATGTGCAGCTGGATGATCATGTGGCCGCGCTGCGCCAGCTGGGCGAACGCTACCCGGGCATCGACCTGCGGCGGGTCGGCATCTACGGGCATTCGTTCGGCGGTTACAGCGCGGCGCGGGCATTGCTGCGCTACCCGGCGTTCTACAAGGTGGGCGTGGCCTCGGCCGGCAGTCACAATTTCCAGGGCATGTACGGCGGCGCCCTGCACGGCATGGACCGGCTGTTCGGTGGCGTGCTGCCAGCCACGGCCATGACCGATGGCGTGCCGGCGCCCTTTGCCGGGCTCGACAACGCAGCGCTGGCCGGCAACCTGCGCGGGCATCTGATGCTGGTCTATGGCGAGCTGGACGAAAACGCACCGCCGGCGCTGACCCTGCAGCTGGCCGCCGCCCTGAACAAGGCCCAGCGCAGCTACGACCTGCTGTACCTGGCCCGGCAGGACCACGAGCTGTTCCGCAACGACGCCACCTACACGCACCGCATGTGGGACTACTTCGTACGCCACCTGGCCGGCCAGCAGCCACCGGATACGGTGCTGGCACCGCTGCCCGGTGGCCCGGGCTGAACGGGCGCCCAGAGGATGTCGATCCCCGACGCCCTGGTTCGTCGTGTACTTGAAGGCCGTGCATGCGGCACGGTCCATCCGGAGGCAGGCAATGAGCTACATCGATGGTTTCGTCCTGGCGGTGCCCACCGCCAACAAAGAGAAGTTCCTCGCCCATGCACGCACAGGGGATCCCGTTTTCATCGAGTACGGCGCGCTGCGCGTGGTCGAGTGCTGGGGTGACGACGTACCGCACGGCAAGACCACCGACTTTTTCGGCGCGGTGAAAGCCACGCCGGACGAGACGGTGGTGTTTTCCTGGATCGAATGGCCGGACAAGCCGACCCGCGACGCCGGCATGAAGAAGATGATGGAAGACCCAAGGTTTGATCCGGCGACGAATCCGATGCCGTTCGACGGCGCGCGGATGATCTACGGTGGCTTCGTGCCGATCTACGAACTGACCCGCTGAACCGGGCGGACGTGCTCAGCGCGCGTCCGTTCCATCGCTGGCGGAGGCATGGCCGGCGCCCAGTGCGGCGCCGGCGCCGAGGCCCACACCGCCCATGCCGGCCCCCATTCCGCCACCGCCGCCACCGCCCGCACGACCGCCCTTGGCATCGCCGTCGTTGCGGCCCTTGCCACTGGCACTGCCCGGCCGGGTCGGCCCCTGCGGTGGTATCTGCAGGTCGGCCGGAATCGGCGCCAGGTCCAGCGCTTCGCGCACGAAGTCGCGCAGCGAGACAACCAGTTCGTGGGTATGCACCGGTCGCCCCTGTGCAAGATCGTTGGCAGCGCGCGCAGCCAACCGCACCTGTTCGTCGGTGCCCAGCAGCAGGATGTCCGACAGCGCCGCTTCAACGGCATCGCGGATGCGGCGCGCGCGATCCGAGCGGGGTTCGGCGATGCCTTCGGCATCTTCGCGCTGGCGCAGGTCGCGGCGATGGCTGGGATCCACGCCCAGTTCGCCGGTGAACGAACCGCCCAGGGTCTTGTAGGCCGCCATCAGCGTGCGCAGCCGTTCGTTGATCTGCCGGTTCTCGCGTTCGCGGCGCTGTTGCAGGGTCTGCATCACCAGCAGGCGGATACCCACGCCCAGCAGGGTGATCAGGACCAGGCCGGCCAAGGTGGACAGCACGCCCTGCCAGGAACTGAAGTCGATACCGCGCATGCCCGGGGCTCCAGCGGAAAGAACCTGCATCTTGCCCCGGACAGTGTCCCGGAAACGCGAAAGGCCCCACCACCCGGTGGGTGGCAGGGCCTTTGGTCACGGCGCGATTACTTGCGCTTGGCGGCCTTGCGCACGGCCTTCTTGGCCGGAGCCTTCTTGGCGGCGACCTTCTTCAGCGGGGCAGCCTTCTTGGCAACCGTCTTGCGGGTAGCGGCAACCTTCTTGCCAACTGCCTTCTTGGCAACGGCGGTCTTCTTGCCGACAACCTTCCTGGCAGCAGCGGTCTTCTTGCCGACGGCTTTCTTGGCGACGGCAGCCTTCTTGCCGACAACCTTCTTGGCGGCGGCGGTCTTCTTGGTGGCGACCTTGCTGGTGGCGGCAACCTTCTTGCCGACAACCTTCTTCGCAGCCACGGCCTTCTTGCCAGCGACCTTCTTGGCGGCGACGGTCTTCTTGGCCACAGCCTTCTTGGCGGTGGCGACCTTCTTGCCGACCACCTTCTTGGCGGCCGCGGTCTTCTTGGCAACGGTCTTCTTGGCGACGGCGGCCTTCTTGGTGGCAGCCTTCTTCACGGTGGCGACCTTCTTGCCGGCAGCCTTGGTGGCGGCCTTGGTGGTCTTCTTGGCAGCGGCGGCCTTCTTGGTCACAGCCTTGCCTGCAGCGGCCTTCTTCTTGGCCACTTCCTTCTTCAGGGCAGCGGCTTCGGCCTTGGCGTTCTTCTTGGCCGCTTCCAGCTTCTTCTTGGCGTTGGCAACAGTCTTGCCGACCGACTTGGCAGCCTTTTCGGCCTTCTTGGCAACGGTCTTCTCGACCTTGGCCACGGCCTTCTTGGCCTTGGCAACGCGGGTACCGGCAGCCTTGGTGGCGCGCTTGACGGTCTTCTTGACCGACTTCACTGCGTCTTCGGCAGCGTGGGCGATGGTCTCGCCAACGTTGGTGGCGGTTTCTTTGACGTTCTCGACAGCGTCGGTCACGACCGACACACCATTACCGTTGCTCATGTTGCCCTCCTGGGGGCCTTAAGTATCAAAACGGGGCGATGCTATACCGACATTGACGATCGTGGAACGGGGCATGCGCCACCAATCGCATCTGCTGCGACGGCGATGGTGTAGTCGACCATCCCTGCAGGCACACCGTGTTTACAGGAAACCCCTTTTTTTCAGTACTGCGCCGCATGATCCGCGTCGTGACAGGCATTGGTTGTGTGCACCCGCCCGGATGCCGCGGAGGGCATGCAATATGGCGCGTCGCGGCACCGGGATGCGCAGAACTGCGCAAGTATCGTCCTGTATCCGCGCGACCTGCGGCTGACGTCCGCACACTGCCGGGCGCCGCCTCCGCTGTCGTCACCGGCCCAGCGCCGGTCGTCGCGATCCGCGTTCCCGGCGCGCGGTTTTCATGGCGCATTTATCCAGATCGCGACACACTCATTCAGCTTGTTTTACCGTAGAGCCGAACCGCCCCCATTCCCGCCAGCGAACCGACTCCCATGCGACCGCTACCTACCCTGCTCACGCTCGCAATCGCCGCCGCCTTCGGTGGCTTCGTTGCCACCGGCATCAACGCCCACCTGGACAACCGTGCCGACGCCGCTCCGCTTCCAGCGGTGGTGCCGACCATGGCGGCACTGCCAGCCGCAGTGGCCGGGCAGCAGGTTCCGTCACTGGCACCGATGCTGGAGAAGGCGATGCCGGCCGTGGTCAGCGTCAACACCAAGCAGGTGGTGCGCGTACGCAATCCCTTCTTCAACGACCCGTTCTTCCGCCGCCTGTTCCCGGACATCCCGCAGGAACGCATCAACGAATCGCTGGGCTCGGGCGTGATCATCGACGCCAGGGAGGGCCTGGTGCTGACCAACCACCATGTCATCGACAACGCCGATGACGTACAGGTGACACTGGCCGACGGGCGCACGGTCAAGGCCGAATTCCTCGGCTCGGACCGCGATACCGACATCGCGCTGATCCGCATTCCGGCGCAGAACCTGACCGACATCAAGCTCGGCAACAGCGACCAGTTGCGGGTGGGCGACTTCGTGGTGGCCATCGGCAATCCGTTCGGCTTCAGCCAGACGGTCACTTCGGGCATCGTCTCGGCGGTGGGCCGCAGCGGCATCCGCGGGCTGGGCTACCAGAACTTCATCCAGACCGACGCGTCGATCAACCCGGGCAACTCGGGTGGCGCGCTGGTCGACCTGCAGGGCCAGCTGGTCGGCATCAACACTGCCAGCTTCAACCCGCAGGGCAGCATGGCCGGCAACATCGGCCTGGGCCTGGCGATTCCCTCGAACCTGGCGCGCAGCGTGGTCGACCAGCTGGTCAAGCACGGCGTGGTGGTGCGCGGCACGCTGGGCGTGGAAAGCCAGAACCTGACCGCGCAGATCGCGCAGGGCCTGGGCCTGGGCGAAACCCGCGGTGCGCTGATCACCCGTGTGCTGGCCGGTTCGGCGGCCGCCGCCGCCGGCCTGAAGCCGGGCGACGTGGTGGTGTCGGCCAATGGCCAGCGCGTGGACAGCGCCGAAGCCCTGCACAACGTGGAAGGCCTGGCGGCGGTCGGCAGCCCGATGACGCTGGACGTACGCCGCGAAGGCAAGCCGCTGCAGATCAAGGCGACGCTGAAGGAACAGGCACGCGCGGTCACCGGCGACAGCCTGGACCCGCGCCTGGGCGGGGCCACCTTCGTCGACCTGCCCGAGTCGCTGCGCCAGTCAGGCGCCAGCGGCGTGCTGGTCAGCGAGGTCAAGCGCGGCAGCCGCGCCGCCAGCAACGGCCTGCAGCAGGGCGACATCATCACCGATGCCACCGTCGGTGAATTCGCCGACCTGGCCAGCTGGCGCGCCAACTTCCAGCAGCGCCCGCCGACGCTGGTGCTGCGCGTGCTGCGCAACAATGGCCAGCAGCAGGGCCAGCTCGTGATGCGCTGATCGCCCTGCCGTAACACCCCCTATACCCCGGCAATGTTATTGCTGTCAGTCCAGGTCGGCACCGCCGACTCCCGTTCCCCCATCGCAACAGGAGTGATTCGATGAGCCCCACCAATACCGAGAACCTGAAGGAACACCTGGGTGAAGCCGGTTCCCACCTGAAGCAGGCCGCTACGGCCGCCGGCGGTGCGATCAAGGGTGCAACCGGTGCAGCGACCGACGAGCTTCGCATCGGCAAGGCCAACGTCAAGGCTGAATTGTCCGACAGTGCACTGTCCGGCCTGGCCGCCGCCGAGTTCGGCGGTGCCGCCGCCAAGGAACAGGTCGATGCGCTGATGGACAAGGGCAAGGACCTGATCGACAGCGCCGCCGAACTGATCCGCGAACGTCCGCTGGCCTCGTTCGGCGTCGCCTTCGCAGCCGGCTGGATCATCGCCAAGCTGGCCCGCGGCAGCAGCGACAAGTAAGCCGCAGCGTGAGCGAAGACAACACGCAAGCGCCTGATCCGGCGGCCACCCCGCCGCTGGATGAGAGCATCCGCCAGGTCGGCGCGGCCGGTCGTGCCGCTGCCGATTCGGCCAAGCACACGCTGCGTTCACTGCGCCGGCTGGCCTCGGCCGACTTCGCGCTGGCGCGCAGCGCATTCGGTCGTGCGCTGGCCTGGGCCGGCGTGGCGATCGTGTTTGGTGCATCGGCGTGGCTGCTGATGGCTGCCACCCTCATCGCGCTGCTGCAGAGCTGGGGCCTGAGTTGGCTGCAGGCCCTGCTGATCACCTCGCTGCTGAGTCTGGCCGTCACCGGCTATGCGATCTGGCGGGTGTCCTACTTCTTCCACCACACCGGCATGCACGCCACCCGGCGTCAGCTGTCACGCCTGGGCCTGTTTGACGAACCCAGCGAAGACGACCCTGATGCCGGCGTGCAGCTGCCCGAGGGCAAGCCATGAAGTTCGGCGCGCTGCAGCGGCGGGTAAAGCGCTGCGAACAGGTGGTGACCGTGCGCCTGGGCGAGACGCAGGACCACTGGTCCACCCTCGGCCAGGTATGGCGACAGGGCTGGTCGCCGTTGCGCATCGTGGTGGTCGGCCTGGCCGGTGGCTTCATCGCCGGCAAGCTGGAGGTGCCGGGCAAGGTCAACGGTGCCCGCTGGCTGCAGATGGTCGGTTCGGTCTCGAACCTGTTCGCCAGTGCGCAGGCGGCGTTCGCCACGGCGATGGCGGCGCAGGCCGCGGCCACCGCCGACGATGCGGCCGAAGAAGCCGACGATGCCAGCGAGCAGGCACAGGCAGCGGCCTCCGCTGCCGGAGCACGGCCGGCACCGGCGCCACGCTCCGTGCCGGAGCCAGAACCGGACCTGCGCGGACCGCGTCCGGCCGAAGCGGCCACCGAGCTGTCCGAACGTTGATCCATGGAATCCGCCGCGCCGATCGCGGCCGGCGGATAATGCGCTCCCCTTTCCGGTTGATGCGTCGATGAGCGAGTCCCTCCTGTCCCCGCCACCGGCCGGCCCCGACCAGCCAGAGGCCGCGCTGCCACCACCGTCGCGCCCGCGCGGGCCGATGTCGCTGGTGGTGCTGGCGACCCTGGCGGTGGGCTACACGCTGTGGGCCGCGCAGGACATCATCCTGCCGGTGCTGCTGGCGATGTTCTTCGCTCTGGTCGGCAACCCGATCCTGCGCCTGCTGCAGAAGCTGTGGATTCCGCGCGCGCTGGGCGCACTGTTGATCCTCGGCGCCGGCCTGGGCGTGACCGGTTCGCTCGCCGTGCAGCTGATCGGCCCGGCGATGGAATGGGCGCAGGAAGCCCCACAGCAGCTGCGCAAGGTCGCCCGCCAGGTGCAGGACCTGACCAAGCCGGTGCAGCAGGCCAACCAGGCGGCGGAAAACTTCGCCCGTGTGGCCGGTGGTGACAGCAACCACAAGGTGCAGGTGATCCGTACCCAGCTGGACGACCCGTACCGCATGCTGACCCGTGCACCGCGGCTGGCTGCCTCGGTGTTGGCCGTGGTGCTGCTGACGCTGTTCTTCATGATCTACGGGCAGAGCCTGCAGCGCGCGGCGATCGCCCTGTTCCCCAACCGCCAGCAGCAGCGCTTCACTACGGACATCCTGCGTTCGATCGAACGCGAGGTCTCGCGTTACGTGCTGACCATCAGCGTCATCAACACTCTGGTCGGGCTGGTGTTCGCCGGCGTGCTGATGCTGCTCGGTATCGGCCTGCAGGAAGCGCTGCTGTGGGGCACGGTGGCCGCGCTGCTGAATTTTGCGCCGTATGTGGGTCCGTTGATCGGCGTGGCGCTGATGCTGTTGATGGGCTTCGTCGAGTTCCGCGACCCGCTGCAGGCCCTGCTGCCAGCGGCCGCCTACCTGGGCCTGCACACCCTGGAAGGGCAGATGGTGACCCCGATCGTGCTGGGCCGTCGGATGAAGCTGTCGCCGCTGGTGCTGATCCTGGCGCTGATGGTGTTCGGCTGGGCCTGGGGCATGATCGGGCTGCTGCTGGCGGTGCCGCTGCTGGTGTGCATCAAGCTGGTGCTGGCACGCCTGGACGGCATGCAGGGCTGGGCACGCCTGCTGGAATGAAAGCCCGCGCGGGCAGGGGTAGAATGGCGGGGTGAATTTCCCCGTCCAAGCCATCACCCTCGACCTTGACGACACGCTGTGGCCGTTCGCTCCGATCGGCGCCCGCATCGAACAGGTCCTGCACGCCTGGATGTGCGAACACAGCCCCGCTACCGCCGCGATGTATCCGGTGGAGGCGATGCGCGAACTGCGCGAGCGGCTGTACCACGCCCATCCGCACCTCCACCACGACCTGAGTGCACTGCGCCGGCTGACCCTGCACGAAGCACTGCACACCAGCGGTGCCAGCCTCGATCTGCTGGAGCCTGCATATGAAGTGTTCTACGCCGCGCGCAACCAGGTGGAGTGCTATCCCGATGCGATCGACGCGCTGGCGCGCATTGCCGCACGGGTACCGGTGGCGGCGCTGAGCAACGGCAACGCCGACCTGGAGCGGATCGGCCTGGCCCATCATTTCGCCTTCCAGCTGGGTTCGCGCGAACACGGCGCGGCCAAGCCCGAAGCCAGCATCTTCCATGCCGCGTGCACCCGCCTGGGTGTGGCACCGGCACAGGTGCTGCACGTCGGCGACCATGCCGACATGGACGTGGCCGGGGCGATTGCCGCCGGCCTGCGCGGCTGCTGGATCAACCGCGACGCAGCCACCTGGACCCATCCGCAGCTGCAGCCGGACCTGCAGTTCGACACCCTTACCGGCCTGGCCGACTGGTTGGATGCCAACCTCGACGCCGCCGCACCCCGGAGTACCTGACGCATGAGCGAGATCACTGGTTTCACCGCCGACACCGCTGCGGCGCTGCCGTTGTACGTGCTGGACCGCGAGCAGTTCGCCGCCTGGAAGGACAGCCAGCCGGCTGCCACGCAGGCGTGGCTGGCATCGCAGGGCTTCAACGCCGGCGCCCACAGCGTGGCACTGCTGCCGGGCGCCGATGGCCTGGCCGGTGCCGTGATGGGCGTGGGTGATCGTGCCGATGCCTACAGCTATGCGCATGCGCCGCACGCGCTGCCGGAAGGCAGCGTCTGGCAGCTGGCCAATGAACTGCCGGCCGCCGAACTGGCGCTGCTGCAGCTGGGCTGGGGCCTGGGCAGCTACCGCTTTGACCGCTATCGCAAGCGCAACCGCGCACCGGCGCAGCTGGTGGCCTCGCCGACCGGCGAAGTGGCCGACCTGATCGCCGCCAGCCTGCGCGTGCGCGACTGGGTCAACACCCCGACCGAAGACATGGGCCCGCAGCAGCTGGAAGACGCCGCGCGCGCGCTGGCCCATGCACATGGTGCGCAGGTCGAGGCGATTACCGGCGACGAACTGCTGAAGCAGAATTTCCCGGCCATCCACGCCGTGGGCCGCGCTTCGCACCGTGCGCCGCGCCTGGTCGTGCTGCGCTGGGGCAGGGAAACCGACCCGGCACTGGTGCTGGTCGGCAAGGGCGTGTGCTTCGATACCGGCGGGCTGGACATCAAGCCGGCCGACGGCATGCGCAACATGAAGAAGGACATGGGCGGCGCCGCGCACGCACTGGCCCTGGCCGGCCTGGTGATGGCGCGCGGGCTGCCGGTGCGCCTGACCCTGCTGGTGCCGGCAGTGGAAAACGCGATCGGCCCCGATGCGTTCCGTCCGGGCGAGGTCATCGCCACCCGCAAGGGCCTGAGCGTGGAGATCGACAACACCGACGCCGAGGGCCGCGTGATCCTGTGCGACGCATTGACCTTCGCCGGTGAGCAGAAACCGGACCTGGTGCTGGACTTCGCCACCCTCACCGGTGCCGCGCGCATCGCCCTGGGCCCGGACCTGCCGGCGCTGTTCAGCAACGACGACACGGTGGCCCAGCAGTGGCTGCAGGCCGGTGACGCGACCCGCGACCCGGTCTGGCGCATGCCGCTGTGGCGCCCCTACCTGCGCTACCTGAGCAGCGGCATCGCCGACCTGGCCAACGCCGGTTCGCGCATGGCCGGCTCGGTTACCGCCGCGCTGTACCTGGAACGCTTCCTGGAAGACGGCCAGCGCTGGGCGCATCTGGACGTGTATGCCTGGAACGACGGCGAGCGCCCGGGCCGTCCGGCCGGTGGCGAAGCGCTGGCGCTGCGCTCGGCGTGGGCGATGCTGAAGCAGCGCTACAGCTGATCGGGTGGGTGCCGACCGTTGGTCGGCACCCCGTCCCCGGAAAATCTGACGAAAAATTGAATTTCGGCCCCGGCCGGGTTCTGCGAGGATGTGTGGGTCGACCACCCACACGCTCCGTGAAGGCAGGACTCCGACCATGTCGCTCTTCCGCTACACCCGCGCTGGCCAGACGCCTGGCGCGCCACGCAAGCATTCACCCCTGCTCTGGATCGCACTGATCGCACTCATCCTGGGTGCGGTCGCGCTGGCCTTCGCCTGGCTGGCCGGCTGGATTGGCGGCCGCCTGACCGCGCAGCGCTTCACCGACACCATCGAAGCCACCGGCCCGGCACATCCCGGGTTCCGCCGGGCGCACAGCAAGGGCATCTGCGTGAGCGGCTGGTTCGAACCCAGTGCACAGGCCCCTACCCTGTCCAGTGCACGGGTGTTCTCGCAGCGCCGCGTGCCGGTGATGGGCCGCCTGTCGATCGGCGGCGGTGATCCCTACGGCGCCGACAACACCGCGCGCGTACGCAGCCTGGCGGTGCAGCTGGTCAGCGATGACGGCCAGGAATGGCGGATGGCAATGAACAGCTTCCCGTTCTTCGCGGTGCCCGATGCCGAGGCGTTCTACGAGCAGACGCGCGCCTCCATTCCCGACCCGGCCACCGGCAAGCCCGACCCGCAGAAGATGGCCGCGGTGCTGGCGAAATACCCCAGTGCACAGGCGTTCCAGCAGTGGGCCAGGACGGCACCTTGGACCAGCAGCTGGGCTGACACCACCTTCAACAGCGTCAACAGCTTCTGGTTCACCAACGCGCAGGGCCAGAAGCGCGCGGTGCGCTGGCGCTGGCAGCCGCAGGCGCCGGTGGTGGAGATGGATGCGGAAACGCGCAAGCAGGCCAGCGTCGATTTCCTCAGCCAGGAACTGCAACAGCGCATGGCCAGCGGCCCGGTGCGCTGGAACCTGGTCGTCACCACCGCCGAGCCCGGTGATGCCATTGATGATCCCTCGGTGCCGTGGCCCGAGTCGCGTGATCAGGTGGTGGCCGGCGTACTCAGCCTGGACCGCATGCAGTCGCAGGAAAAAGGCGCGTGCGGCCAGATCAACTTCGATCCGCTGATCCTGCCCAGCGGCGTGCGCGGCAGTGACGATCCGATCCTGGCGGCCCGCTCGGCGGTGTATTCGCAATCCTTCAACCGCCGCGAGCGCGAGCGCGCCAGCGGCAACGTCGAGCAACCGAAGGAGGCCGCACGATGAGCACCGGCAACGGCCACTTCAACCTGCTGGCGCGGATGCTGCACTGGACCATGGCGCTGATGATCATCGCCATGCTGTTCATCGGCGTGACCATGGTCGCCTCGCTGCACCTGCGGCCGATGCTGATCGACCTGCACCGACCACTGGGCATCGCGATCCTGCTGCTGGTGCTGCTGCGCCTGTACAACCGGCTGCGCCATCGCCCGCCGCCGCTGCCGGCGGATCTTCCGGTATGGCAGGTGATGGCGGCCAAGGCCTCGCACTGGATGCTGTATGCGCTGATGCTGGCGATGCCGTTGATCGGCTGGGCGATGCTGTCGGCCGGCGGTTACCCGATCGTGCTGTGGGGTGGCCTGCACCTGCCGCCGATCGTGCCGCACACCCCGGCGTTGTATGCCGCGCTGCGCAATGCGCACAGCTTGTTGGCGTATGTGTTGTTCGCCACGGTGCTGATGCACGTGGGTGCGGCGTTGTTCCACCTGTGGGTGCGGCGGGATGGCGTGTTCCAGGCGATGGCGCGCGGGAAGGATTGAGCGGATTCGCCGGGTGTTCCCGGCGGATTGTTTCCGCGACTGCGGAGGGGTGTCACTTTCTTTGCGCGCAAAGAAAGTAACCAAAGAAACGCTCCGCCGGCCGCGAGCCGGCGTGCTTCGCACGCCGGTGCCCTGCGCTCCTCGGTCCGTCGAGGGACGGCGCGGGAACTCGCTGCGCTCAGACACCCGCACCTCTTCGCCCTCGCCGGACCTCCGGTGCTCGGCTCGCTTGAAGGCGGACTGGAAGGTCAAGATCAAGAGCAACAGCATCCACGCATGGCGTGGATCTACTGGGTGCAGCTGTGGCTTTTGACGTTGGGTCCGCCTTCTAGCGAGCCGAGCATCGCAGGGGAATCAGGGGCGTAGAGGCGCCGGTGTTTGAGCGAAGCGAGTTCGGCGCCGTCCCCTGATTCCCCGAGAAGCGCAGGGAACCGTCGCGTAGCGACGGCTCGCGCTCTGGCGGCGTGTTTCTTTGGTTACTTTCTTGATGGCGCACATCCATGTGCGCCACCCTACGGGCCGGCTACGCCGTTCCACGCTGCTCCTGCAGCGTGGTGCACGAGCAAAGAAAGTGACACCTCTCCGCAGGCGCGGTAACAATCCGCCGGGCAGCGCCCGGCGCTACCAGTGCGTCGGCGCACGCCCCTACAACCACCCCTTCTGCCGCGCCAGCCGGTACGCCTCGATCCGGTTGGCCACGCCCAGCTTGCCGATGCACTCGGACAGGTAATTGCGCACCGTGCCATGCGACAACCCCAGCTGCTCGGCAATCTCGCTGGCGGTACGGCCCTCGCCCGCCAGCCGCAGCACGCGGCGTTCGCGGTCGGTCAGCGGGTCGGCCTGCGACCACGCATCCAGTGCCAGCTGTGGGTCGATCGCGCGGATGCCCTGTTTCACCTTGCGCAGGGCATCAGCCAGGTTCTCGGCCGGTGCGTCCTTCAGCAGGTAGCCCAGCACGCCCGCTTCCAGCGCGCGGCGCAGGAAGCCGGCACGGGCGAAGGTGGTCACGATCACGACCTTGATCGGCAACTCGTGGCGGGCGATGCGCTGGGCCAGTTCCAGCCCGGACAGGCCAGGCATTTCGATGTCAGTGACCAGAATGTCCGGCTGCAGCTGCTGCAGCATGCGCCACGCCGCCTCGCCGTCGGCAGCGCTGCCCAGCACCTCGATGTCCGGCTCCAGGCCCAGCAGCGCCGACAATGCACCGCGTACCATCGCCTGGTCTTCGGCCAGCAGGATGCGGATCATGCGGCACCATCCCGTGCCAATGATGCTGACGACAGCGGCGTGGTCGCGGCCACCAGTGGCACGCGCACGGTCACTAGGGTGCCTTCGCCGCGCGGCGACTGCAGTGACAACTGGCCGCCCAGCGCCATCGCCCGTTCGCGCATGCCACACAATCCGTTGCCCTCGGCCTGTACGCCACCGCGGCCGTCATCGCGTATCTGCATCACCAACTGTCGTTCCTCAAGCATGAAATCCACCTGCACCCGGGTCGCCTGTGCGTGGCGCACGATGTTGGTCGCAGCCTCGCGCAGCACCAGCGCCAGCCCACGTTCCACGTCGACCGGCATCGGCGGCGGCAGTGTGTACTGCAGGTGTACCTGCTGGCATTCCAGCAGCAGCCGCGCCGAGGCCAGCTCGCCAGCCAGGTCGCTGGCGCGGATGCCGGTCACCGCACTGCGCACCTGGGCCAGCGCCTCGCGGGCGATCGCCTCGGCTTCGCCGATCTCCTGCCGCGCGCGCGCGTCATCACGGTCGTACAGCTTGCGCGCCAGCTCCAGCTTCAGCGTGATCAGCGACAGCGTGTGGCCCAGCAGGTCATGCAGATCGCGGCCGATGCGCTCGCGCTCGGCGGTAGTGGCCAGCCGCCGCACCTCGTCCTGGGACAGCTGCAGGGCAACGTCCCGTTGATGGCTCAAGGCCTCCACGTTCACCACCAGGCCGACGATGAACGACACGGCCGGCATCCACACCATGGCTTGCCACGGATAACCGACGTAGAGCGCAGCGCCGCAGAACAACAGGTTCAGGCCGGTGAGCTGCAACAGGTACACCCACCAGCCGCCACGGCTGCTCATGCGGATCATCACGCAACCGAAGACGAAGTAGCTCAGTCCCGACGGATACCACGGCAGCAGCACCAGAGCCATCAGGATCATGCCCAGCGCATAGCGCCATGCGTGATGCCGTGGCGCCAGCATCACCTTCGCATAGAGCAGCAGGAACAGCGGATAGCTGGCCACGGTCAGCAGCAGCCAGCGCACCGTGAAGCCATTGCCGAGCACCGGGGTGAGGAAGATCCAGACCGACCACAGCAGGTGGATCGCACCGCTCCAGGGCGACTTGCCACGCCGCAGCAGGTCGGCCACCGCCGAGTCCGGCGCGGGGCGCAGCAGGGACGCAAGCCAGCTCGACGACACGGAAGAATCCAGGCGGGAATGATCGCTGCCGATCATGCCAGTTCAGCCGATCCGGCGCAGGCGGCGGCGCGCCAGCAGCAGCGCCACCACCGTGACCGCCAGCAGCACCAGCAGGTGGCCAGCCATGCCGCCCACCGACGGCAGCCCGACCACCGGCAGCGCCAGCTGCGCCAGATGCCAGGTTGGCCACAGCGGTGCCATCATCGAGAACACCTTGGGCAGCGCCGACAACGGCAGCCACAGGCCCGACAGCAGGGCCAGCGGCAGGTAGACCAGGTTGACCATCGCCGGCGCCGCGCTGGCACTGACATGACTGCCGATCAGCAGGCCGATCGCGCCCAGCGGCAGCGCTGCCAGGCCCGCCACCGCCAGCAGCTGCAGCATCTGCACTGCCTGCAGCTGCACGCCACCCAGCGCGCGCGCCACCCCAATCAACAGGGCGGCTACCAGCAACGCGAACATCACGGCCATCGCCAGTCGCGCCAGCAACGGTGCCGCCGCCGGCATCGGCAGCGCTCGCTTGAGGGTCAGCAGGCCGCCTTCACGGTCCAGCGCCAGCTGCACGCCGAAGCCGAACAGGGCCGGGGCCATCGCACCGAACACGCAGTAGGTGGCCAGCAGGTAGAGCGGTGCATGGCCGCGGCCCAACAGCACGCCGAACAACAGGTAGAACAGCACCGGGAACAGCAGCGAAGGCACCGCGAAGGCGGGTGTACGCCAGGCGCGGCGCAGCTCCGCCACCAGTTCAGCGCCGTACGGGCGCAAGGCCTGGCGCCACGCCGATACCGGCGCGGGTGTAGTGCCGGTACGGGTCATCGTGTTCATGCGGCCTCCCGGGTCATGTCGAGGAAAGCGTCGGCCAGTGCCGCGCCCTGTACTTCCAGCTCACGCAGCTGTGCATCGGCGGCCAGCAGGCGCGCCACCACCGGCTCGGCCGGGCTCGCCAGCAGCTGCAGATGCTCGCCGTCACGCTGCACCTGCTGCACGCCCGGCCATTGCTGTACGTCTTCAACAGTCAGCACGCTGCGGCAGCGGATGCGGCGCGGCCGATCGGCCAGGCGCAGCTCGCTCAACGGTGCATCGGCCAGCACCCTGCCCTGCTCCAGCACCACCACCTGCTGCGCCAGCGCTTCGGCCTCTTCCAGATAGTGGGTGGTCAGCAGCACGCCGCAGCCTTCGGCCACCAGCTGCCGGATCGCCTGCCACATCGCCTGCCGCGCCTGGATGTCCAGGCCGGTGGTGGGCTCGTCCAGGAACAGCACGCGCGGGCGGCCACACAGCGCGATGGCGAACTGCACCGCGCGCTGCTGGCCACCGGACAGCTGACCGTAGCGACGGCCTGCCAGTGCCTGCAGGCCTGCGCGCTGCAGCACCTCCTGCAACGGCATCGGGTCCGGATAGCAGGCGCTCGCCTGCGCCACCAGTTCGTCCACCTGCAGCATCGGCGGCAGGCTGGTGCTCTGCAGCATCACACCCAGGCCGAGGCGGCTGCTGCGCTGCTGCGGGTCGCCACCGAGCAGCTCGACCTGGCCGGCATCGGCGCGGCGCAGGCCCAACAGCACGCTGATCGCGGTACTCTTGCCGGCACCGTTGCGGCCCAGCAATGCCAGCACCTGGCCAGCGCGGACCTGCAGGTCGATGCCCTGCAGGGCGGTATGGTCGCGGTAGCGCACCTGCACCTGCTGCAGGCGGGCCAGCGACGGGGCGATCGGATCCATGGGCGGTACCGGTAGCGGGGACGTTGCCATCCTGTGCCGCCGTGGTCACATTTCGCAGTTGCCGCCGTCAGTGTCATCGGATGACAGCTGTCACTGCCGTCATCGCTGTGCCTGCCTTCATGCTGTGCCGCACGCTCCACCGCCGGAACCGCCGCCGTCCGCGCTTCCGGCCATACCCGCCCGAACGCCTGTGATGGAACGAATGAACGCTTCTGCCGAGCTGTTGAAGGAACTCCGTATCGACCGCAAGTCGCCGCCGCCCGCCTCCGGTGGTGGCAGCAATGGCGGTGGCCGTCGTTGGCTGTGGATCGCGATCATCGTGGTCGTGCTGCTGATCGCCGCTGCCGTGGCCTTCCTGTTCGGCCGCGCGCCGGCCGTGGAGGTGGAAACCGCGCCGGCGGTGGCCATCCAGCAGGGCAGCGCCAGCAGTTCGGTGCTCGATGCCAGTGGCTACGTGGTCGCCCGGCGCATGGCCACGGTCTCGGCCAAGATCACCGGCAAGGTGCGCGAGGTGATGATCGAGGAAGGCATGCGGGTCGAAGCCGGCCAGGTGATGGCCACCCTGGATCCGATCGATGCCGATGCGCAGCGCAGCCTGTATGCCTCGCAGTTGCAGGCCGCGCGCAGCCAGGTGGCCGGGCTGGAGGCACAGCAGAAGCAGGCCGCCGCCGAAGCCAGCCGCCTGCAGGCGCTGGTCGGCCAGCAACTGGTGTCACGTTCGCAGTACGACCAGGCCGTGGCCCAGCGTGACAGCCTGCGTGCGCAGCTGGAAACGGCCCAGCGCAACGTCAAGGTCGCCAACGACCAGCTGGCCATTGCCGATCTGGGCGTGGACAACAACATCGTGCGCGCGCCGTTCTCCGGCGTGGTCACCGCCAAGGCCGCGCAGCCGGGCGAAATCGTTTCGCCGCTGTCGGCGGGCGGTGGTTTCACCCGTACCGGCATCGGCACCATCGTCGACATGGACTCGCTGGAGATCGAAGTCGAGGTCGGCGAGGCCTTCATCGGCCGCGTGCAACCGAAGATGCCGGTGGAAGCCACGCTCAACGCCTATCCGGAGTGGAAGATTCCGGGCGAGGTCATCGCCATCATCCCCACTGCCGACCGCGGCAAGGCCACGGTGAAGGTGCGCGTGGCGCTGAAGGTGAAGGACCCGCGCATCGTGCCGGAGATGGGCGTGCGGGTCAGCTTCCTGGAGCAGGCGCAGCCGCAGGCGGCCGCCAAACCGCAGGGCGTGCGCGTGCCGGCTGGCGCGGTGGTCCAGCGCGAGGGCGCCTCGGTGGCCTTCGTACTGGGCGACCAGAGCCGCGTGCAGCAGCGCACGGTCGAGGCCGGCCAGGCGATGGGCAAGGACCGCCAGATCCTCAAGGGCGTCAGCGCGGGTGAGTCGGTGGTGGTGAACCCGCCGGACACCCTGCGCGATGGCGCCAAGGTGCAACAGAAACAAGCGCAGTAACGGCCTGGCGCCCATGGGCGCCGCCGGCAACACCGCTCGACGCACGCCTGCGGCCACCGCAGGTGCGCTTCCCCGTTTCCCGCCTTCCGTGGAGAACCACCCATGTCGACCCTGGTTTCACTGCGCAACATCACCAAGACCTACCAGCGTGGCCCCGAGAAAGTGCAGGTGCTGCACGGCATCGACCTGGACATCGCCAGCGGCGACTTCGTCGCGCTGATGGGCCCGTCCGGTTCGGGCAAGACCACCCTGCTCAACCTGATCGGCGGCCTGGACAACCCCAGCGGCGGCGAGATCAGCATCGAAGGCGAGCGCATCGACCAGATGAGCGGCGGCCAGCTGTCGACCTGGCGCAGCCACCACGTCGGCTTCGTGTTCCAGTTCTACAACCTGATGCCGATGCTGACCGCGCAGAAGAACGTGGAGCTGCCGCTGCTGCTGACCCACCTCAATGCCGCGCAGCGCCGCCGCAATGCCGAGATCGCGCTGACCCTGGTCGGCCTGGCAGACCGCCGCAGCCATCGCCCCAATGAACTGTCCGGCGGCCAGCAGCAGCGCGTGGCGATCGCGCGGGCGATCGTCTCCGACCCGACCTTCCTGATCTGCGACGAACCCACCGGCGACCTCGACCGCCAGTCCGCCGAGGAGATCCTCGGCCTGCTGCAGCAGCTCAACCGCGAACACGGCAAGACCATCATCATGGTCACCCATGACCCGAAGGCCGCCGAGTACGCCACGCACACGGTGCACCTGGACAAGGGCGAGCTGGCCGACGCGCCGCTGGCCCACTGACGGAGGCCACGGCGATGAAATACTTCTCGTTGGTGTGGGCGCAGCTGTTCCGCAGCCGCACGCGCACCTTGTTGACCCTGCTGTCGGTGGTGGCCGCGTTCCTGCTGTTCGGCATGCTCGACTCGGTGCGCGTGGCGTTCTCGTCCGGCGGCAGCGTGGAAGGCGCCAACCGCCTGGTGGTGGCCTCGCGGCTGTCGATCACCCAGTCGCTGCCGATCCGCCTGGAAACCCAGATCCGCCAGGTGGCCGGCGTGCGCGACGTGGCCTACGGCATGTGGTTCGGCGGCATCTACCAGGATCCAAAGAACTTCTTCCCGAACTTCTCGGTGTCGCCCAACTACTTCGATGTCTACCGCGAGCTGCAGATCGATCCGGCACAGCTGGAGGACTGGAAGCAGACCCGCACCGGCGCCATCGTCGGCGAATCGCTGGCCAAGCAGTTCGGCTGGAAGATCGGCGACACCATCCCGTTGCAGGCCACGATCTTCCCGCGCGGCGGCAGCAACGACTGGCCGCTGGAACTGAAGGGCATCTACCGTTCCAAGGACCGAGCGCTGGCGGCCAACGAAGAACGCCAGTTGATGATGAACTGGAAGTACTTCGATGAATCCAACGACTACATCAAGAACCAGGTGAGCTGGTACACGGTGACGCTGGACAACCCGGATCATTCCTCGCGGGTAGCGCAGGCCATTGATGCAATCTCGGCCAACTCCGACCACGAGACCAAGACCCAGACCGAGTCGGCGTTCCAGCAGGCCTTCGTCAAGCAGTTCGCCGACATCGGCATGATCGTCACTTCAATCATGGGCGCGGTGTTCTTCACCCTGCTGCTGCTGACCGGCAACACCATGGCGCAGGCCGTGCGCGAGCGCGTGCCGGAGCTCGCCACGCTGAAGACGCTGGGCTTCAAGGACAGCACCGTGCTGACCCTGGTGATGGTGGAGTCGGTGCTGCTGATCGGCCTGGGCGGCCTGATCGGCATGGGCCTGGCCGCACTGATCCTGCCGGCGATCGGCCCGAAGAGCATGGGCATGCTGCCGCCACACGTGCCGACGCCGACCTGGCTGATGGGGCTGGGCCTGATCGTGGTGATCGGCATCATCGTCGGGTTGTTGCCGGCGCTGCGTGCCAAGCGCCTGAAGATCGTCGACGCACTGGCCGGCCGCTGAGGAGGACACCGACATGTTCAAGAGCAAACTCAAGAAATGGCTGGGCAACGGCCTGACGGTGCTGCTGCTGGTGATCGGCCTGGTGCTGTGGATCAGCCTGCCGTGGTTTGGCGTGCTGGCGGTGGCCGTGCTGGTGGCACTGTGGCTGCTGCTGACCCGTGGCGGACGGTTGGCGCTGGCCGCCACCCGCATCGGCGTGGCCAGCCTGCCGCAGCGCTGGGGCGCGTCCTCGGTGATCGTGGTCGGCATCGCCGGCGTGGTCGGCGTGCTGGTGGCGATGCTGGCGATGGGCGAAGGCTTCCAGGCCACGCTCAACAACACCGGCGACGACACCACCGCCATCGTGCTGCGCGGCGGCTCGCAGGCCGAGACCAACTCGGTGATCACCCGCGAGCAGGTGCCGACGTTGTCCACCCTGCCCGGCATCAGCCGCGATGGCGAAGGCCGGCCGCTGCTGTCGCCGGAGCTGTCGCAGGTGGTCAACCTGGTGTCGAAGTCCGACGGCACCGACGTCAACGCGCAGTTCCGCGGCGTTGGTCCGCAGGCCTGGGCCGTGCATGACAAGGTCAAGATCATCGAAGGCCGCAAGTTCGCAGCCGGCCTGCGCGAGATCGTGGTCGGCCAGGGTGCCAAGGGCCAGTTCCGCGACATGGACGTGGGCAGGACGCTGACCCTGGGCAACCAGACCTGGACCGTGGTCGGCGTGTTCGCCACCGGCGATGCGCACGATTCGGAGCTGTGGACCGACGCCGATACGCTGGCCACCACCTACCAGCGCAGCGCCTGGCAGTCGATCAGCGTGCGTACCGATGGCAAGGCCGGCTTCGAGCAGTTCAAGGCAGCGGTCGCCGCCGACCCGCGCCTGAAACTGGACGTGGAAACCACCCGTGTCTACTACAGCAAGCAGGGCGGCGGGCTGACCAAGCTGATCGACATCCTCGGCAAGGTGATCGGCACGATCATGGCGGTGGGTGCAGTGTTCGGCGCACTCAACACCATGTACGCGGCCGTGGCCACCCGTGCGCGCGAGATCGCCACCATGCGCGCGATCGGCTTCCGCGGCCTGCCGGTGGTGACGGCGGTGATGCTGGAGACCATGCTGCTGGCGTTGCTGGGTGGCCTTCTGGGGTGTGCGGTGGCGTGGCTGCTGTTCAATGGCTACAGCGTATCCACCATCGGCAGCAACTTCAGCGCGGTGGTGTTCAAGTTCCACGTGTCGCCGGAACTGCTGTGGACCGGACTGAAATGGGCGCTGGGCATCGGCCTGGTCGGCGGCCTGTTCCCGGCGCTGCGCGCGGCACGTTTGCCGATCACCACGGCGTTGCGCGAAACCTGAGCATCACGCAGCGGTGGAATGCGCATCACGCAGGGGGACGGAGCGAAGGCTCCGTCCCTTTTCTTTTGCGCGTCATCCACGCTTGGTGGTGAGCCAGGACGTCCAGTAGATCCACGCCATGCGTGGATGGATGCCGGCGCACGCGCACGGCTACAGATTGCGGGAAATACGCCGCTATCGATGCCTCTGCCCATCGCAAGCGCAACGCGCGTGACGTCGCGCACATCCCATCTGTGGATTGTTGGTTGCGATTCATTTTCGCGCACATCCGCGGCGCAGAGGCAAACAGTTACGAATGGAAACATTCTAGAATCGCCCCCCCACGTTGGTTTGCAGCACCCCACGCGTCCATAGAACGGGCGCTTGTTTTTCCTGAAACACGAGATTTCACGGATGTCCCTGAAAACCAATCCGCTGCGCAACGCGATCGTCATCGCGCTGGCCGCCAGCTGCACCACCCCCGCCTTCGCACAGAGCGCCGGCGATACCCCGACCAACCTCGATCGCATCGAAATCACCGGCTCGCGCATCCGCCAGGCCAGTGTCGAGACCGCACAGCCGGTCGTCGCGCTCAGCCGCGCCGAGATCGAGAAGAAGGGTTACATCAACGTCGCCGACATCCTGCAGGACGTCACCGCCGCCGGCGCACCGAGCCTGAGCCGCTCGTCGTCGCTGAGTTCTTCGCGCGACTTCGGCGGCACGTACGTCAGCCTGCGCAACCTCGGCCCGGAGCGCAGCCTGGTGCTGATCGACGGCCGCCGCATGGGGGTCAGCGCCGGTGGCTACTCCGACCTGGCTTCGATTCCCTCGGCGATTGTCGAGCGCGTGGAAGTGCTCACCGATGGCGCGTCCGCGCTGTACGGCTCGGACGCCATCGCCGGTGTGGTCAACATCATCACCCGCAAGAACTTCGACGGTGGCGAAGCCGGCGTCTACGTCGGCCAGTACGGTGAAGGTGACGGCCAGAAGCGCTCCTACAGCGCCACCTTCGGCAAGACCTTCGACCGCGGCTGGTTCAGCGTCGGCGCCGAGCGCACCAAGGAAGACGAGATCCTCGGCAGCGAGCGCGAGTTCAGCCGTTACCCGGGTGGCCCGCGCCATCCCGACGACGTCAAGGCACTGAACCAGACCACGCAGTGGGGCAGCGTCACCGTCGACGGCAAGTCGCTGACCGTGGGCCCGGGCGGCGACCCGAGCCAGAAGGGCAATTTCCACACGCCCAATCCGGCCGATGGTGCCAACACCAAGACCAACATGAGCCTGCTGAGCGGCCTGGAGCGCACTTCGGTGTTCGCCAACGGTGGCTTCTCGATCACCGATGACCTGCGCATCGTGGCCGACGCGCTGTACAGCAAGCGCGAGTCGACCAAGCACCTGGCCGGCTACCCCTACTCGGTGTCCACCGCACAGGCGCGCAACGGTTCCCGTGCTGCCCTGTCCAAGGACAGTGCGTTCAACCACTGGGGCCAGGACGTGCTGTTCTCGCACCGCACCGAAGAAATGCCGCGTGCGACCGAGAACAACCTGGACACCAAGCGCGCCAGCATCGGCCTGGAAGGCAGCTTTGAAACCGGTTCGCGTTACTGGGACTGGAACGTCAGCTACATGTACAACCGCAATGAAGGCGAGCGCATCGGTACCGGCAGCATGTACCAGCCGCATGTCGACCTGGCGGTCGGCCCATCCTTCATGGATGGCACCGTGGCACGCTGCGGCAGCCCGGGTGCAGTGATCGCCGGCTGCGTGCCGTGGAACCCGGCCGCGCCGATGGGCTATGCAGGCCCGGGCTCGCTGAGCAACCAGGACGTGCAGGACTACCTGTTCACCCGCTTCGTCGACAAGATGAAGAGCACCACGAAGGTCGCCAGCGCCAACATCTCCGGTTCGGTGTTCACCCTGCCGGCCGGCGACGTGATGGCCGCGATGGGCTTCGAGCACCGCAACGAAGAAGCCAGCTACACCCCGGACCTGATGGTGCAGAAGGGCCAGATTGCCGGCACCACCGGCCAGCCGACCCGTGGCGACTACTCGCTCAACGAGGTCTACCTGGAGCTGCAGGTACCGCTGCTGGCCGACATGCCGTTCGCGCGTGAACTGTCGCTGGACCTGGCCGGCCGCTACACCGACTACAACACCTTCGGTTCGACCACCAACAGCAAGTTCGGCCTGAAGTGGAAGCCGATCGACAGCCTGCTGGTACGCGCGACCTATGGCACCGGCTTCCGTGCGCCGACTGTGGACGACCTGTACGGCGGTGCGGTGAAGAGCCGTGATTCGTTCACCGATCCGTGCGATACCTCGTTCGGCATCGCTGCCAGCAGCGCGACCGTGGCCGCACGCTGCCAGGCGCTGAAGGTGCCGGCGGACTTCCGCCAGCAGACCGCGTCGGAAGGCAACGTCGCCAACCGTCCGGGCCAGCAGGGCATCGCCGATTTCGACTCCGGTTCCAATGCGAACCTGAAGCCGGAAACCGCCAAGACCTGGACCGTGGGCCTGGTGTACAGCCCCGAGTTCGTGCCGGGCCTGGACGTCAGCCTGGACTGGTGGAAGATCCGCATCGACAACGCGATCGTGGGTGAGTCGGCCACCGACATCCTCAACCAGTGCTACGTGCAGGGCGTGGATTCGGCGTGCGGCCGCTTCACCCGTTCCACCAGCGCCAAGACGCTGGGTCAGGTGACGTCGCTGGACCGCTCGCTGGTCAATGCGGGCTACCGCGAAACCGCCGGCTACGACTTCAGCCTGCGTTACCGCCTGCCGGAAACCGCGTTCGGCCGCTTTGCCGCCACCTGGAACACCACCTACACCGACTACCTGGAGCAGCGCAACGACAGCGCCGCCACCACGCCGGTGGAGCAGAAGACCGGCTGGCAGGGCAACTTCCGCGTGCGTTCGACCTTCAACCTGGATTGGCAGTACGGCGACCTGGGCATCGGTTGGACCGCCCGCTACTACTCGGGCATGAAGGAAGCCTGCTCGTATGACCTGGCCGGTGGCCCGGACTGCAACATGGCCGGCTTCGTCTCGCCGTACACCGATGCGCAGCCGAGCCGCAAGGTGGGCTCCAACACCTTCCACGACCTGCAGGTGCGTTACAGCCTGCCGTGGGACGGCACCGTGTCGCTGGGCGTGAACAACGTCTTCGACCACCAGGGTCCGATCATGTACAGCCAGCCGAACAGCAGCTTCACCTACTACGGTGGCTTCGACATCGGTCGTTTCATGTACATGAAGTACCAGCAGCGCTTCTAAGCCTGCAACCGCGTTCCCGCCACCGCCATCTCTCTCTCCTGGCGGTGGATGGAAGCAGAACGGCGCCCTTCGGGGCGCCGTTCTTTTTTGGGTGGAAGCGGGTCGGATCCCTTCGCCCTGCGAAGGGCTCTGACCCCACGCGACGGATAGAACAGGGTCAGAGCCCTCCGCGTTGCGGAGGGATCCGACCCCGCAGCCCCGCCGGCGCTAGCGCTTGGCGCGCATCGTGCGGATGTTGTCACCGACGAACAGGATCAGGCCGGCCCAGATCGCGGCGAAGCCGATCGCCTTGGCAGTATCGAACCCTTCGTGGAAGAAGAACACGCCCAGCAGCAGCTGCAGGCTCGGCGCGATGTACTGCAGGATGCCGACCAGCGACAGCGGGATGCGCTTCACGCCGTAGGCGAAACCGATCAGCGGCACTGCGGTCACTGCGCCACCGAAGACCAGCAGCAGGTCATTGCGCCAGCCCCAGCCATGGAAGAACGCGCCGCCATGGCCGTTTTCCGCCCAGATCGCGAAGGCCAGCGCCGGCAGGAACAGGTACATGCTCTCCACGCCCAGGCCGGCCACCGGATCGACCGAGACCAGCTTGCGCAGCAGGCCATACAGGCCGAACGAACAGGCCAGGCCCAGCGCGATCCACGGCGGCGTACCCGCGTCGATGGTCAGCCAGGCCACGCCCACCGCCGCCATCGCCACCGCCACCCACTGCAGGCGCCGCAGCCGCTCCTTCAGCACCAGCACGCCCAGCAGCACGTTCACCAGCGGGTTGATGAAGTAGCCCAGGCTGGTCTCGATCACATGGCCGGCGTTGACCGCCCAGATGTACAGGCCCCAGTTGAAGGCGATGGTCAGGCTCGACACCAGCAGGATCGGCAGCGCGCGCGGCTGCGCGGCGATCTTCTGCCACCAGCCCAGGCGCGAGCTGATCAAGAGCCAGCCCAGCACCATCACGGTGCTCCAGATGATGCGGTGGGCGATGATCTGGAACGAGGGTACCTCGTTGAGCAGGTGCCAATAGACCGGCACCAGGCCCCAGATCACGAAGGTGGATGCGGTAACCAGCAGGCCCCGGCGTTGTTCTTTCTCGTCCATGCTCACTTCTTTCTCGTCCTTGCCATTGTCAGCACCACCACACCCAGGAGAATCACCGCCATCGCCAGCAGGTCGCGCCAGCCGAAGCGCTCGCCGTTGAGCAGCGCGCCCAGCAGCACCGCGATCACCGGATTGACGTACGCATAGCTGCCGGCCAGCGCCGGCCGCACGTTCTGCAGCAGCCAGACGTAGGCGGTGAAGGCAACGATGGAACCGAACACGCACAGGTAGGCCATCGCCAGCAGGCCACCGGTATCGGGCAGCGTGGTCGGGCGCTCGCCGACCGCCAGGCCGATCAGCACCAGCAGCACGCCACCGCAGATCATCTGCCCGGCGGCGGTCATGAACGGGCCCGGCAGGTCCAGGCCGCGCGCCCACACCGAACCGAAGGCCCAGCCGATCGGCGCGATCAGCAGCAGCACCAGCCCGGTCGGCGAGGCCGTCAGGCTGCTGCCGGCGTTGAGCCAGACTACGCCGAGGAAGCCGATGGCGATGCCCAGCCACTCACCGCGGCTGGCATGCTGCCCGCGCAGCGCCGAGAACAGCGCCATCCACAGCGGCACCGAGGCCACCGCTGTCGCGGCCAGGCCCGAGGACACCTCACGCTCGGCCAGCACCACCATGCCGTTGCCCAGCACCAGCATGGTCACGCCCATCACCACCAGGTTGCGCCACTGCCGCAGGGTCGGGTTCGGCATCTTCCAGAACAGGCGCAAGGCCAGGAACATCAGGCCACCGGCAATGATGAACCGGCTGCCGGAAACCATCGTCAGCGGCAGCGCGCCGCCGTGCAGGGCCTTGGCGATGCCCAGGTAGGTCGAGCCCCAGACCACGTAGACCAGCAGCAATGCCAGCGCGACAAGGCCACCCCGGGGGGCAGCCGCAGACGAAGAGGGGGGAACCGACATGACACACCAGGGAGCCGGGGGAAGGCGGATTCTAGGACGTTTTGAGTATGGTCCGGCACCCCGGACGGTGGCACGCTGTCATCCATCCATGCACCCTGCTCTGGTCTGCTACCCCGTGTTGACGGCCGATGCAGTACCAAGAGGGCTGCCCGGCCGCGCCGCCCCAAGGCCGGGCGCCGTTTTCCCTGCGCACGGACGCGCCGCATCGAGGATTCCCACCCAGATGAGCACCACGTCCCAACCTGCCGTACCCGCGAACGACCGCGCCGCCCTGCGGCGGTCGATCTCCAACACCCTCAAAGGCTCCGCCGGCAACCTGGTGGAGTGGTATGACGTCTACGTGTACTCGGTGTTCGCCGTGTACTTCGAATCGCAGTTCTTCTCGCCGGACGACAAGAACTCCACGATGTACGTGTGGGCGATCTTCGCCGCAACGTTCCTGATGCGCCCGATCGGCGCCTGGTTCTTCGGCCGCTTCGCCGACCGCCACGGCCGCCGCCTGGCGCTGACCGTCTCGGTCACCCTGATGGCGCTGTGCTCGTTCCTCATCGCCATCACCCCCACCGCTGCCAGCATCGGCATCTGGGCCGCCGTGATCCTGCTGTTCGCACGCCTGCTGCAGGGCTTCGCCACCGGTGGCGAGTACGGTGCCAGCGCCACCTACATGTCCGAGGCCGCCATTCCCGGCCGTCGCGGCTTCCTGTCCTCCTTCCACTACGTCACCCTGGTCGGCGGCCATGTGCTGGCCCAGCTGACCCTGCTGCTGATGCTGACCTTCTGGGGCAAGCCGGAGATCTCCGAGTGGGGCTGGCGCATCGCCTTCGGCATCGGTGGCATCGCCGCGGTGGTGGTGTTCTGGCTGCGCCGCGGCATGGACGAATCGCTGTCGGAGTCGTCCATCGAAGCCGCACGCGAAGGCAAGGCACAGAAGTCCGGTTCGATGTACGAGCTGTTCGTGCACCAGTGGCGGCCGCTGCTGCTGTGCTTCCTGATCACCGCCGGTGGCACCGTGGCCTTCTACACCTACTCGGTGAACGGCCCGAAGATGATCCAGAGCGCCTTCGCCGGCAACGACCCGATGACCGGCACCCTGATCAACCTGGGCGTGCTGGCGTTCCTGATGGTGCTGCAGCCGGTCGGCGGCTGGCTGTCGGACATCATCGGCCGCAAGACCCTGCTGGTGTTCTTCGGCGTCGGCGGCGTGCTGTACAGCTGGTACCTGATCACCCAGCTGCCGCACCAGCATGACGCCACCCTGGCCTTCCTGACCCTGGCCATGGCCTTCGTCATCCTCACCGGCTACACCTCCATCAACGCGGTGGTGAAGGCCGAGCTGTTCCCCACCCACGTGCGTGCACTGGGCGTGGGCCTGGGTTACGCGCTGGCCAACTCGCTGTTCGGTGGCACCGCCCCGCTGCTGTACCAGGGCGCGCTGAAGACCGGCCATGTCGACTGGTTCGCTATCTACGTAACCGCCACGATCGCGGTATCGTTGGTGGTCTATGTGTTCTTCCTTACCAACAAGGGCCCGAACTGGCTCGACGGCACCCGCAAGTAAGCGCGTTGCCGTAATTGCGGCCACCGGTGCAATGCCGGTGGCCGCTGCGTCTCCCGCCACGCCACTGATGTGGATCGCGGCGACGCTGGCCGCAACCACGGCACTGGCCTGGCTGCTGCGCCGCCCCAACGCACAGGCCGCATGGCCACGCATCGGGTTCGGGATCGCCCTGCTGGTGTTCTGCTCCGCGCTGGCGCTGCAGCTGGCGGTGGACCTGGGCAGCGGCCACAGCTCGCTGCAACTGCGCCTGCATCGCGGCATCAATGCAGGGTCGCCGGTTGGCCTGCGCACGATGGTGGCGTGCTATCTGGCAGCGCTCGCTGCCGCCGGCTGGGGCGCATGGACGCTGCTGCGCCGGCGCAGGTAGTGCCGGCCGCTGGCCGGCAATCCGCAATCCGCAATCGGCAATCGGCAATCGGCAATCGGCAATCGGCAATCGGCAATCGGCAATCGGCAATCGGTAGAGTCGACTGTTGGTCGACTGCTCTCTCTGTCGGCACCGGAAAACCCGCGCTGCGCGCGATAGTCGACTGGCAGTCGACTCTACCCCCGGCGAAATGACATGACACCCCGCCGGTCCCGAGCCTCAGCGGCGGGCCGCTTCGCTCTTGTCGCGCGCGCCGCGGAACTCCGATTCCTTCTCCCACGTCGGCCAGCGGCGGCTGTTGGCCAGCTCGGCACCCAGGTCGTAGACCAGCAGAGTGTCAGCCGCGTGGCCGCTCGGATCCCAGCTCGGGGTCCAGGCATCGCAGGCCTGGTGGTAACAGTCGGCGAAATACTTCTCGCGCAGCGCGCGGCCGGCTTCAACACCGCCGTCCAGCTTGTCCAGGCCCGGGCCGATGGTGATCGCCGGCACGCCCAGGCGGGCAAAGGCGAAGTGGTCGGCGCGGTAGAAGAAGCCGGCCTCCAGGTTCGGGTCCGGGCTGTAGCTGCGACCGCGGGCCTTGGCCACGCGTTCCAGATCGCCTTCCAGCGACACCCGGCCCTTGCCCCACGAAGCGATGTCGCGGGTCGGGCCATCCGGGCTGAACATCTCGATGTTCAGCACTGCAGCGGTCTTGTCCAGCGGCGCCAGCGGATGCGCGGCGTAGTAGCTGGCGCCCAGCAGGCCCTTCTCTTCGGCGGTCAGTGCCACGAAGTACAGCGTGCGCTGCGGCTGCGGGCCGGCGGCGAACACGCGGCCCAGCTCCAGCACCGTGGCCACGCCGGTGGCGTTGTCGATCGCACCACGGCGGATGCGGTCGCCCTTGGCGTCGGCTTGGCCGATACCGAACGCATCCCAGTGCGCGGAGAAGATCACGGCCTCGTCGGCGTGTTCACCACCGGGCAGCTTGGCCACCACGTTGCGGGTGACCACCTGCTCGCGCTTGAGTGCGAAATCCACGCTCAGCTTCGCGTTGTCCAGTGCCACCGGGCGGAAGTCGGCACGCATCGCCTTGCGCTTCTCGGCATCGAAGTCGAGGCCGGCGTCGGCGAAGATCGCCTCGGCAAGTTCGCGCTGCATCCAGCCACGCAGCGGCGTGTGCTGCGCCATCGCCTCGGCCTGGCCGCGTTCGATGTCGAACAGCGGCGAGGTGCCCGAGCTCTTCACAGTGGCCCAGCCATAGGCGGCCGGCGCGGTCTCGTGCACGATCAGCACACCCTCGGCACCACGGCGCGCGGCTTCCTCGAACTTGTAGGTCCAGCGGCCGTAGTAGGTCACCGCCTTGCCATCGAACGCGCCCGGCGCATCGGCTTCGAAATCGGCGTCGTTGATCAGCACCACGGCGATCTTGCCGTGCAGGTCCACGTCCTTGTAGTCGTTCCAGTGGCGTTCCGGTGCGTCGATGCCATAGCCGACGAACACCAGTGGCGCGTCTTTGATCTGCACGCGCTTGCGCGGCTGCAGGCTCTGCAGGGTCACGTCCACGCCGTTGGCCAGCGCGCGCTTGCCCTGCTTCAGCGACAGGCTGGCCTTGGCCGGGCCGTCCAGCTGCGCGCGCACCAGCGGCACCGGCTGCACCCAGCTGCCATCCACGCCACCCGGCTGCAGGCCGTAGCTGCGGAACTGCTCGATCAGGTACTGCACCGTGCGCTCTTCGCCCTCGGTGGCCGGCGCGCGGCCCTCGAATTCATCCGATGCCAGCACACGCACGTGCCGCGACAGTGCCTGCGGATCGATGCCGCCACCCGGCAGGTCGTTGGCCGCATGGGCCAGCCCGCCGACGAACAGGCAGGACGACAGCAGCAACACGCGCATCGGATTCACGGCAGTACCACGGCTAGCTTGGAAGTCACCAGAGTGTAACGTGGTCGTGACACCACGGCGCAACCTGGGCCCACGTCATCCACGCATGGCGTGGATCTACCTGCTGATGCGGTCCAGCCAGCAGGCCAGGCCCTGCGCGTTGAGTTCGATGTCCATCGCCAGAACAGCGATCACCGCCGCATCGTCCAGCGCACAGCCATGCAGCTGTGCACGTTCCAGGTACAGCGCCTGCAGCGCGGCCAGCAGGCAGCGGTGGCGGTCGGGGCGGCCATCGCACTGGCGGCCGATGGTGGCCATCGCATCGATCTGTTCGAACAGGTCGTTGGCCAGTTTCTGCACCTGCTCCACGCGGCCGTAGTGGGTCAGGTACATCGCCTGCGGGCCATAGCCCAGCATGCGCTGGATCGAGGCCTTCATCGCTTCCGGGTCGAACTGCACCGGCGACGAGGTCGGGAAGATGAAGGCCCCCTGCGCGCTGTCCAGCTCGCGGTAGGAAATGCCGAAGGTATCGCCGGTGAACCAGCTGCGGCTGCGCGCATCCCACACGCAGTAATGGTGCAGTGCGTGGCCCGGGGTGTGCAGCAGCACCAGCTCGCGGCCGGCCAGGTCGATACGGTGGCCGTCCTCGGCCACCACCACACGATGTTCGGGAATGGCCTCGATACGACCATAGCTGCGCGCGATTTCCTCGGCACCGTACACCGCCGTGGCACCGGCAATCAGCCGGGTCGGGTCGATCATGTGCGGCGCACCGCGCGGGTGCAGCACTGCCTTTGCGTTGGGCAGCTGCTGCATCAGCAGGCCGGCGCCGCCGGCGTGGTCCAGGTGCACGTGCGTGAGCAGCAGCCAGTCCACCGCGTCAACGGCCAGACCCGCGGTGGCCAGCGCCTGCAGCATCGCCGGCACCGACAGGCCGGTGCCACAGTCGACGAACGCGGCGCGGTCGTTTTCAACGATCAGATAGGCCGCGTCGAAGTCGGGACGCTGGAAGCCGGTATCGATGGTGTGGATGCTGGGGTCGGCGATCATCGGCACGCACCTGGCAGGATCGGGAACAGACGCCCATGGTAGGCGCGCGGGCGGTCCGGGTTCGATGCGGCTTTGGTCGGGTAGTGCCGGGTTGTGGCCGGGTAGAGTCGACTGTCAGTCGACTGTCGCGCGCAGCGCGGGCTTCCAGAAGAGCAGTCGACTCACAGTCGACTCTACCAAGGGCAAGCGCAGGCAAGGGCAAGCGCAGGCCAACCAACCGCAGGTCCATCGGGTGCGCAAGGGCCAGGTTCAGCGCAATGCGAACCGCGGCCGCAGCAGCAGGGCCAGCACCAGCACCGCCAGGAATGCGCCGTAGGCGTACAGCACCGCCAGTACCTGCGGCCAGATCGGGCCGGCGCCGGGCTGTGCCAGTCCAAGTCGATACCCCCACAGCATCGAGACGATGCTCAGGGCGAAGGCCAGCAGCAGGGTGGAGCCATCGAACAGGCGCCGCCGCGGGGTGCGCGGCTGGCGCGGGAACAGCCAGTACAGGCTGCCCAGCAGCAGGAACCAGGGCAGGAACAGCAGCAGCGACAACCAGGCCATCGCAGACTCCATGTCATCGCGCCTGAGGCGCGCGGACATCATGCCATGACCTTCGTTCGCGGGTAGGGCCGGCCGCTGGCTGGCGTTTTCCTATGCAGTGCCGTGGTAGTGCCGGTCGCTGGCCGGCGTTTTCCTATGCAGTTGCCGTGGTAGTGCCGGCCGCTGGCCGGCATTTCCTATGCAGTTGCCGGCCAGCGGCCGGCCCTACCCTTACGCTTCGCGCAGCATGGCCAGGGCCGCCAGCACGGCGTCCACTTCGGCTTCCAGCTTGAACAGTTCGCTCTGCAGCTGGTCACCCTGCTCCGCCTGCTTGATCACGGCAATCAACTGCCCCGCGTCGCGCGGCGAATCGAAGCCTTCGCTCTGGATCAGCAGCGTGCCGTCACCGGCGGTCAGCTTGAAGTAGAAACGGCCGTCCTTCTCGCGGTACTGCTTGAACTGCGGCGGTGCCACGCGGGCCACGCCGGCGTCCTCGCTGGCGATATCGCCTGCGGTGGACAGGTCACGCAGGCCCACCGCATGGCGCAGCTCGTCCAGCAGCGGTGCCGCCAGCTGCTCGCGCAGCTGCTGGCCACGGCGCTTGAGCAGCGCCTCGATCTTCTCCGGCTCGGCCATCAGCGCGTTGTAGCGCTCGCGCAGCGGCGACAGCTCGCTGTCGATGCGCTCGAACAGCTGCTGCTTGGCGTCACCCCAGCTGATGCCGGCGGCGAACGCCCTGGCGAATTCGGCGGTCTGTTCCGGGGTGGCGAAGGCCTGGTACATCTGGAACAGCGCAGAGCCCTCGGTGTCCTTCGGCTCGCCAGGTGCGCGCGAGTCGGTCAGGATCGAGAACACCAGCTTCTTCAGCTCCTCGCGCGGCACGAACAGCGGAATGGTGTTGTGGTAGCTCTTGCTCATCTTGCGGCCATCCAGGCCCGCCAGCGTCGCCACCTGCTCGTCGATCACCACGTCCGGCAGCGGGAAGTACTCCTTGCCATACACGTGGTTGAAGCGCTGGGCGAAGTCGCGCGCCATCTCGATGTGCTGGATCTGGTCACGGCCCACCGGTACCTGGTTGGCCTTGAAGATGAGGATATCTGCGGCCATCAGCACCGGGTACATGAACAGGCCGGCGCTGACGCCTGCGTCCTCGTCCACGCCTTCCTCGCGGTTCTTGTCCACCGCCGCCTTGTAGGCGTGCGCGCGGTTGAGGATGCCCTTGCTGGCGATGGCGGTCAGGAACCACATCAGCTCGGTGGTCTCGCGGATGTCGCTCTGCCGGTAGAACCACACGTGTTCCGGGTCCAGGCCACAGGCCAGCCAGCTGGCCGCGATCTCCAGGGTCGCGCGCTGGGTGCGCTGCGGGTCCTGGGACTTGATCAGGCTGTGCAGGTCGGCCAGGAAGAAGAAGCTCTCGATCCCCGGCGCGCGGCTGGCCGCGATGGCCGGACGGATGGCGCCAACGTAGTTGCCCAGGTGGGGCGTGCCGGAGGGGGTGATGCCGGTAAGGACTCGGGTGGTCATGACTGCGTGGGGTAACCTTCGATGAACGGGGCCAGTTTACCTTGCACGCCACCAACCCCGTCAGGGCCTGCGGCGCGTTCATTCACGCAACCCCGCTGGAGACACCCGATGAAACGCCTGCTGCCCCTGCTGTTGATCCTGCCCCTGGCCGGCTTCCGCCCCGCCCCGGTGCCGCCGCCGGCCTACGAGGGCGGCCCCGTGCGCATGTCTCTGGTCGACCGCGACCGCGGCACCGAATTGCGCAGCTACCCTGCCGAGGGCCAGCGCTGGGTGGCCGGCGAGCGCGGCCACCGCTACGCCGTGCGCCTGTACAACGACAGCCCGCGCCGGGTGCTGGTGGTGCTGTCGGTGGACGGCGTCAACGCCATCTCCGGCGAGGATGCCGATCCGTCGCAGACCGGCTACGTGCTCAACCCCGGCCAGCGCGCCGACATCACCGGCTGGCGCAAGAGCCAGGATGAAGTGGCGCAGTTCGTGTTCAGCAGCCCCAGCGGCAGCTATGCCAGCCGCACCGGTCGCCCGGACAACATCGGCGTGGTCGGCGTGGCGGTGTTCGAGGAAGCGCGCCGCTGGCGTCCGGATCCGATCCTGCGCCGCAGCCTGCCGCTGCCGGCACCGGCCCCGACGGCCGAAGCGGCGGCCGATGCCAGCGCCAGCAACAGCCGCATCGAGGGCTATGCCAGCAAGTCACAGGCCCCTGCGCTGGGCACCGGCCACGGCGCACGCGAGAAGTCGTCGGTACGCGATACCGACTTCGAACGCGCCAGCCGCAGCCCGGCGCAGGTTCTGCAGCTGCGCTACGACAGCGCCCGCAATCTGCGCGCGCGCGGCATCCTGGTCGATACACCGCCGTCGCGCCTGCCGCGCGAACCGCAGGCGTTCCCCAACCGCTATGTGCCGGACCCGCCGGCGCGTTGATCGGCCGCCCAGACAGCACAACGCCCGCAACCTCTCGGTGCGGGCGTTGTGCCGTGGGGGAAAACCGTAGCGCTTACTTGTAGTCCGGGTAGTCCTTGCTCACGGCATCCTGGAACTCACGGACTTCCTTCTCAGCGCGATCCTTGGCCCAGCCATAACGTTCCTGCAGGCGGCCGGCCAGATACTCGGCATTGCCTTCAGCCACATCGAAGTCGTCGTTGGTCAGATCGCCCCACTTGGCCTGGGCCTTGCCCTTCAGCTGCGACCACTTGCCGGAAATGATGTCTTTGTTCATTGCTGGGAGTCCTTGGTTGCAACGGCGTTCTTACCGTGGCTACAGCTTCGCGCAGCGGCTGTTGAGCGCCGGTCAACCGACCATGAAAGCACTGCTCACCTGCTTGAATGGTTCACTACGCTTCGACACGTACGCTGCAGAAAAACGCGCAAGAAAAAAGGCCGGGGAGGTCCCCCCGGCCTTTTTGCTTTCCGTTCCACTTCAGGCTCAACGGCCCTTGGCGGCATCTTCAACCTTTTCGCCAGCCTTCTGCACGTCCTTGCCGGCACCGGCAACGGTGTTGCAACCGGCCAGCAGGGCCACCGAGAACATCGACAACAGCATCAGGGCAACTACGCGCTTCATGGGCTTCTCCTTGGGTTCGCCGCTATACCGCTTCATTCGCGGATGGGGTTCGGTCGCTCGGCGGAAGGAGCCAATGCCACTGCCGCCGCGTGATGTGCAATCTGGCGGCAGGGGCGTGGAGCGGGTGTGAACGGATCATCGATCCGTTCAGGCGGAGAGCTCAGTCGCGCATCAGGGTGGACTTGCCGAACAGGCTTTCGACCAGGTCCACGGCCAGTTCGGCGGTGGCATTCTGCTTGTCCAGCAAGGGGTTGAGCTCGACGATGTCCAGCGAACCCATGCGCCCGGTGTCGGCAATCATCTCCATCACCAGCTGCGCCTCGCGGTAGTTCACCCCGCCCGGCACGGTGGTGCCGACGCCCGGTGCGATGCTCGGGTCGAGGAAATCCACATCGAAGCTGACATGCAGGTGGGTGTTCTCGTCGATGCCCGCCAGTGCTGCCTCGACCGCGCGCTTCATGCCGTTCTCGTCGATGTAGCGCATGTCGTAGACATCCACCTTGTGGGTCTTGATCAGGCGCTTCTCTTCCGGGTCCACCGAACGGATGCCGATCTGGTGCACCTGGATGGGGGTGATCGCCGGTGCGCTGCCGCCGAGGTGGGTCAGCGCCTTCGGGCCGAGGCCGCACAGGCAGGCCACCGGCATGCCGTGGATGTTGCCCGATGGAGTGACATCGCTGGTGTTGAAGTCCGAATGCGCATCCAGCCACAGCACGCGCAGGGTCTTGCCCTGCTCGCGGCACCAGCGTGCCACGGCAGTGATCGAACCGATGCCCAGGCAGTGGTCGCCGCCGAGCATGATCGGCATGCGGCCGGCCTGCAGTTCGGCATAGCTGGCTTCCATCAGCGCGTGGTTCCACGCCACCACTTCATCCAGGTGGCGGTAGCCTTCCACCGGCGCGGTCCACGGATTGCGCGGACCATCCAGGTTGCCCAGGTCGCGCACATCCACGCCGCGCGCCTCGAGCGCTTCCGGCAGCCCAGCCACGCGCAGCGCTTCCGGCCCCAGCCGTGCACCGCGATGGCCCGCACCCACATCGGTGGGAACGCCAATCAGCGATACGGAAATGGGATGGGCCATGGGTGCCTCCTGCGGGGGAAAAAGAAGCACAGTCTAGCCAGAGCTGTGTGACACCACTCGCGGCGGTGCAGCAGGGCCATTGCATGGCATGATGCCGCGCGGTCCCGACCACCTTTCATGGAAGATTGCGATGTCGCCCTTCATCAACACCGCCTGGCCACGCTTCTTCATGGGCGCGCTGCCCATCGCCGCTTTTGCGGTTCTGTTGAGCAGCTCGATCGATGCATCGCCGTACCGCTGGCTGATGCAGGCGACGCTCCTGCTGGTGCCGCTCTCGACCCTGGTATTCCTCGGGTTGGGTTGGCAGCGTCTGCGCAAAGCACACGCCGAACACCCGATTCTGAAAAGCGAGCTGCCCCGTGTGGCGACGGCATTGATCGGCAACGTGAAGCTGGCGGCGCTATGGTTCGGCCTGACCTTCGTTGGCATGTTCACCCTGATGCTGGCGTGGGTGTTGCTGTATAAGTCCTGCGGCTGAAGCCTGCCCCAACCCGCTGCGCGCTCAGCGTCCGCGGCGGCGAACCGGCGTCAGGCTCTGCACCTGGCCGTTGTTGCGCATCATGCACAGGAAGCGGCCGTCGGGATAATCGATGATCAGTTCCTGGTAATCGCTGCCCACCGGCATCTGGGTGACCAGGGCGCCCTGCGCGCCCTTGCGCACATTGCAGGCCCCCAGTGCGGTATCGCCTGACGGCGCCGGGGTGGTCACCGAAGACACATTGCGGAACACCGCGCGGCAGCCGCCATTGACCCACACCGAGTGCCGCGACAGGCCCCAGTTCTTGCCTTCCTCGCAGCGGGTGCGGCTGAGCTGGCGCACGATCTCCACATTGCCACGGGTATTCAGATCGCACGACACCTGCTGCTGGCCGGTGGATTCGCAAGTGACTTCGCGCGGTAGCGCGGCATCCCCGGTGGCAGCGTCGCCAGGGCGGGCGCTGTTTGTGGCGGGCGCGGGCGCACCACGGCTGCTGACCTGGCAGATGCCAGTGGCGCCGCCTCGGCCGGTGTAGCTGACCTGCGGCGAGCCGTCATCGTTGCGGCTGATCGACAGGGTGATGCCGCTGTTGGCATCGCGTGCTTCGAAATAGCGGTCGTTGAAACGTTTCAACGCCGTCTCGCGGCCTTGCACGTAGACCGGACCGCCTTCGTCGGCGTGCACATCGATGCCGCCCGGGCAGCTGGCGTTGAAGAACGGTACCGCGGCCATGGCTGGGACCACGAAGGCGGTGGATACCAGTGCGACGGTGAGCGACAGGGCATGGCGACGCATGTGCGGATCCCGAAGGGGCCCAGGATGGGCGTGTGGCGGCAGTATGCGGTGGAGCGCTGCGGGCTGTCCGTGAGGAATATCAATTTCCGGGTAGCGCGCGTGGGGATTCATGTCTGGTAAGGTGTTCTGGAAGCCCTGCCGGGGAAGTTAAGCCAGCTTTACTTCCTGGGCCATGAAAGGCCCTGCGACAGCAATGACGCACCAGGATTCATCGTTGGTTGCAGCCCCGCGCGAAATGTCGCTTCTGGCATTGCAATGCTCGAAACGGGCCAAACGCGATAATTCATTTTTCCTTTCAGATCACCCGATGCCATCGAAACAAACGACTGGCAGGCGGTGATTTCACGTGCGCATGATGAATCGCCACCTGCGAGGGTGGCCGGGACTTCCAAGCCCGTGTTGTCAACGATGTATACGCCAGCCGGCGTCGTCCTCCCAAGTACGGCGCCGGCTGGCAATCCGTTAGCCGATCGACGGCGGGCGGTGCGTGGGGGCCTCGTGCCCGCCGATTCGTTGACCCGGTCTTGGAAGCCACGCATCGCCCGCCACCCTCCTCGGGTGGCACCTCTGTTCCCGACGAGGATGCCCGCATGCCCAAGGCCCATCACCCGTACCTGACCGCCACCCTGGGCGAGGCTGCCCTGCGCCTGCCGCCCGAACTGGCGCAGCCGTTGGAAGCCGCTTTCGCCGCCGCCAACGAGGCCCCTGCGCCGATCAACCTGCCCGGATGCCTGCAGCGCATCCGCGCCGGTGATGCCGCCGACGGACAGCCGTGGACGGGGCCCGCCAGCACACCCGGCCAGGCCGTGGCCGCCGCACGCCGGGATCGCGCCGCAGTCGGCCTGGTGTCGTTGTTGGAGCCGTATCACGCCGCAGAGCGCGTGCGCGTGGACGGGGAAGAGAAGGACGATATCGGCGATGGCACGCGCGAAGGGCTGATGCTGGCCTGTCGGGGGCTGGCGGAGTATGTGGCGTTGCAGGTGGGCGGGGCTCAATAATGCGGAACATTGGCGTCTCCAACGCACAGATTCAACACGCCGCAACCCCGACGAACGAATCAGGCAGACCCGCTGCTGGAATGAGCACACCCTACCCAAACCTGAAACCTGTCCTCGTTGAGCTGCGGCTGGACGAAGTGGATTCGCGCGGCGGCGCTGTTGCCGAGATGATCGCCTCCACCGCGCGCCCCATGGCGCTGTCCATAAGCCCTGAACTCATGTGGTACAGCTTCGTGCTGAATGACAGAGCCATCGCCCGGATCCGTCCTGGAACGCGGGCGAATTGCACAATCTCATTCATCAATTACGAAGGTGCGAAGGAGGTGTTCACTTGTGGCACGTTGGCCGCCTTCGGAGACGGATCATCAACAAAGGGTTGATCCGCATCATCCGGTTTGATTGAACCTGTTCGCGCCGAATGCCTTGATCTGGCAACGGCAGACGCGTGAGGCATCAATGCGCAGCGTGGCACACAAGCTGCTTCGAGCCAGAATGGCCAAACGACTCCTCCTTTGCCGCGTCATTGAGTTGACTCACCGGCTTGGGACGAAAAAACCGCCGAAAGGCGGTTTTTTCATGCTTTTCCGTGCGCTTTACGTCCAGCGACGTGCCAACGCATCAAGGTCCGCACGTACGCTCATGCAGCGCTGGCATGCAGGCGCACACCCAGGGCACGAGTCACCTTCAGGATGGTCGAGAAATCAGGGCTGCGCTCGCCAGACAGGGCACGATACAGACTCTCCCGCGACAGGCCCGCCGCACGTGCGACCTTGCTCATCCCTTGGGCACGCGCGATATCGCCCAGCGCCTTGGCGATGAATGCCGAATCGCCGTCGCTTTCTTCGATGCATGCATCGAGATAGGCCGCCATTTCCTTCGGTGTATGAAGGTGTTCGGCCACATCAAATGCTTCGAGTTCAACTTTCTTCTTGATAGCCATGATGGGACAGCTCCAGTACTTCGGTATTGAGTCGTTTCGCCTACAACCAGTTCGATGCTCGCAGGGCACGCGCAATCTCCTTGGCCTTCTCTATATCGCGCTGTTGCGAACCCTTGTCGCCTCCGACCAGAAGAATCACCAACTGCCTGCCCCGCTGGGTGTAGTACACGCGGTAACCGGGTCCTGCATCGATACGCAATTCAGAAACGCCATCCGCCAGATAGCGGTGATCACCAGGATGGCCTTCAGCGAGCCGACCGATACGGGCCAGGATGCGAGCGCGTGCGGTTACGTCCTTGAGAGCGTCAATCCATGTCGCGAACTGACGGGTACGCTGGATCTTCATGGAGAAATGTAGCCTACTGGCTACATACTTTCAACAATCAGGTTCAACAATCAGGATCGCGCGCAGGGAAGTGCAGAGCGACGCATCACACGCCGCGAGGGAGAACAGCGGAGAAGGAAGGAGGGGGGGCGGGATCGGCGCCCGACTGGCCAACGCGCAGCCGCTGCAAAAAGAGATTGGCAGATGCCCATTGGTGCGCTTATCCAACCCAAATAGTCGAATCAAGCTATTGATATTTAATTAATTTACTAAGAAGAACACGTGATAAAACCCCCTATTGCACCCCCAATTGGCCTGGATGTAGTTGGACGGTAATGGACGACTGCACGAGGTCAGCACCTCCTACCTCATCCACTCAATTTCCTTACATCGCTAGTGCGGCTGCTAAACATCGGAGCGTTCGCGCGGCCTCGCCATAGTAGGAAGCGGCCAACACCATCTCCGTAGTCACTTGGCGGGTTCTCCACCGCCAACGAGGCATCCGCCTACCGGCTTCCACACATATCGACCTCCATGATCGCCGCAATGTACGGCCTGGAAATGGCCACTGAAGCCGGAGCAATTCAGCCCTCACCTAGAGCGTGGTGCAAGCACGGATGGCATCGAGAAGTCCGCGGGTGCTTGCTTGATTCACGCACACCACATTGAAGGACACCGGGGGCACGACCCCATGGACATCCTCGACGAGTTGGCAATCACCTCGCCAACAAGCCTCTCAGGGCGTCTTTCCACACTCGGCGCGATCACCGAGGCAACCTTCGACGTCCCGATGGCGACGGCAAGGCACCCGCGTCGTCCTTCCATCCGGACAGCCTCGTGGTGCTCGACTACAAGCCGCAGTGAAAGCCACGGGCCGGACCCGTCATGAAGAACCCCGGATGCCACGCTACGGTTCGCGCCCGCCTCGATCCTATCGGCTGATGTCGCGCAACCGCGTCTCCGGCATCAGCCACAACGCCAACAGGCCGCACACCAGCGCCAGTGCCGTCGGATAGATCAGCCCGGCAAAATCGCTGTGATAGTGGACGCTCACCGCGGCCGTGGCCAACGGCATGAAACCGCCGAACCAACCGTTTCCCAGGTGGTATGGCAGGCCGATGGCGCTGTAGCGGATGCGGGTGGGGAACAGTTCCACCAGATAGGCCGACGCCGGGCCGCAGACCAATGCCACCGGCAAGGACAACCACCACAGCACCGCCAGCGCCGGCAGCCAGGCCAGCTCGGGCCGCACGCTCGCGGCCAGCAGGCGGAAGGCCGGCAGCAGCGTCGAGGCGGCCAGCAGGAAGCCGGTGATGATGACCGGGCGCCGGCCAATCCGGTCGGACAGCCAGCCGGCCAACGGGAACAGCGGTGCGGCCAGCAGCAGCGCGCACATCATCAATCCGCCGGCCGTACCGACATCTAGGCCCAGCGGCCGCTGCAGGAACACCAGCGGGAAGTACTGGCCCGCGTTCCACACCACGCCCTGCGCCGCGATCATGGTCGCCAGCGCCAACAGCATGGCCTTGACATGCTCCCGGTTGCTGAAGGCCTCCTTCAGCGGCGAGACCGCTACCCTGCCCTCGCGCTGCAGCTTCTCGAATGCCGGCGATTCGGCCAGGTGCAGGCGCATGTACACCGACAGCGCCAGCAGCAGCACCGAGGCCAGGAACGGCAGCCGCCAGCCCCATTGCTCGAACGCGGCCTCGCCCAGCGCCCCGCGGCAGACCGTGATGGCGCCCAGCGCCAGCAGCAGTCCGAGAGTGCCGGTACCCATCACCAGCGACGTGTTGAGTCCACGCCGCGCCGGCGCGGAATGCTCGGCCACGTAGGTCGCCGCGCCGCCGAACTCGCCGCCCACGGCGATGCCCTGCAGCAACCGCAGCGCCACCAGCAGCACGGGGGCCAGCAGACCGGCCTTTTCGTAGGTGGGCAAAGCGCCGATGCCGATCGTGGCGATGCCCATCAGCACGATGGTGACCAGGAAGGTGGGGCGACGGCCGATGCGGTCGCCCAACCGGCCGAAGACCAGCGCACCCAGCGGCCGCACCACCCAGCCGGCGCCGAATACCGCCAATGCGGACAACAGCCCGGCAGTCTCATGTCCGGGCGGGAAGAACTGGCGATCGAACACCACCGCCAGCGAGCCATATAGAAAGAAGTCGAACCACTCGAACACGGTGCCCGCCACCGCCGCGGCGATGGCACGGGCGCCCTGTCGCGGTGCGGCGTCCGCGCCCATCGGCTCAACGTCCGCCAAGCACGAAGACCTCGTGCGCGATCGGCGCGTCCACTACCGCGCGTGTCCAGCGGATGTCGCTAACCAGCGCGCCAGCGTAGTACAGCCGTACCCGGCCCGGTTGCTGGAACCGGGGCTGCGGCACCATGTAGAAGTCGCTGTAGATGCGCTCGTGCCAGCCGCGCGGCGTGGCGAAGTCGACCTTGCGCACGGTGTGGTCGGTCTGGTCGATCCAGAACATCGTGTTGCCGCCGCCCGGGTCGGTGACGCGGATCGTCCATGCCGCGCGCCCTTCCACCTGGTCGTCGGCCATGCGCGTCAGCACGAAACCATCGTCAAGCGCGAAGCGGATGATGCCGAAGCCGAAGTTCTCGCTCCATTCGCGCGAAGCCTCGGCCTGTTCCACCTTGCCCTTGTCGTTCCAGGTGTCCTTGCCGTCGTAGCTGATCTGGTACAGCGTGGCATCGCCGTTGCGCGCGTCGAGCCGGAACTTGCCATTGGCGCCATGCGCGGCCTGGTTCCAGGCCGGGAACTCACGCCACATCTCGTAGTGCGACACCTCCTTGCGGCTGGCGGCGGTGCCGTCGGCGTACAGCACCGCGGTACCGGTCAGGTGCAGGGTGCTCGGACGTTTCCAGCTGTCGCCGCCCGCGGCGGCGTGGGCCATCTGCACGATCCGATGCGCATCCAGCGGTTCCTCGGCGGCGACGCCGGCGGCCAGCGACAGTCCGCACAGCAGGACGAACAACGGCAACAACATGCGCTTCATTCGGTCTCTCCTCTATTGGATGGAGTCGGGTGGAACGGTTGCCTGCACCACGCCAGTCGCCTGCAACGTGGCCACGGTGCTTTCATCGATTCCGAGCGCCTCGTCCAGCACCTGGTGTGCTGGCCCAGCACCGGCGCCGCCTGCCGGTACTGCAGCGGCGTGGCCGAGAACTTCAGCGGATTGCGCACCATCGGCACCGTGCCGCCGGCGGCGTGCGGCAGGTCGATGCGCAGTCCGCGCGCCCGTACCTGCGCATCGTCGAATACCTGGTCGATGCGGTTGACCGGATTGGCCGGCACCACCGCCGCTTCCAGCGCAGCCAGCCAGCGCGCGGCGGGACGCGTGCGCAGCCGCCGCTGCAGCAGCGGCACCAGCTCCGCACGGTGTGCCACGCGCGCGGCATTGCTGGCATAGCGCGGATCGGCCGCCAGTTCCGGGGCGCCGATCACCGCGCACAGGCGCGCGAACTGGCCGTCGTTGCCGACCGCCAACATGAAATGACCATCCGCGGCCGGCATCACCTGGTAAGGCACGATGTTCGGATGCGCCGTGCCCTGCCGCTCCGGCACCACGCCGCCGACCAGCCAGTTGGAGGCCTGGTTGGCCAGCCAGGCCACCTGCGTATCCAGTAGGGCCAGGTCGATGTGCTGGCCCTGCCCGGTACGTTCGGCGTGGCGCAGCGCGGCCAGGATCGCCGTGGCCGCATACATGCCCGTCATCAGGTCGGTGGCCGCGACGCCCACCTTCTGCGGACCACCGCCCGGCGCACCATCCGGCTCGCCGGTCACGCTCATCAATCCGCCGATGGCCTGGATCGCCGCGTCGTAGCCGGCGCGCTGCGCGTATGGCCCGTCCTGGCCGTAGCCGGTGATCGAGCAGTACACGAGTGCCGGGTTCACTGCGCGCAGACTGGCGTAATCCAGCCCGTACTTCTCCAGGCCGCCGACCTTGTAGTTCTCCACCAGCACCTGGCACTGCGCGGCCAGCGCCCGGATCAGCGCCTGCCCTTCCGGCCGGGTGAAGTCGATGGCGACCGAACGCTTGCCGCGGTTGGCGCACAGGTAATACGCCGACTCGGCGGTGTCGTCGCCATCGGCATCCTTCAGGTAGGGCGGCCCCCAGCCGCGGGTGTCGTCGCCCACACCGGGACGCTCGACCTTGATGACGTCGGCGCCGAAGTCGGCCAGCACCTGGGTCGCCCACGGCCCGGCCAGGATGCGCGACAGGTCGAGCACGCGGATGCCTTCGAGCAGGTTCATCGCGCCCACCATGCGTTGCAGGCATCGGGGATTGCCGGCTGCCAGGCCATCGCCTGCTGGAAGGCGTCGGCCAGTCCGACCAGCGTGTATTCCCCGCCGATGCCGCCGACCAGCTGCATGCCCACCGGCAGTTCGCCAGCGGTGACCGGCAACGGCAGCGACAGCGCCGGATTGCCCGCCATGTTGGCGTAGGCGGTGAGGTCGGCCTGGCTGGCCGGCACCGATGTGCCGAAGGCGAAGGCGCGCTGCGGCGCGGTCGGCATCGCCAGCACGTCGCAGCCTGCCAGCCACTGCTGCAGCTGCACCTGCGCGCGATCCACCCGTTGCGAGGCGGCCGCCAGTTCCACCGCGCTGCGGCCCTCGGCCCAGCCCATCAGCTTCGCCAGCAAGGGCGAGAAGCGGCTGCGGTCGCCGGCCCAGTCGTCGGCATGTTCGACCAGCAGTTCGGCCTCGCACATCAGCAGCCCCGCGCGCCGCGCGCGGCCGGACGCGAAGGCCGGCGCCGGCAGCGGCTGCAGGCGGTGGCCAAGCGCGGCCAGCAGGCGCAGCCCTTCCTCGAACGCGGCCTGCACGTCGGCGGCAATCCCGGCGTCGTCGCCGAAATCGACCACGCCGATGCGCAGCGGGCCTTCGCGCGAGCAGGCGGTGCAGACGCTGGCCGAACTGGGTGTTGGCGCGATCATCGCCCGTTCGTTCGCGCGCATCTTCTATCGCAACGCGCTCAATCTCGGCGTGCCTGCACTGGTCTGCGCCAACCTGGAAGCAGCGCGCGGCGACGAGCTGGAGGTGCGCCCGCTCGAGGGCCGCATCCTCAACCACAGCACCGGCCGCGAATTCGCGTGCGAAAAGATCCCCCCTGAGCTGATGGACATCGTCGCCGGCGGCGGACTGATGCCGTGGCTGGAACGCCGGATGGCGGCGGAGCGCCGCGCATGACCGCACCGCACCAGGGCATCGTCCACGCCACCGTACTCGCACCAGACCTGCAGGCATTCTGCGTGGCCTACATCACGCAACTGGCGATGGGTGTGCAGCAGCAAGGTACGCTCGACGCCGCCGATGCCGTGGCGCTCGACCTGCCGGACCTCGCCGGCGCTCCCTTGGCCTGGCTGACCAACAGCGCAGGCCAGCCGGTGCTGCGGGTGATCGAGGACCGCAAGGCAGCAGCCTACGAGCCCATGTTCCATCATGGCTGGCTTTCGCTGGAAATACTGGTCGGCGACATCGACGCGCTTGCGGCGGGCCTGCATGCGCCGTTTCGCATGCTCGGCGCACCGACAGACCTGGAACTCAGCGATGCCATCCGCGCCGCACAGGTATTGGGCCCTGCCGGCGAACTGCTCTACCTCACCCAGGTCAAGGCCGCGGTACCGCCGTTCGATCTGCCGATGACCCAAGACGCAGTCGCCACGCCTTTCATCGGCGTGATCAGCACGCCCGACCGCGCGGCCTCGCATGCAGCCTGGTCAGCCCTGCTCGGCACCCCGGGCTGGATGTTCGATACGAAGATCACCGTGCTCAATCGCGCCCACGGCAAACCTTTGCAGGGCCAGTATCCGGTAGCAGTGGTGCCGATGCCCGGACAATGCCTGGTCGAGATCGACCAGGTCGAGCTGTCGCCCGATCATGCGCAGCGCAGGACCGGCCTGTACAGCCTCTGTCTGTGCCTGCCCGAGATGGACGACTCTGTTCTTCATGCCGCCGGTTGGCGACACCTGTTCGGCAGCAAGGGACGCCGTGGCCTGCGTGGTCCGGCCGGAGAACATGTCGAGCTGCTGCGTCCGGATGTGGGCCCAAGTTGAATCGCGCCTGCCTCTACTGAACTGCCGGTCAGTCGACAGCTGTCCTCCAGAAATGCCGGGATACCCTCAAACGGGGGCCATCCCGGCGAAGCCTTATTGACCAGAGTCACTGAGCCACAGGCTCATCAACCCGGCGCGGCTGCGGACGGAGAACTTCCGGAACAGGGAAACGACATGCTGGTGGGTGGTCGAGACGGCCAGCCCCAGTTGCTCGGAAATCTCCTTCTCCGAGGCCTTGGTCAACAGAAGCCTGAGCACCTTGCGTTCGGTCGGCGTCAGTGACGATTTGGCGATCAGCGACCCCTGGATGATCATCAACTGCCGGTGGAACCATTTGATTCCACGCAGCGCATAGGAAAGCAGCGCCACGTCCCGGTCGCTGAACGGCGCATGGGAATGGAAGCCGAAGTGCGACTCGGCGTCCGCATTGATCGGAAAGCCGATCCAGAGGGAATCCATTATTCCGAAGCGCGCGAAATGGCTGCGGTAGAACGGACTGTCGAACCATTCCGGAGGCATGTCCCTGCGTAACCCGTAGGCGCGGAAGCTCCCGACATTCCGCATTGCCAGCATGAAATGGGGGTCGGCTTCGATGCCGCGATTCCAGAGTTCCTGGATTTCCTTGAACGCACCGCTGTTGGAAGGAGAGTCGATGGGGTAGAGCAGCTGCGTGACCGGTATGCGCCAGCCCTCAAATGGATCGAGGCAATCCGGCTTTGCGCCTAGGCATATCGCCCCGTTCCAGGTCGAATTGAAGGCGCCCGTCATGTGGCACAGCCTGCTTTGAAGATGCCTGCATGCCACCTCGGCGCGGTCTGCGCCAAAGTCGGCCAACTCGTCCCACAGAGTGTGTATTGCGTCTTTCTGTTCCTGATTTAGCATCTTCTCTTTGCAAGATGTTGTTCGAATGGGTATCAGCCCGGAGCCCCCCCTACTGATCAGTGGGCACACTTCGTCTAGCCGACACGTCCCCCGCCCAAACTAACCAGACTGTGTGATTTGCGAATAGAAGACTAATCAGTAGGGGTGATGAATATTTATTTCCCCGCCATCCTTTTCGCACCTCAATTCGACCCTGTACTGGCCGATAGTAACGGAGCGCCGCGGGTACCTCGCATCTCTCGCCATATGCTTGACTTCAAGGGTCCATGACGTTAGCCAAGCCGCTCCAGCAACAGCCGATGAACAGAATTCCCATTACAGATTTCCGACGTTGTTATTGCCACGCTGCCCACTGCGTACCGGCCGCAAGGGGAATAGCCGTATCAATTCGCCGCGAGCAGGCCGTGTATCGCTGCCTGGCTTCGTCATTCAGCCACCCTTTGTCATTTCAGGAACACCCACCCTCGCCCATGTGGGCGTAATCCGCGTCCGGCCCGCAGGCGTCGCATGCAAGCCTCCGGCCACCGCCCAGGACTCCCCAAAAAAGGTTTGAAATGTCTTCCATCAGGAATCTGAAAGTTGGATCGCGATTGGCGGTCGGCTTCGGCACGCTGTTGCTGTTGCTCATTTCCATGCTGGTTGTCGCCTTGTACGGCAACAAGCTCAAGTCAGACCAGTTCAAGTATCTGACCGACATCAACATGGTGAAGATGCGCCTGTTGAACGAGATGCTCGACACCAACAACGCGGTGTTGATGCATCGCCGGCTGATGCTGATCAAGCGCGGCGACGGTCTCGACAAGGATGCGGCGCAGACCCGAGAGCTCGCCCGCAAGTACGATGAAATCTGGGGCCAGTACATCAAGATCCCCCGCGATGCGGCCGGAGACCGGATGGTCGCGGAGATTGAAGCGGCCCGCCAGCTCGCCATGGCACCGACGCAGGAACTGGACGACTTCATGCAGGCGGGAGACTTCGATGCGGCCATCCAGGTCCTTCTCGGCAAGCTGCAACCACGCGCCGTCGCGTGGAACGAAAGCATCGCCAACCTGCTCAAGCATCAGGTTGAGCTGACCCGCAAGAGCAGCGACGAATACTACGACACCGAGAGCTGGACCAGCAAGCTCTCGCTCGGCATCGGCCTGCTGAGCATCGTGCTCGGCGTCCTGTTGGCCCTGCTGATCACCCGCAGCCTGACCCGCCCGCTGGCCAGCGCGGTGGCCGTGGCCAACGGCATTGCCGCCGGCCGTCTGGACAACAGCATCGACCTGTCCGGCAAGGATGAAGTCGCCGACCTGCTGCGCGCCATGCAGCACATGCAGCGCCAGCTGCAGTCGGTGATCGCCGCACAGGGCGAGATGGCCCGCCAGCACGAAGCCGGCAGCATCAGCTACCGCATCGACGCCTCGCCATTCACCGGCGATTACCGGCGCATGATCGATGAAAGCAATGCACTGGTAGGCCAGCACATCGGCGTGAAGCTGCGGATCATCGAGGTGATGAAGCGCTACGCACGCGGCGACCTGTCGGTGGACATGGACCGCCTGCCCGGCGAGAAGGCCGCCATCACCCAGGCGATGGACGAGACCAAGGCCAGCCTGTCGGCGATCAATGCCGAGATCAAGCGGCTGGCCAGCGCCGCAGCCGCGGGCGATTTCAGCGTGCGCGGCGGTGCCACACGCTTCGAGCACGACTTCCGCGACATGGTGGCCGGGCTCAACCGCCTGATGGAAACCACCGACGGCAACCTGTCCGAGGTCTCCGCGCTGCTGCAGGCCATCGCCCGCGGCGACCTGACCGCGCGCATGCACGGCGAGTTCCAGGGCGTGTTCGCGCGGATGCGCGACGACGCCAACGCCACCGTGGCGCAGCTGACCTCGATCGTCGGCCGCATCCAGCAGGCCGCGGCCAGCATCAACCTGGCCGCCTCGGAGATCGCCACCGGCAACAACGACCTGTCGCGCCGCACCGAGCAGCAGGCCGCCAACCTGGAGGAAACCGCCGCCTCGATGGAGGAACTGACCTCCACCGTGCGCCAGAACGCCGAACACGCGCGCCAGGCCAACCAACTCGCCCAGGGCGCGGCCGGCGTCGCCTCGCAGGGCGGCCAGGTGGTCGGCCAGGTGGTCACCACCATGGCCGACATCGAGGCCTCCTCGAAGAAGATCGCCGACATCATCAGCGTGATCGACGGCATCGCCTTCCAGACCAACATCCTGGCGCTCAACGCCGCGGTGGAAGCGGCCCGTGCCGGCGAACAGGGCCGTGGCTTCGCCGTGGTCGCCTCGGAAGTGCGCACCCTGGCGCAGCGTTCGGCCGGTGCGGCCAAGGAGATCAAGGAACTGATCGAGGACTCGGTTGAAAAGGTGTCCGAAGGCGCGACGCTGGTGCATCAGGCCGGCACCACCATGGGCGAGATCGTCAGCTCGGTGCAGCGGGTGACCGACATCATGGCCGAGATCTCCGCCGCTTCGCAGGAACAGAGCGCCGGCATCGAGCAGGTCAACCAGACCGTCACCCAGATGGACGAGGCCACCCAGCAGAACGCCGCGCTGGTCGAGGAAGCCACCGCCGCCGCGCGTTCGATGGAGGAGCAGGCCACCCAGCTGGCCGAGGCAGTATCGGTGTTCCGTACGGGGACCAGCAGCGCCAACGCCAACAGTCGGCCCGCCAACCGCCTCCTCTCCCGCCCTGCCGCAGCACCCCGTGCCCCCGCGCTGAAGCTGGCCTCCGCCCCGCGTCCCATGAAATCGGCGATGGCCACAAGTGCCGAAGAGTGGCAGGAGTTCTGACACCACTCTCCACCAACAGGCCCGCGCTCGCGGGCCTGCTTCATTCCCCTTGATCGAGCGGATAGGCGTATGCGCAGGAATCTTCCAGTAACCGGGAATGAGATCGTTCTTGGCGATGGCTGCACCATCGTTTCGAAGACGGATATCAAAGGTGTCATCGAGGAAATCAATCAGGACTTCCTTGACATCAGTGGCTTCACCACCGAAGAGCTGGTGAACAAGGCCCATAACATCGTCCGTCACCCGGACATGCCGGAACTGGCGTTTTCGGATCTCTGGAAAGACCTGAAAGCCGAGCGCCCCTGGGTCGGCATGGTCAAGAACCGCTGCAAGAACGGCGACCACTACTGGGTCGAGGCGCACTTCTCCCCGCGCTATGAAGACGGCAGGCTGATCGGCTACATGTCAGTGCGTCGGAAGGCGACACGACAGGCAATCCAGGAAGCCGAAGCAGCCTACGCCAGGATCCGGAATGGCGAACCGGGCCTTACCATTTCCCACGGCAGAGTGGTCAAAGCCACGTGGATGCCACGCCTTGCTCGTCGGTTCAACCTGTTGCTCCGGCGCAACCACGTCCAGGTCGCGATGCAGTTGCTTGCACTGGCGGCAGTGGGAATGCTTGGATTCTGCCTGGCGCAGGGGAGCGCCTGGTTGGCGCTCCCCTGCGGCCTGCTCGCGGGCGTGCTGGGCTACGCGCTTATTCGGGAAACACACCGACGCAGCCGACGGCTGGCCGCGCTCGCCAGCTCAGTGCGCTCCATTTCCGAAGGCAACTACACTGCCTCGATCGATATCCTCGGCGACGGCGAGATCAGCAACCTCGCACGGTCGATCAAGGCCATGCAGGTGCGGCAGGGTTATGAAATACAGCAGATCAAGCAGCAGTCCGCAGCCAATCTACGCATCCGCACCGCGCTGAACGAGGTCACCACCAGCGTGATGATCGCCGACGCCGACCTCAACATCATCTACGCCAACCAACCGCTGATGGAGATGCTGGGCAAGGCCGAACAGGACATGCGCCACGATCTTCCGAACTTCGACATGAAGACGCTGATCGGCAGCAACATCGACATCTTCCACAAGCATCCGCCGCACCAGCGCAAGCTGCTGGGCGACCTGCGGGGCACCCACCGCGCGCAGATCACCGTCGGCGGACACGTGATGCGCCAGATCATCAACCCCGTCAATGATGCCGATGGCAAGCGCGTCGGTTATGTGGTGGAGTGGGCCGACCGCACTATCGAGGTACAGATCGAGAAGGAGGTCAGCGACATCATCGTCGCCGCCTCGCGCGGCGACCTGTCCGGCCGTATCCGGCTGGAAGACAAGAGTGGCTTCCTGCTGCAGATCTCCGAGCAACTCAATGGCCTGCTGGCGGCCATCGGCAGCAGCGTCGAGCAGGTCTCCAACGTGCTTCGCGCGCTCTCGCAGGGCGACCTCACCGTGCAAATGGAGGGCGACTACCGCGGCGTGTTCGCCGACATGCGCGACGACGCCAACGCCACCGTCATCCAGCTCACCGGCATCATCGACCGCATCCAGACCGCGGCGTCCAGCATCCACCGCGCGGCGGCGGAAATCGCCACCGGCAACAATGACCTGTCGCACCGCACCGAGCAGCAGGCCGCCAATCTGGAGGAAACCGCTGCCTCGATGGAGGAACTGACCTCCACCGTGCGCCAGAACGCCGAGCACGCCCGCCAGGCCAACCAGCTGGCGCAGGATGCGCATGGCGTGGCCTCCCAGGGCGGCGACATCGTCGGCAAAGTGGTCACCACCATGTCGGCCATCGAGGCATCGTCGAAGAAGATCGCCGACATCATCAGCGTCATCGACGGCATCGCCTTCCAGACCAACATCCTGGCCCTGAACGCGGCAGTGGAAGCCGCACGCGCTGGCGAGCAGGGCCGCGGCTTCGCTGTGGTCGCTTCGGAGGTGCGTACGCTGGCCCAGCGCTCGGCCGGTGCTGCCAAGGAGATCAAGGATCTGATCGGGGATTCGGTCGGCAAGGTGTCCGAAGGCTCGGCGCTGGTGCACCAGGCCGGCTCCACCATGGGCGAGATCGTCAGCTCGGTGCAACGCGTGACCGACATCATGGCCGAGATCTCCGCCGCCTCGCAGGAACAGAGCGCCGGCATCGAGCAGGTCAACCAGACCGTGGTGCAGATGGACGAAGCCACCCAGCAGAACGCCGCGCTGGTGGAAGAAGCCACCGCCGCCGCCCGTTCGATGGAGGAGCAGGCCAACGAACTGGCCTCCGCGGTAGCAATGTTCCGCACCACCCCCGCCCAGGCGGCACCGACCATACGGCCGATACTCAAGGCTGTGCCGCAACCGCAAGCATCATCCCGCGCACGCCCAACCCCGTCGGCCTCCACCACTACCAACAATAACGAATGGCAGGAGTTCTAGATCCCCGCTTGGGAGAGTGCCACTCCAGCCACTCCCAATCCGGAAGTGAGCCCTCCGTCGATGAACATGCAACGTCCGATGAAAATGCGACTTCAAAGCAAGATGCCCCGGTCAGGCATACAACAGGGGAGCGGGAATCTTCCGGTGGCACAATCCCGGCGGGGCCTGCCCCTCGTTGGTGCGCTTCTGGTGCTGCCAATGCTGGTCACCCTGTACGGACCGCGTGTCGACCTGCTCGGTCCGCATGCCGGCACGCTGCCGGCGCTCCACTTCGCACTGGAGATGTTCTCGATAGTGGTATCGCTGCTGGTGGTCATCGCGTCCTTCCAGACGCTCGACACGCACCGACCGCCATTGGCCAACAGCCTGATTCTGGTGTTTACAACAGTAGCGACGCTGGACTTCCTGCATGCGCTTTCCTATAGCGGCATGCCGTCCCTGCTCTCGCCCAACGGCATGTCCAAGGCGATATTCTTCTGGCTGTCCGGACGCATCGCGGAGTTGATCGGCTTCGTGTTGCTGCTCAGCGGGCTGGTGCTGAGGGGCCCCCACGGCCTGTGGCTTCTGCTTGGCATCGTCGTGAGCCTGCTGATGGCATTGCTGGAACCTCAGGCCGGGCAATGGAAATCGGCATTGTTCACCGAAGGGCTGGGAGGCATGCCGGTGAATGCCCGCCTGGGCCTGGCGTTATGCGCCGGCTATCTGCTGATGGCGGCCTGGATGGCGCGGGCGACGACCGAGCGCCCGCTGTTCACCGCCCTCGCCAAGGCCAGCTTCATTCTGGGAATCGGCGAGCTGGGCTTCATCCGCTGGAGCACCCCGACCGAGGCAGGCGTGCTGCTGGGGCATGTCTACAAGGTGCTGGCTTATCTATGTGTTTTCCGGGGCATCTACCTCGCTTCGATGCGCCTGCCCTACGAGGAAATGGTGGCATCGCGCCGGTGTCTGGCCAGGAAGGAAGCGGAGTACCGTTCACTGGTGAACAACATGCCCATCGGGCTGATGCAGCTCGATGGCCACCTGCGCCTGTGCTTTGCCAGCCCGACGGTCGAACGGAGCCTGGCCCATCCATTGGAGAGCATCCAAGGGAAACATATCAGCGAGGTCTTGCCGGCGGAGGTTGCGGCGAAAATCATTCCTGGCCTGCTGAGCGCCTTGGGCGGCGAACGGACGGAGCAGGACTATGACCTGGACTCGGCCGCAGGAGAACAACTGCACCACAGCTTCATCGCCGTTCCCGACCGCGACGACAACAATGCGACAAGAGGCGTTCTGGCCTTCTTCCAGGACACCACCGAGCGCACCCGCGCCCAACAGCAGCTGGACCTGGCCGTGCGCGAGACCAGCGAGCTGCGTGCCGCGCTGGACGCGCACGCGATCGTCGCGATGACCGATCACAAGGGGGTCATCACCCGGGTCAACGACAAGTTCTGCCAGATCTCGCAGTATTCGCGGCAGGAGCTGATTGGCAGCAACCATCGCATCATCAACTCCGGGCGGCATCCCAAGACCTTCTTCAAGGAGATGTGGGCCACGATCGGCCGCGGCAGAGTATGGAGCGGGGATATCTGCAACCGTGCCAAGGACGGCTCGTTCTACTGGGTACAGACTACGATCGTGCCATTGCTGGGCGAGAACGGGCGGCCTGCGCAGTACATCGCCATCCGCGCGGATATCACCCAGCGCAAGCTGGCCGAGAAGGAGGCCCGGCGGCTGGCCTACCACGATGCCCTGACCGGACTGGGCAACCGGCGGCTGATGATGGAGCAGCTCACTCTCGCTGCCGAGCGGGCACAGCAGGTGCACAGCTTCGGCGCACTGGCGATGATCGACCTGGATCACTTCAAGGAGATCAACGACACCCAGGGCCACCCGCAGGGTGACAGCCTGCTGCAGCAGGTAGCCGCCCGCCTGAAGGAAGCGGCCCGGCCCGACGACGTCATCGTGCGGCTGGGAGGCGATGAGTTCTGCGTGCTGTTCCATAACCTGGGTCCCACGTCGAAGGATGCCATCGCGCGCGCTGCGGACATCAGCGAGCGTATACGCAAAACTCTGGCCGGTCCCTACCGGCTGGGAAACACGGTGTTGAACGTCACCGCCAGCATCGGCATCACCATGATCCACAGCGGCTACGATGCCAGCGAACTGATCCAGCGCGCTGATCAGGCGCTCTACAAGGCCAAGGAAAGCGGCCGCAACGCTCTGCAGTTCTTCGACGCGCACCTGCAGGCCGAGATGGCAAACCGCAGCAACCTGCTGCGCGATCTCCGCCGCGCCATCGAGGACGAGCAGCTACGCCTTCACTACCAGCCCATCGTTGACGTGGAGATGCGCGTGACCGGTCACGAGGCGCTGCTGCGCTGGCAACACCCAAATCTTGGCATGGTGCCGCCGGACGTCTTCATTCCATTGGCCGAGCAGGTCAACGTAATCCTGCCGCTCGGCATCTGGGTGCTGATGACCGCCTGCCTGCAGATCAAGGACTGGGCGGACGACCCAGTCCGCTCGCAATGGAGCATTTCGGTGAACGTCAGCGCACGCCAGCTCCACGACCCCGACTTCGTCTCCAGCGTGGAAACCGTGCTTGAACGTACCGGAGCCAATCCCCGCAACCTGCGCCTGGAACTGACTGAAAGCATGCTGCACACCAACCTGGACGCCGTGATCGGGAAGATGCAACTGCTGCGCAAGCGCGGAGTGCGCTTCTCGCTTGACGACTTCGGCACCGGGTACTCCTCGCTGAGCTATCTCCGGCAACTTCCGGTGGAGCAGCTCAAGATCGACCGATCGTTCGTACGGGACATCCAGAACAACACGGACGACATGGCCATCGTCAAGATGATCCTAGCGCTGGCGGCATCGATGGGAGTGGAGGTCGTGGCCGAAGGCGTGGAGACCGAAGCACAACACGCCCGGCTGCTCAGCTACGGCTGCCAGAAGTACCAGGGTTACCTGTTCGGCAAGCCGGCCGAAATCCATTGAGCGAGGCCGGATCGCAAGGCATGGCGGCGGCGCCACTGTCCCAGCTCTGTACATGCCTACGGCCGTGATTGGTGATGCTTACCCAGCGCAGAGAGCCATTGCCTATGTTGCGGAAGGCGCCGTTGGTATTGGCTTTTCCCAAGGTGCTCAGGCCGCCGCCGTCTTCCAGATCCAACTCCAATGTGCTGATGCGGAGATTACCATTGGCCCAGAGGTTCGCGGTATGGGGATCAGGGTCCGCCGTGTAACCTGGAAGGAGACCGCCGACGTTCGCGGCGCTGAATACCACAGTCAACACCGCTGCCGACTAGGGCCTGTTGTCACAAAGCGCGGGACCGCCAATTTCTATCAGATCGCGCCGCTGGTGCACGTGCTGGTGATGAGCTACGGTCTGGCGCTGCGTCTGCGTCAGCTGCAGTACGACAAGGCAGCCGCCGAGCAGAAAGTCACCGTCGCCACCCGTCGTTCGGAAGAGCAACGACAGCTCGTGGCGATGCTGTCCCACGAGTTCGGCAACCCTCTTGCGGCCATTGACCGCGCCGCGCAGATGATCCAGATCAAGACGCCGGGGCTTGCGTCATCGGAGGTGCAGCGGCTGGCACAGATCCGTAGCAACGCGGCGGCGCTTTCCGGCTTCGTCGATCATTTCCTGATGACCGAGGCGCCGGATCATGGTGCGCTTGCGGTATCGCCTGTGTCCTGGTCCATCCGTGGCCTGCCGGAAGATGCAGTCCAGCGGCAGGGCGAGGTGGCGAGCGGGCATCTACGCCTGGGCGAATGCTCGGATGGCGACTTTTCCCTCGATCCCACGCTGGTGGGAGTCGCCGTCGGAAACCTGCTGGCCAACGCTCTTCGGTACTCGCCACCACAAAGCAAGGTGGAGCTTGCCGCGACGCTGGATGACGCAGGGCTATGCATCCGGGTAGCGTACCAAGGCCCCGGCATGAGCCAAGGCGAGCTGGACAGGCTCGGTACGCCCTATTTCCGGGGAACTGCCTCGTTGGGGAAGAAGGGCGACGGATTGGGGTATCACTTCACCCGGCGCATCGTGGAAGCCCATGGAGGCCGCCTGACGGCCCGTTCCAGCATCGGGTCAGGACTGGAGGTTGAGATATTCCTGCCAGATCGCCCGTAGCTCTGGGCAGGCAACGCCACTGACGTAGCCGACCAATGGGAAGATTTGCGCAACAACGACCGAACTTATCGCCCTTGCCCTCCCTTTCAATCATTCCTGCTTGGGGCATGTGCGGGGAAGTCAAAGCAATAGCAGCACTCTGTAACAACTGGAGCCAAAAACGCAATGGCATTGCACAAAGTAGAACCAAGCACATACACCCCACGCTTCGACTTCACAGGCAACAGAGACATGGGTGGCACGCAGACTGCAACGATCAAGGATTTGATGAACGAGCTGGTCTACGAAAGCACAACGACCACACGTGGTGAATCACTCAATGTGGGTGGCATGCAGATGAGCATCCGCCAACTGGAACCCGTCCTCAGACTGCTTCGATCTATCTCAGGAAAGGCTCTAAAGAGTATTTCTGAAGAGCACCCGATCGCCGACATCAAGACCATAAAGACGCTTTACAACTATAGCTACAACAGCGGTACACATTTGATCAGCCTGCTTGAGCCACCCGGCCACAATTCACAGGCCATACTCAACATACTCACATCTTCCCCCACAAAGGAAAGTGAGACACTTCTTGAGGTAAAGCGTCGCATTACCAGTGTTCTAGAGACTGACCTCTCCGCAGAAGAAAGGGAAAGCATTGGATCCATCCTCGGCTCTCACGACACCCCTCACGTACATTGGCGGGACACAAACGAGGCGATCGACAAAGTCCTCCTCACTCGTCTTCATATAGATAATGACCAGGAGATATTGCTTAAGGCGGATGCATACCTGATTGAAAAGACAAAAGAGTTCATGAGCGCTTTCATGCCCATGAAGCGCGATCAAGAGCTATACCTGGCGGCCCATACCCACCTCCGAGCTCTTGAATTCATGCACCATTTGCAGTTCGAAATCACTACGAATCGCGCCATCCCAAATGACAGGACCATAAACAACATGCAGATTGACTTCAGTCATATCTGCAAAAATATTCCACCTGCGCAAGGTGTGACCATTCAAGCGCACACGCCTTTCATGTCCCTGAGTGAGGTTCCGGCATTCTGCATCAAGAATGCATCGGAGGTTGCACGCCTTGTGTCGGCGGCCACTGGCTTCACCTACAACAAAAGAGACATCCTCACTGGAAAAGACGCTACCAGAGCACTGGTTTCCCTAGCCGTGTACTTGGCACTCTCCAAACTTCCCAGTGATGAAAATCCGAATCCGATTGGAATCGTACATATTGTCGCCGCCTTCTGCTCCGTTCTGCACCAGCGGAAGATGAAGTCGAAGCCAATGACATCCAGGCGATACAGTTCCAGGCTAATTTCACCACAAAAGCAGCTGGATGCCTTCATCGCACGCAAGGAAAAGAAGCTATCACCAGCCGCATCTTTCATCTATGGTGAAAGAACACTTTGGTACACCCACGCCCTACTCGGAAGAGCTCACGCGACGCGTTCTCACAGACCATTGCAGACTGAGCAGGCGAAGCTTCTCAAAGAGATCTATTCATCACTGGACCCTGCTCGGATTAGTGAGCTCATCAATGCATATCGCGATCACATGGTTAGATCTGCCCATGACTATGTAGCGATGTATGGCCGGGCAGAAGCGATGTACGAGTGGGTTCATGGCCTACGACGAGAATAGAGGTATGTAAATTTCCACTCTATCACTCCTATCTTTATGGAGATGGAACATGCAGTCCGATGGCACAGATTGAATAATGAACGAGTGCAATGGATAAAGGGGAGGATTGCGCACGCGCACTTACCTTTTCTCCCAATACAGGCGGAACGGACCGCACCCCATCTCCACGGCAGCCGGCAAGAGCGATCTTGCCGGCTTTTTTTGTCCATAGAGAAACGGTGATACACTGATGGCAAGCTTCCACTACAGCATCAAGAGCGGGAAGAAGGGCAGTGCACGCAGACATGCCAACTACATTGATCGACAAGGGACGCACAGCGCTCGTGCAGACCTGATCCACTCAAGCCACGGAAACATGCCGAACTGGGCCGAGGGTGATCCCGGCCTGTTCTGGGCCATGGCAGATCGGCACGAACGGGCCAACGGCGCGGCCTATCGCGAGCACGAGATCGCATTGCCGAACGAACTGAGCGCGCTGCAGCTAATTGACCTTGCGGAGCGACTGGTTGTGAACTTGGTCGGAAGCAAACCGTACCAGTACGCTATCCACGCACCGGAGGGGAAGCTGGGTGGCATCCAGAATCCCCACGTTCACTTGATGTGCTCGGACAGGATTCCGGATGGTGTCGGCCGAGCGCCGGAGAAGATGTTCGCGCGCTACAACGGGCGGCAGCCGGACGCAGGGGGGTGCCGCAAGGACAGCGGAGGCCGGAGCCCAATGGAACTGCGACAGCAGGTGACGGCAATCCGCGAGCTGGTGGCCGAGACGCAGAACCAAGTTTTGGCTGAGTACGGACATGAAGCCCGAGTCGACCACCGTAGCCTGCGTGATCAAGGCGTACTGCGGCATGCCGAACGCCACCTAGGCCAACGCTTCATCGAAAGCATGGCTGATCCCGAGAAAGAGCAGTACGCGAAGTGCCGGTCGGCTGGCACAGCTGCCGATGCCCCCACTTAGTTTCCGCCACCGCGAGCTTGATAGCCATGCGATTCAGCGACACAGTCGCAGAATCGCATGCACTTCCACCGCTGTCAGTCACGAAATGATCCCGGCCAATGGCCGGGATCACGCTTCGCCATAAGAGTGAAATCTACTGCCTCCACTCACAGAAGAAGTTGTTGTTCAGACGCAGGTATGTCTTTTTGTCTCGACGGTCGATGTATGCACAGATGGCTCCCTTCGCCTCCAGCAGTGCCAGGGCATCGTTCAGGCGGGTACGGTTGCGCACCGGCCCATTACGCAGGACATGGTTCTTGGGAACATGGGTATCGGATGTCAGTCCACCCCAGATACGTGAATGAAGGTAGGCTGCCACTACCCGGGCATCGATCTGATCCTGGGGGGCCGTGCATTGGGGCGAGAATAGATATTTGTACTCGTCGACATGCCATCGGACGATGGCAAACGCCCGATCCAGGGTATCGAGCGTGATGTCGCCACTTTCGCCAGCAAAGTAGTGCATTGCCGCTGCCAAGCGAGCGAGGATCTCCATCACCTTCGAAGCGAAATCATGAATGTCGCTAAGGTACTCACCCATGCGCAGCATGCTTTCGGTTTGGCTCGCGAGCTCTCCCCAGCGGGCTTTCGCATCCACCGTGAACCCGATCAGTTCGCGTTTCATCGCACCCGTTTCGATCATGTCGCGATACTTGCCCAACAGCTCCCTTATGCGTGCCTGGAAGGTCGGCAGGTGCTCCCATACCGGTTCATTTGCATCGATTTGGCGGTGGCCCATCGTTGACGACGGCCAACCAACCAGGTAGCGCGCCCAGTGACCGCTTCCCTTGGCAACCGATCCGCGTCTATCCAGGAACTGCTTCAACGGTGCGTACTGGGTCATGATGCTGACCGAAGCACGAGGGTTCATCGCCAGCAAGCGTTCGTTCTCTGCGCGATCCAGAGGCAGCACTTCCGGAGAGTCCCAGAGACGGTTGAGAAGACCAAGGTGAGCCATGGCTTCACTTTTGAACAGCATGTGGCCTTCGTCCGTGGTAATCGCAATCGACTCGCCGTTACCCTGCAGAGCCTCCATCACGGCTTTGGCCGTTATGTCTTGGCGCAGGAAGTGACGAAGACGGGGCTTTATGGGCATGGAACGAACATGCTCAAGCAACTGGTCATCCAGGTCCGTGGTCGGCTTTCCTTTGCTGGCTGCCTTGCTGATGGCGTTACGAAGGCCCTTTCCCTTGGCAACCCACGACCCGTGCTCGGCTTGGTACTGCTCCATCTTCAGCGTGTGGCTGATCAGTGCCTGCGCATCGGCTTCGCGAAAGGGAGCAAGCAACAGCGACGACACGGTCGACTTGCGCTCGCCCGATTCGGCGACAAGCAACAGGTTCTGTGAGACCGGGCGCACTTGCCCAGTCGGCAACCTCACGTCGATCAACCCCTGACAGGCCATCGAGATCGCATTGATCATGCCCATCCCGATCAACGCGTCCGGTGCCTGCACGTTTCGGACCAGCTCATAGCCCGCCTCTCGCGTTATGAGGTGGAAGGCACCTAGCGGATAACTGGGGGTCAACTTGACTGGCATGTTGTTCATCACACCGCCTCCCCGTTGTTGGTGTGCATAGCTTCATTCGTGGCGGAAGCCAGCGGCCGTTCGCATGCGGTGCAGATCATCACGTCCCCAGATACCGCACGCCTCTCACGCTCGGCATTCAGCAACTTGCGGAACTGAACCAAAGTCAACTCGTGCTCGTAGGCCGTGTTGAACAACTCCATCAGTGCCTTCTTGCGCATCTTCCGCGCGATGTACTGCTCCAGCAGCGGGTATGCTTCCCTGAAGTCGCATTCGAGCTTGCCTTTGCCGCTGGTCAGTCGCTGATTCAGGGCCCGCTCCAGCTGTGCCAGAGAGCTACGAGCCTCTGTTGGAGCTTCAATCATGTTACTCATGATCAATTGCCCCTCTGCTGGGTGCGGAACTTAGTAGTGCGACCTTCGGCCCAGGCGATAGCCTCGCGAGTCCAATAGAACTTGGGTGACTGCTCTCCGTCGTAGAGCGGGACGCCCTTGGGGAAGTCAGGGTCGGTCTTCATGAGCTCGTAGGCTTTGCTCCTACTCACGCGGAGCAGCTTGAGCAGTTCCTTGAGGCGCAGGGTCGGGCTGTCTGGCCAGCCTGCATCGAGGTCGACACGTCCGGCTTCAGGCACGGAAGTGGTGTAGTCCATACCGGTGTGCGGATGGGTTGAGTAGGTATTCATGATGGATTCCTTTGGGTTACGACTTGGATAGAAAAGGAATCCGGCCGGATTTCCTGGCTGGAGGTTGTCGTCCAGTTGGGACTAGTTCATTGCAATCGCAGAGGTGTGTCGATGAACAATTTTTCCTCAAATTTGCAAACGTCCTCCAATCACTCACTACCGAGCCAACTTGATCCTCAACACGAAGAATCCAGATCCATTTGGACGGAAGGCGTGCGCCATCCACCCCGACCCAGTTCACTCTGATCTGCTTTTAGACCTGACAAGTAGGGCATGGAGTTCAAACCTTATTGACTTTGATATGTGCCATCCAACATTCGCCTTCCTCAGAGTCAACGTCGTTTGTCCAACGTAGAAACGGCCGCACTTGGCGGCCGTTTCCATCCATAGCTGTGAGAAAAATATCCTGCTGGCTTTACAAACTGGCAGCCAGTTCAGTTCACGCGTTTGACCTTACCGTTGTGCAGCACATAACTAATCTGCCTCTCAAGGGTCGGACAGCAATCAGGATCGTCCGGTCCTAACTCCAATGTACTTAGCCTAATTTCCTCATGTTCGATGACCAAGTCGTCGACTATATTGCCTCGCCCGCCCACTGGCGTAGCACTGGCGAACCTCAAGCTCCCGTTGTCCTGCCTCAGGAACACAGCCAAGTACTGAGTGGATAGGTTCTGCGAGCCCACCTCAATCGTGAACAAGACAGCGCGATCACTAAGGACTCCGTTCCCATCAACATCACCCGACGCCGTCTTCCTCCCTTCTCTAAACTCCTCACCCGACTCGACTCCTCCTGTTACGGCAATCGCGGCGTCAATGGTCGCTTCATCGGAGGCAAATTCAGGTGCCGACGGCCTCTCTCCCGGTTGGACTGGCGTACTTGGTGCTTCAGGATCAATCGGAACTACAGAGGGCGTAGACCGGGGATCCACACCCAATATCTCCATCGCGACGGCTGAATCCAACCCACTGCACTCAGCAGCACTGGCGACAACGCTTTGACCAAAATCCGGCGGCGCCAGCCCATGATCCCGCATAGCTTCCAGAGTACTTATGCCGTACTTGTCCTCCAGTTTTTTGTAGAAACACGTGCAATTCTCCTTTGGCCCTCCACCTCGCATGCACGCCGCTACGACTTCGCTCCTTATTTTCCCGCCGCATGAAGTCAGCACAATGGATGACGCTACAACCAGCAGGCATACCACCCCTAGTTTTCTCATACCTCCCCCTTCGACCAATAATTTTCATAAGCGTGATCAACCCCGAGAACAGGATGCCACCAAGCATCCTCCCGATGCTTGAAGATATTTTTGATACGCATATTTACCGCCCCTTCACCAGTGCCAGTATCCCGACGATGACAACCAGCCAGACCAGACCTCCGATCAGCCTTCCCAAGGATGGGAACACTACTGCTGGCCATACCAGTCCATGACTAAGGTTGAAGAAGAATCCTTTGTAGGCATAACGTCCCCAGATATAAAAGCAGACCGTTGCAATCAGGACGGTTACGCCGTACAGGCCAATCAAGTACCTCATATCTCTTCCCTATTGGTTGAAGTTAGTGTGCTTCTTGCAGATGCGCATTCACCGCCTCGAACAACAGTTCCAGGTCATCCGGGTTTGGAATGCTCAGCGTGGCGAACAACTCGCCATTGATCCGAATACGCGTCCCATGCGCCGTGATGTCCGATAGATAGCCGAGCAGTCGGGTGTCCTCCTCTTCAAACTTGGCCTTGTTCCGGATCTGGGTCTCAGTGATCAATATCCCCTCGCGCGCGCCGCCAAAGACCGTGTCGTCAATGAGCGCGACCACGTCTTGGGCACGCAGGCCCATGCCATAGCTGTCCAAGGCCCCTTGCAGCTTCTTTCGTGGGATGTACGGCGCGACGAACACCCGCTCGAATGGCTCATTGGTGAACTCAAGCGATTTCAGGGCTTGGCGGAGCGTGCGCAGCGGCGGTGGTTCCGGCTTGGTTCTACGGAACTCCTGCTCAGGCTCAGATCTGGATCGCCCCGCCGCCCGTGATCGATCGAAACGCTCGCGTTGCTCTGGATCTTTGAGGACGGAGTAGGCCTTGTTCACCGCCTGCATCTTGGCTGTCGCCCATGCGATAGCAGCTTCGTCCCCTGCTGTGTAGCGATCCGGGTGGTACTGGGTTCGCCGGCCCTTGAAGGCCAGCTCTATCTCCCATAGAGGAGCCTCGGGGCGAACCCCGAGGATCTCGTAGTGGTCTTCTTCGGACATTCGTCTCTCCGTTAATGGGAACTAGGTCAAGGCACACCCGCCCATAACGGCCCAGATCCTTTGCATACAGGCCAGCACAGACAAAATGGGTCGTAAATACCGTGGCCGTTAGGGCATCATAGGCGGACGATTCCGCCCGTGACAAGAGTCTCCGGAATCGCAAGCACCAACCATGATCTGGTCCGCCTAGGCAGGGCAGTTCGCGTGCGTCGGCAAGAGCTCAAGATGTCCCAAGAAGCTTTAGCTGACGTTGCCGGCGTGGATCGATCTCACATGGGAAAGATTGAGCGCGGCGAACGGAACGTCACCATCCTCAACATCCTGAAGATCGCAAAGGCCCTCGGCTGCAGGGCTTCGGAGTTGTTAATCAAGGCGGAGCTCTGAAGCTGCCCTTTCCATGGCATTTGACCCATCGGATACCTGCGGATCCGGCCCTATCGTTCAGCCAGTTCCTCAAGCCTTAGTGCCTCGACCAAATGGGCCCCCGCCCTCAGGCGAAGCCTACTAGCAGCCTCCCTTACCCTGGCTCGGTGACGCCAGTTCCCAGGAACAGCGGACTGTTCAATTTCTCGAGCTTGACGATCCAGCTCCGCCGCTCGCGCACGCGCCTGTGCAGCCTGGGCTTGCGGTCCAGACTTCTTCTCTCTATCCATAGTTCTGCTCCGTAGCTCTAGAGATATCCAAGCCGAGCCATTGATACGCTCTGCCCGGCTGCCACGACGAGATGATCCAGCACCCTCACGTCCATCAATGCCAAGGCATCCTTTAGTCGAGAGGTGACCGCACGATCGGCGATCGAGGGTTCACAACACCCGCTCGGATGGTTATGAGCTAGCAGAACAGCGGCAGCGTTCTGCGCCAAAGCGCGTTGAACCACAACCCTCGGGTGGATCTGAGCACCATCAATGGAACCCGAGAACAGCCGCTCCACGGCAATCAGCTGATGGCGCGTATCGAGAAATGCCACCTCAAAGTGCTCGCGCGTCTCGCCCCCAAGGCGAAGTCGAAAGAACTTCCCGGCCACATCAGGATCGTTCAGGAGCGGGCCTGCGGTGCACATTCTCTTCTCAAGGATCCTCAGCGCTCTTCTGATAGCCGCCTCTTCACTTTTGTCACCCCTAGACATTTGGCCCACATGGACAATGGCTTCAACTTGATGCATCTCAATCTCCTTTCAATGACGGCATAAAGCACAAGGCCCGGAAAGTCCGGGCCTTGTGGGTCTACCTAAGGTTGTTGGCTCAATCGCAAGAATCGCGACCAAACTGATCTGGACGAGTGAACGAACATCGGGCTACGGTTGACAAGATGGCCGCAGCCACTATGAAGACACAGTAAAGGAACTCGGATTTGTCTTTCATAATTGGTACTCGGTGCTATGGCGCTTATGCATGGCGTTCATGCGAAGCAGGAGGATCCCGCTTCATTGGAGTATTAAGTGTCTGAAGTAAGTTTAGCTCGAGGATCAATCGTTACACGGAAGCCGACCGACAGCGACTTAACGGAAACAGACGTAAACGCTGCGCCAATCTCCGCTTGGCGCAGAAGTCGGCTTCGAGAAGAAACTTGATCGCAGGGCTAGATGACAGATCCGCCTAGAACTTCTCAAAGAGGAGCAGATAATGCGAGGCTACTTCGGGACTACTGCGATCGCAGGAAGCGCGATGACCTCATTGCGCTTTGCCGGAGCATCACAATGCAGTAGGCAACGAGGCCTCAGTGCCGGTAGGAGTACCGTGACCGAGGAGATCGAAAGCAAGCCGTCCTCAAGCAAATGGACGACGTACCAAGCATCAAGAGCAAAGGCCTCAAATATAGTGTTGGGCTTCACCCCAATGAGACCTATTATTGCCAACAGCGAGGGCACTTAGACCTGATTGCATCTTCTGCGAAGATCGCTGCGGTATTGGAATAGGCCCCCGCTGTCCACCCAGCTATCGGCCGGTAGATCGAATCAGCCGCCTAGCATCGCATCAAGGAATTACTATCGTAACAGTGGATAGATCGCCGTAAGCGCACCGGCGCCCCCCTCTCCAACACAATGCACTGAGGCCAGTCTACGCCCGTGCAGTAATCCAAGTGCATAGGGTAGCGTGTGCTTGCTGAGAATCCGTGCTGAGGACAAGTGAACAATGAAGTGGCAACCTGAAGACCTTCTGGAGGAACTGAAGCGACTGCTGCGGCCCGGTGTCATCGGATTCTATGAGAGCTTCGAAGTCACAGAGATAATTGGCTTCAAGAAGGACGGCACCGCTACCAACTTCATGAGCCTCTTCGTCGCAGAGGCCGGCTCGCCGCCAGCAGGCGATAGCAAAATCGAATGCTTGACATCCAAGCGGATTGAGATAAAGGGTAGTGACTTCAAGTTCGGTGTCTTCAGGTTTCGCATCCATACGCAGCGACTCCTGGATGTCATCCAGCATTTTGCGCAAACCGGGGAATGGAAAACCGGGCCAGAGCCACTAAAGCTAGGTCAGCTTTCAGCTGTCGTTCCGCAGTTTGTGCATGCAAACTTCAATGAGCCTCATCCTTGGAATAGCGTACTGAAGAACAACTTCTATGAAGGCTCTCACGTCCTAGAACTGTTCGACAGGTCGAAGGACGCGGCTCGCTTCCTGCTGCGAGACTCACGGAAGCTGGCCGATCTTGCACAGGGTGTCAGGTCGGTGGTACCGATGGATATCGACGGGCTGTCTGACCGCCTGGGTAACATCATCGTGCAGTTGCCAGTCACCGTCATTTCCACAAGAGCCAAAGGCTCCGTGGAGGGAGACCAGAAAGTCCAAGTTGCCTGGCACCCCAAAGCATCGCCACGGCCGCTGCGTATCTCTTGTGAAATCTATGACGATTTCACTGTCGACGCATTTGACTCCAAGTCAACCCTCTCTCATTCCACTAACACGGAAGTGACGACTTTTCGTCTGAGAAGCCCTGGAGGCGGAGCCCGCACAATTATCTGGGATGATAAAAACCGAGTAATTCTTGGCGTGACGCCCGTTCAAACGTTCGTACAGCAGATTGGAATCATAGCGCATGTAGTTGATGGCAGCAGCCTTGGGGAACGCAAGAGGGAGTTCTCGCTTCCTGACAAGAATGGCGATCTACAGAAAGAATCGGTGGTGCTCAATCAAAAAGGCGACCCGCACTTTGTGGGCAGTTTGCCGGAACGGCCTCGGGAGCCTTGGCGCTCAGAGCGGGTGTTCAAGCTCTCCACCCGGCAACTCCAAGAGCGCAAAGAGGTCATCCAGTACGGGCAATTCACTGGGCGCGGGCGCGACCAGGCGCTCGAGGACATACGCTGGTTGCTGGAAAGGCATGGACAATCGGGTGCTTGGCTATGGGATCCCTTTCTCTCCGCCGACGATGTTCTTCACACGCTGTTCTTCTGCCCGCATCCCGAAGCCGATCTGCGGGCGATCTCCGGTGGAAAGAGACCGTCATTGGTTGACATGCTGGATAAGGAGGAGGACGAGGAACAGTTTGATGCTGAACCTTCCTCGTCCATAGCGGCGCAGAAGGCAAACAGTAGTGATCGCTCTTCGGAGTGGAAGAATGAACAACGCGACAAGTTGAATGCCGCCGGCGGAAACAAGGCTGGTTTGAAGCTCGATTTCCGGATGCGCCGTAAGGGTGCCGGCTGGCCGTTTCACGATCGCTTCCTCATCTTTCCCAAGGACGACGGCCGCGCGCTAGCTTGGTCACTCGGAACGTCAGTGAATAGCCTCGGCAAGAGTCATCACATCCTGCAGATGGTGAGTAACGGTGAACTTGTGCAGAACGCATTCTTGAGCCTCTGGGACGAACTCAACAGGGAAGACTGCATGGTCTGGGCAGCAAGAGCATGACCTCCGAAGCAGGTTTGACCGCGCGGAACGCTTTCCTTAGAGCAACACAGCCGGGGGCGGTGCGAGAGTCACAGGCAGTGACGCAAGCGCTTGCCATGCTCTCCATGCAGGGCGGTGATTGCGTGAATGTAGCGGTTAGGGACCTTGAACATGCGATCGCCAAGGAATTCCCCTGGCGCGAGTCATTCGTTTTGAGGTCGCAGCAACCTCGGAATGATGAAATTGAATGCTGGGTGGACACCATACGCTGGTTGCTTCAAGCCTTGAGCGAGTGGGACTCGACAGCGCCGAACAGCAACAGACATGTGCAGGTACTCCTTGCCGCCATTGGCACTTTGGACATTGATCTCGAAGGACTCAGCGCTGTGTCAACACAGTTTGCAAATACGAATGTTCCCGAGAAGGTCAAGATGTTGCTGGAATCGGTTGAGCGGGCTCCAGTTGCCGATAGCGCGGACTCAACGAGACGATTCGTCGAGCTTTCCGAGCAGGTCAAGGCTGGGGATTTCGAGAAGCTTCGACAGATGCTGCCTTTCCTGACTCCTAGCTTTCACTCGGACATCTGGGTTGCCATCAATTTGCTGTGGAAGTTGCAGCCGATGGAGCTTGCGCGAATTGTTGATGCTCGCGACAGCATCATGCTTTCCTTGGCTATAGCCCAAGTGCTCGCAGGCGACGCTCCGTTGCTCTCGTTACAGGTTGAGAACGTTCCGTTCAAGTTTATGAGCCTTCAACACCTGCAAGATTTGGAGCGCGATAATCCCTATATCGACGTGGAAATGGTGCTGACCCAGACACTACTCCAGGTAGCGAGGACGGAACATTGGCGAAGCTGGCTGCGCGCTACGTATAAGTATCCTCGCGACGGCTCCAGGGAATCTCGAGCACTCGCTTCGGCGTTGGCGGAGCTCTCTGGAACTCAGTGGGACGACTTCATTTCGGCAATCGGCCTATCCACGTCGATAGTTACGGCCAAGGCTGCAGCCGACATCCTCATCCAGTTCGCTTGCAGGGTAGATCCTTTGAAGGAACAGCCGATGTGGACGTTGGCGTTTCATCGTTGGAACACCTGGAACTACGACCAAGATGAGAGCGACTATCTCGGCTCGCCCAAAGCCTGTACCTTGGACTATCCGGTTTCGATGTACTACGCCAACTTGCCTCCGCAAGACCGAGCGGACTTGGAGCGGCGGCTCACGAACGACGTGATGCAGGTAGAGCAGGAATGGTTCACTACAGCGTCCGAGCTCCTCTCGCAGCGGAATCGGTTGGCATCTCGGCTGCGCTTGGTGCGACATGGCGCAGCTCTCGCCGCCGGCAGCTCACCGGCATTGCCTCCTCAGATCCAACCCGACGATGACTACTCGGAGATTCGCTATGGCTACTTCGACGTAGACGCAATGATGGAACGAATGATGCAACAGCGTTCGACATGGACGTAGCGATCATGGAGCGCAGCGAATGGATGCATGGGCCATTGGGACAGCTGGCGCAGTTTTCGGGCCTTTTGCTGATCCAGGATCTGTCAGTCGACAGACGAACCTGCCTTCATGCCGTGGGGCGAATGGCTGCATCACGCCGGAGCTGACAACCCGGACACCGTGCGCAGCACGCAGGTGAACAACTCTGCAGCGGTACTGCAGGCGGCGAGGACGTGGCTTTGCCCCATAGCGTCATGACTCGGAAGGATGCCATCGGCGATCGCCTCATAAGGCCTTTCCTGGAACTCTCAGTTGCCGCAACACTTGCCTACTACATAGTCTATCGCCCTGGATATGGCTCATTTCCCAAGGTCATAGCCCTTCGCCAGTGACTGTATTCTGAGGCCCATGCACCAGCATTGGCCCCATGACGGGCGGGCGTAATCAAAGTTGTCTTAGTGGATCTAAAAAACTGAAGCCCGGGATCGCCAAAGACCAGCACAATCGCACTGCGCGCCGAAGTATATGCACTGGACTTATGTCACCGAATTGGGCTTCAGACAAGATGGGGGCTCAGAAGTAAATATTTCACTAACCTCCGCGGTAGCATGCAATCCCTATGAATCCTCATTGATAGCGAAATTCGCGCAGTTAGCGCCGTTGCTCTAAAATCGACGCTCCGCGAGCAAGCGACCGGATCTGATAAAAAATGCGAGGCTGGGCCGGCAAGTCCTTTGCAGATCCTGATCGATCAAGATACTTACAATCAAAGGTCGCGGCGATTGGATGTCAGATTTATCTCAACGCAGGCATAGCAGCATGCAGGCCTCCGGCTCCAGAGGAAGCCTCGCTTCGATTACGTAGTTCGATGAATATTCGGCCTTCACAGTTGCGCCACCTCAATCTCCTCAAGTCTCTTTACCGGAGCAGTATTGTGCGGTCCAATGAGATAGATCTGCGGCGGCTTGCTGATCCAGTATAGAGTTCGTTCGAGTTTGGATCTCTGCCGACTGACGGCATTGCTGGTCGCATTGAGAATATCGCTCTCATACATCGACATCCACTTACTGGATTCGGCCGGAATGTCTCGCCAAAGGTCAGCCCGATGATCGACGGTGTTCGACATCAAGGTCATGAAACGCCAAAAATCGATACTTGTGGTTGCTTGGCACATTTTTTCGTACCAATAGCGGGCGTTCTGATTCTTGACATACGCCTGCTTGGACGCAGTGTGGACTTGGGCCAGAAAACCGCTCGTGCCGGAGGCTAACTCCAACTCCACTGGCCATGCAGTTGACAAGCCACGCCAACCCTGGATTGCGATCGCACGCGCACGGTATGCCGCCTCCGGTGCCGAGACCCATTCGTGGACCAGCTCATCGAGAAACCGAGTATGCCCCCAACGCTCGGCCGCCATCACTTCCTGCGCCAGCGCCGCATCATTGGAGGCGAGGGCTAGGCGTTGTCGCCGCCTGAGATTGAACTTATCCGATGTCGTGGACGACCAGATAGCTTGCTGCAGCATATCTAGACGTGCAAATCCGAAAGATCGCGTCACGATGTCATTAATCCCAGTGTAGCGATCGATAAGCTCTAATGCAGTTTCGGGGTCCTCGGCAGAGAGATGAGCTGCGAACGTGAGAGCAATGCCTTTACAAAGCCAGTTGGGAGCTCGCTCTTTAGGCAACAGCAACTTGAGCCAATGATCGATGCGGTCAGGGCAGGCCCGCAGGATGCACGAGGTCTGCTCTAACGTGAGCGGACGAAGCACGAACGAAACGTTCTGCACTTCGAGAACATCGAGGAACTCATTGAATACTTCGCTCCTCTCCTTTGACCTGATCTCGTTGGCCTTCAGATCCTCAATGTCTCGAAATGCGTTGACAAACGATTGGGTGGATGGCTTGGCGGTGACCGTGATGCTTGCTGCAATGCCATCGATTGGATCATCGACGCTTATATCAACGGCAGGGGGCGGAATCATGCTGCCGGAAGCGCTCTGGATGTTGGACTCTAGAAGCTCCGCGCATAGTCTAGCGCCTGGGTCCGAGATCGTTGCTAGCAGACCGAACAAATCAGAAGAGATTCTTCGTGCAACATTCCGCAGACTGACATCCGCTTCTGAAATCGCTCTAAGCAGAATCAGTGATCCGTAGTATGCTTCGGCATCACACCTCCCGGCCGCGTTCCAGTCACTTGCGGTGAACCGTTGCAGTTGTGTGAGCGTACCCTGGCTTTGTATAAGTGCGAGCGCGTGGATGCGGATCTTTTCGCAGGGCGCGTTTACCAAATCCAGAATGAGCTGTTCCAACCCCTTAAGCATCGGAATTGTGCTCAGGAAGCACAGGATGTAGCTGATCGCAACTTTCTTGTCGGATTCCACGGCAGTAGCGAGGGCGAGCTCGATGTCACCAGGATCGAGTGATGACGCCTTAAACTTTGCAACCAGTGAGTGCAAGACGTTTTGATCGGCCCCTTCAAACGAGATTGCCTTGAGCTGCTGCGCCGACGTAACGTGGGGAAGTGCGAGATCCAAGCATATGCTACTCAGTAGTGCAGGATGTTCCTGCGACAGCTGGTCGCAGCGTGCAGGCAAATCTTCCTCTCGCAGCTGCAGGTAGCTGATTGCGATCTCTGGAGTCAGCGCAGCAGCGTGTTGGTGGCTGACGAGCAGGCCTTGCCGTAACGGCATGCCGTTGCGTGTTGGGGCATCGATCGCTAGCTCACGAATCTTAGAGACAGCAACGTCGGGCCGATATCTGGCTAGCGGCGCCATGGATTCCCGGAAAACGTGGTCGTCTGAACTGATGCCGAAAGTCAGGCTGAGCTTATTGACGGAAATACTTCGAAATTGCTGCTCGCAATCGTCCAAATCTTCCGGTTCTGAGCTATTGATATCGCTCGCGTCCACGGCTCGCCATGTACGTCTCGACAAATGCCCATGTGGGATGCCTTGTGCCATCGTCCTCCGCAGCTCGAGGGCACGGTCGGCGTCCTCTGGGTGCCCAGTCATATCCAGCAGCGTGGAGGCAGACCACCGAGCCGGGATCGATGAGTCCGGGCTGGTCAGGCGATCGGTCCACATCAGGATGTTATTACGCATCGCGCACCAATCGACCGTATTGAGGCGGCAAACCCAGGCCAGGCGATCACTGGCTGAAAATGGAGTTGGATCGAGATAGCTTCCGAGCGTGAACGCAGCGAACGCGTCGACAAAGGTCTTGAGCGGCTTGCCGGCCAGAAGGGCGAATGCGAAATGGTGCAGCGTCAAAGGATCTTCAGATACCCGGCTAAGGCCATCCAGAAGAGCTCGCTCGACAGTACCTAGGCTTTTGATAGCCCCATCGAGCTTGTTCTTTGCCTCCTGTAGCACCGTTGCCAGTAGTGCTGGATCATCACGATGTCGGTAAGACAGTACGCGGGTCGGGTCGAGCGCGTGCGTGCGCAGCCATCGCAGAAGACGATCTGAGATGGTTGCCCAAGCCGATGCGTGTAGTGCGGCATCCAAAATGGCCAGCTTTATCCAACTGAGGTTCGGTGGATTTCTCCGGCTGAGGCACAGTTCGTAAGCGGCATCCATGAAAGCCGCGGGTCTTTTGATGGCAAGAGCGATAAAAGGCGCGAGGTCCTCGTGGCTCGGGTTCTGCATCTCTGCGAAAGCCACGAGCAAGGCTGTACGAATCTGGTCGTCTTCCCTGTCATCGACACAACTGATTGACAGTGCTGCCAAGATCACACCACTGGCATCGTCCAAGGCGGCAACAGGATCGATTAAGGCCAGTGTGCTCGGTACCAACGGCCGAGCATTGCGCATCGCCTGGTGCAGATGATCGAGAACCGCCAGCGCCAACGCCAATCGGATGCCGTCCTGGCTTAGGGTGTAGCGTGCAGGGTCGTGGCCAAGCGGATGGAAGTAGTGCTCTTCCACGACCGATTCGAGATCTTCGAAGATCAACAGATCTTCGAACTGCCCGCTGTTAACCTTCGCGATGAGCTGCTTAGCGTGATTGCTCAGCCGCCGAACGAGCTTGTATGCCGGTAAAGGCTGTTGCCCGGACTGGTTTGCGGCGAGGAGGTGTGCGAAAAGGAGCCTGCCAATGTCGAGTTGTTCAAGACCCACGATTGCTTCGTTGTCAAGCAGATCTAGGGCTATTCCGAGAAGCCGGGGGTTACGAAGGGCGTCAAGTACCTTACTCGCTACACTCGCCGGATCGAGTGCGCGCTGAAGCAGGATGGCGTCGCGTTCGTCGTCATCCCATGGAGAGACTGGAACGATGTTTGGGCGCGCCGACATAAGCCTGCCTGAGAGGTGGCTGTCGAAGTATGCGCGCCGAGAAGAGACGATCACGCGCCCGCCCGCAGCGCGAATCTGCGCATCGATGCTGTCGATCAATCTCGCCCAATCGACTGTTTGCTGTTGGTTGATACCGTCGAGATAGACGATAAAGCGGACCCCCTGATGGGCGGTATTCAGCCATCGCTTTAACTTTCGCTCCCAGCGGTCACTTTCCGATTCACCCTTCTCCGCACCGCATTGCTTGGCAATCGTCCTGGAGACGACCTCAATGGCCTCGTCGGATGTAGTCTGAACAAATAGTTCGGCGGGGAGGATGAAAAGCGCGGGCGGGTCGGGTTCCGATGCCCAAGCTTGAGCAACGGCCCATGATTTGCCGACCCCCTCATTGCCAAGTATAAACAAAGGAGACTGATTGCCTTCACCACGCAGGTAGTTCTTTACATGGCCGGTGATGCGTGGGCGGCTCAAGGTATGACTTTTTGCTGCAGCGCCAGGCGCTAACGGTTGACCAAATGCGGCCCTGGCGGCACCTCGATCTGACAGCCTCGACCGCATCCATGCGATGTTACGTTGGCGCATACCCTCAACGCCGAGGCGGGCGATATCCAAGCCACTCCGGATGGCATCCGAATGCCCAACGTAGCGAGGATCTTGGGCTATATGTGCGAGTTCGTTGCGGACGCACAGCAGATCCTGTGTCGAGAGCCCGCGTTCCTTCATGAATTCGAGCACCGCGAATGGGGCCATGGCACAAGCCACCGCGAGCGGCGGCAGGCCGGCAGTCTCGGTCCAGTCCAGCACCAATGTCTCTAAAGACTGTGCCCGCCCAATGTCACTGATCTTGCGCGCAAGCTGGCTATGGACAGGCGCGGTACCCGCCAGAACCCAAATGTCTACATCCTGACGCGTCGATAGCTCAGCGAGCTTGGACAGCACGCTTTCACGACCGATATTCTCATCATATCGTTTGCATTCGTAGCTCAAGTGATCGGTAGGATGCGCCGAGTCGCCGTCAGTTCCATCTTGTTGGCCACTTGAAGCGAGGCGGAATCCAATGCCGGTGATCGCGCTCAGCACGTGTCCAATGAATCCCTCGAAGCCAGACGCTCCGGTCGCTGGTAGACGATGGATAGCTTTTCTTATTGCTTCATGAGTACGGCTGTTTGGAGTGCTCATCTCGTATGTCTCTAACCATCGGCCAGCGAGTTGCCAGGAAGAATTTTTGATCTTGCGCCAAAGGTCATCGAAAGCGAAGCCGACGGCGGTTACAAAGAGAGGGACCAAGATCGCCCGAACTTTGAAAATTATTGCACTACGGATACTCGTACAGAGCCTTTGCGGCAGGGCTGCCTGAACCACGCTCGAGAGCTTTGCGGCCGTGAGATGGGCGCCCGACATCGAAGGCCAAACGAGAGGGTGAGGGAAGTGCCAGGAAGGAGTCGGGCGTGGATGACACGATGGGCCTGCTTGAACGCCGCACGCTTGTCGCCGTCGCTGCCGCCGGCTGCTGCGGGGTCAGGCAAACCCCAATGGGTGCGTAGGAAATCCCTGAACACCACCGGACAGGTCTCTGCTGCCGCCGAGTCGCATACGGTCATGACCAGGTCCATATGCGGGGCCTCCGGCGTGGTGAATTCGTCCCAGGACTTGCTGCGCAGCCCGGCGGTGGATACGGATGCCTGCGGCAGGACTGGGCGACCGAGCTCAAGTTCGTCCGGGAGGGGTGACTTGAGTCCACCCCGGCACGCCCCAATACTCGGCTAATGCCGCAGGGGGCCGCACGACCGGGGGGACAAGACGACATGGCCAAGGACAAGGCGGCTTCGCCGAAGCTCCAGCTCACGCTGCCTGAATACAACCGCATCTACGAAGATCGGCCTACAAACGTGGATCTTCTGAACGTAGCTGATCGTTGGTTCAAGAAGTACCCAAAGAAGTTGGATGACCTGAGTCTGTTGAATGACCTTGGTGAAGTGCACAAGCTGACCTTGAGCGTCCCCCGGATTTCGGGAGCTTGGTAAGCGCATGATCACACTCAACAGCGAGCGGGGGTTTGTCCGCATTGCATCTTGGGATGACATCGAATCTGTCCCCGGATTCACTGCGGACATTGACCCCAAGACGGTCAAGCTCAAAGAGATCATTGGCAGCTATACGTTCGATGCTCTGATCCCATGCGGACTCTCGACCTGTCATCAGCCCCACGGCAACGGATTCCTTGTTGCGGCGGCAGACGGCAGAGTGACAAATATCGGGCGCATCTGCGGCAAGAAGCACTTCGACGTAGAGTTCACTCAGATGAGCCGCGTCTTCCTTGCCGCTGTGAGGGCGCAGCAGAGCCGCGAGTTTTTAGGCGAGCTGCGGAATCGACTTCCCATCATCGTAACGGAAGTCGCCACCATCAAGACCGAGCAGCATGGCGCGGCTTGGATCAACACCCGCGTTAATCAACTCACCGGCAAATCAACAGCTCTTCCGACCCCGATCATCAACGCGGTTCGCCAAGCAGTCCGGCGCGGCGACGGCACCCTCATTATTGAGCGCGCGGCGACCAAGCAAGAGCGCGAAGAACGATCCGCTGCGGTGGACGTCAAGGGTCTTGAGCACCTGCGCCGGAACGTCCCGTTCGCTGTAGAAGATCGCGTGGGTCAGCTTGATGGATTCCCCGCGCTTGCCCCTGGCAATGGGTTGCGGGAGATCATTGGGAGCATTGAGCCGTTTCTAACGGCCCTTTCGGAAGCTGACATTGAGAGTCTACCGGACAAACAGCTACGGGAGCTGTCGAAGGTAGGCGGCGAGCTTGATTCGAACCTTGAGCGCCTTCGCAATGTGGTTGCTGCCGGAAGGCGCTTGCTGACGCGGCAGAACATTCAGCAACTCACGCGGTTCGCCACTAGTAGTGCGGACAACCGTTTGTTCGCGGCGTTCCTGCGCGGCCTTCCATAGCAGGAGTCCTAGCCATGCCGCTGCACATGGTCACTCGCGGAGCGAAGTCCGGTCCCTGCAATATCTGCGGCGTTGACGGCCCTCTCACTGAGGATCACACCCCACCCAAGGGCTGCGTCCGTCCAACAGCGATGGAGCTTCAGCACGTCACGCACCGCCTCGACGCTGGGAAATCAATCAAGACGAAAGCCCAAGATGGCGTGAAGTACCGAACTCTGTGCGCGCGGTGCAACAACACACTGCTTGGCGGTAGGTACGATCCGGTGCTGATCGACTTCACCAGTCGCGTAAGCAGCTTGCTTGCTTCTGACTTGATGTTGCCGACCACAATGACAGTGCCCACGAAGCCCGCGCTCTTGATGCGTGCCATCTGGGGCCACTTGGCAGCAGTCGGGGTAGATCGTTATTTGAAGGGGCCGCGCACCGAGGAATGGCGCGACTTCTTCCTAGACGCGATGCTGCCCGTCCCGGCAGGAATCAACTTCTACTACTGGGTGTATCCCTACCGCCGACAGGCATTGATCCGAGACGCAGGGTCTTTGGACATCAGCAATGGCGGAAAAGGCATGTACTGGCTGATGAAGTTCTACCCAACGGCCTTCGCAGTTTGGATGCCTCAAAACGCGTGGGCACTGAATTTCCGCGACCTTGCGATCTACCGCACGTCCAATCCGGACGATGTGGTTGATGTGATGGTTGACCTTGAACCCGTCCCGCACGAGCTGACCCTTGAGGCGCCGACGACGACGCAAGCGATCATGTTTGGTAGGGATTCGGTTGTCGCGAACAGCCGCGCGCCTCGGGGTCGCATCCTTCAGATCTAGCCACGCCGAGCCTCGCCCGCTTGTGGCCGGAAGGGGGCATCGGTGCCATGTCAGGTGTCCAATTGGCTGGCGGCGGTGTCGAGTTCGTTTGGCGGCGCTGTCAGGGGTCGTTGATCTGATCAAAGTTCTCGGTGACCTATGGGAACGATGGTTCAGACCGAGCAACGATGCTGGTCACCAGGCTAGGTCGCGTGATCATCTTCTGCTGGTCCAGGTGATCAATCTCATCGGTACCCGCAGGTGCCCAACAAGCCGGTGGCGGTGTCCAGTTCACTTGGTGTCGCTGTCCAGTTCATTTGGTGGTAATGCCCAACTGGCTGGCTGTTTGTACCGAGCCTGACTTTTCTCATGCAGCCGGATTGGGTCTATCCCGGACTACTATGTCGTTTTGATCCAGACGCCAAGGCGGAGCTGGCGGGAAACAAACGACGTTCCGTCTGCCTTGAGTCTCTAGTCGACCGGAGCAGACGTACGCAATGCTGAACTACGCCGAGTTGCGAGAAACGAGCCGCTAGCGCTGGAGGTCTCGGCAGTTGACAGATGACGCTTTCCGGACCGCTTCAATTCTAGAAGCAGATCTTGCTCCGGCTTGACCTCTACAGTCAGCCGCCAACTTCCGTCAAGATATGCTCCGCTGTGAACTAGCTTCAAACAGCCATGATGGGCCTCAGCCGCCAGGCGGACTGCGCGGCCGGAAACAGCAGGCTGGTTGCTCGATCTTCAGAGACGTCGGCGAATGACATCACGATCCAGCTTGCATGCTGGACCGAGCAGTTGCTTCTGGACATGCGCAGCCTCTCCTCTTGGCCTTGAGCGACTCGCCAAGGGCCTTCAGGGCCCAGGCTGCGGTTCAGTAAGCTGGCCAAAGTAAGTCATGCACACTGCTTGCTGGAAAGCCGTCGGCAATTGCGCCTGCGCGTGCAGGTTTTCCACGGTGCAAACCGCGATGTAGGGCTTGCTGCTTCCCTTGGCGGCCGTATACCCCAGCAATCCCTCCAGATCGTCGGGCAGCACCTTGTGGATTAGATGGGCACCACCCGCGGGGAGTGCCGCAGCAATCGGGGCGTTGTCCGCAAAGGCCTGCGGGTTGTTAGTGTCTCCATCGTGCACCACTCGGTAGGGAATGCCGAATGCGTTTAGCATGCGCTGGAAGGCAGGAATATTCCTCTTGCCGTTGCAGTCGACCAACGTGACTTCCCGACGCAAGCGGACGTGCCTTTGGAAAAGGCCCATCAAGTCAGCGCCTCGCTCGAAGGCCGCAATTGCGCTGCCTTCCTCTAGCAGCACCACATTCTTAGCGAAGAAGAGTTCGTTGACTGTGGGGTGAAATCTTGCCACCGTTTGCAGGCGCTGCTTGTCTGCTTGATGGACCACCCCGGGAAACAAGTCCTGACTGACCTGATAGCAGGCGGCATCGCCTTGCGCTGTCTTGAACATACGCACGATAGCACGGTACCTGTTCGCGATGTCCAGGAAGACCGGCGAGTGGGTACAGCAAGCCACCTGCGTGTTCGGCTGCGCAGCAAGCCGGTGCAGCACGTCCCGCATCAAGCGCTCCATCTGGGGATGTAGATAGAGCTCAGGCTCCTCGATTAGCAGTATGGTGCTGCGCTGAAGACCGGTACCGGCAGCTTGATAACTTTGAGATTGCGCGTCAGCGAGAAGCTGGAGTAGCGTGATGACCAGCGTGCGTTGCAGACCATGGCCTTGATGGCCAACTTCTGTGTCGATGCCTGCCTGGGCATCGCGGATAACGAGCGAGGTCGACGGTAGAACCATCGTTCGCAGCTCCGGTGCCTCTGTACTGATCAGCGCTTGACCTCCGATGACTTCATTGAGGCTCTGATTAATGCGGTCCTGCAGGTCTCGAACTTCTTGAGCCTGCCGCAGCGGATTGGTGGGATCTGGACGGAAGAGCGCCAAAACATCATCCAGAGCGGTTTGGAGCGCAGCCATCTCGGGACGCTGCGCCAGACTGCGCTCAACGATGAGATTGACCAACTTGCCATATGTCGAGCCATCCTTCGCATTTGTCTCGTCGCTTACTTCCTGGACTGCCCTAACCAGAATGGGACGAGGCAGGATGGAGTTTGCGTTGCTCTTCCAGTTGCCGCCACCGCCGGGGTTGGGTAACCAGGCTGCCGCACCAACCACAACCAGATCGGGGCGCTGATCACGCACGGCAGCCTTGAGCGACTCCCTTGAGCCGGCGTTGGGGCGCGCGCCCTTATTGGACAGCGCATCAATAATCGGCTGATATTCCGCCGGGAACGCAGCCCAAGTCGTATCAGGGTCAGGCCAGCCCACGAACCGCTCAACGCCGGAGAAGGAGAACAACTGTTCCTTCCAACCGCCCGCATCACCGTCCTCGCCTGGCTCGAACCAGTAGCGCTTTTTAAGCACCCACTGGTCACCATCCATGCGACCACGAACAGCAACCTGGGCTTTCTCGTCATCTGTGAGGCAGTCGAAGTAGCCGATCAGCTCTATGGCATTGCCATCATCGGTCTGGTGTCGGCGAAAGAGCGATGAGTCCCTGATGGAACTGCCGCTAAGAAACACGGCAATGGCGGACAGCACGGAAGACTTGCCTGCGTTGTTTTCCCCGATGAGGACAAGCAGGTCCTCCCATTCCAAGACCACGTGCTCTATGCACTTGAAATTACAGATTTCAAATCGGAGCAGGCGCATGCTTCCCCCTAGCTTTATGTTGAGCGATGTTTGGTAGAGCCACTACTTTTGCCACAGATGTAACCATTTGCAATCAGGTTTCGACCTTGAGACCCCAAGGCTGGGCCAGCGACTACCTTACTAAGCAACGCCGCCGTTCGATATAATATTTCGAAATACCGCCATCATTTCAAAGTTGACGACTGCGGGCAAAAATTGAACTTCAGCAACGGGTCGGATGACGCCCCGCAGCCAGACGCCGCGGTTCGTTTGTCTAGAACATCTTGGGCGATTCAACCTGAGCGACTCATTATCCAGATTGAATTTCACTAATTTCAGCCTAGGTGAATCCCTTTGTTAGAGGCAGTTCGCTTCTTGAGAATCCAACTACCTAACAGGTAGCCAACCACAATGGTCACCAGCTGCAATAGAAGCAGCCACATGGTGAAAATGCTACCAAACAACGTAAAGGCTACCCATATGAAAGCTGCGGCCTTAAGCCACCCTCTTCCAAGCAAGGCGGCACACATCAAGCTGGCAACAATTACCAGCTGGAAACCTAAGACCCCCAACCCCAGCAATGCGATCACTTTGAACTCCCCAGATCAACTTCAATGATCCATCATAACCCGGCTACCCTAGCCTGACCTTGTGAACCAACAGCGCCTTTGGCCGCTATCATAGGGAGCACAATGATTGGGGAGTCGAATGGGGTTTTGGAGTCCTTCTAGCTGGGGGAAGTCGTTCACAGGCTCAGGAAACTGGTGGCTGACGCTATCAGATGACTTGCTGAAGTTAAATGCAAACTCCAGGAGCTATGAAGCCAGAATCACAAGATCATCCCCCATCGAAATCAATGAGGGCATCTTCTGGACCGACCTCACCCTAAGGGTGAAGGGCCAAGACAGCATCAGAGTGGATGGAATTCCCAACGCACACGGCCGGGCCATCCGGCAGGCCATCGCAGCGGTCGTAGAAGAGAAGCGTGTAGCCGCCGCTCGGCTAGAACTCGAAACCAGACTCAAGTCTCGGCGCGAACGATTCATCGCGGCCATAGAGCCAATTTTGAGTTGGCATTACGAAATCCTGCGGGATGTTGCCCGCCACCGCCAGGAGCGCAGGTGGATTACTTCCGAATCCCTGCGCCGCTATATGGACAGCAAGCCAGTTCCTTTGGTAACCACGTCTGAGCTCATCCAGATGCTCGCCGAGGCTGATATACAAGCGTTCCTAGGTGACAAACTCAAAGTAGCTCAAACAGCCACCAAGTTGTGGAGCGCCAATCTCAAGGGAGCTGTGGCTAGGCGCAACGAGGAACACGTGAAAGCCGAGTTGGTGGCTTGCAAGAACCTGTTCGACAGCATCGAGAAGATGCCACTGACTGAGGAGCAGGCAAGAGCTGTCATCTGCTTTGACAACCGGGTGCAAGTCATCGCCTCTGCGGGCTCAGGCAAGACCTCCACGATGGTGGCTAAGGCCGCTTATGCGGTGGACCGCGGGCTCATAGCGCCAGAGCGCATATGCATGTTGGCCTTCAATGACTCCGCTTCCAAGGAGCTACAGAAACGTATTGAGTTGGGATTGAAGCGCATCGGCAGGGAAGACGTGAAGGTTGCCGCGATGACCTTTCATAAGTTTGGCCTGGACGTCATCGGCAAAGCCACCGGCAGGAAGCCACGCATCGCCAGCTGGGTGGAACAAGAAAGGGACGCAGAGAAGCTCGAGGATCTCATTGATGGCTTGAAGGATCGGAGCAAGACCTTCAGAACCCAATGGGACCTGTTCCGCGTCGTTTTCAGTCGAGACATCCCAAAATTTGGCGTGGAAACGGATCATGAGGACTACGACAAGATTTCGGGAAAGACGGGCTTTAGCACCCTGAAAGGTGATGTCGTCAAAAGCGAGCAGGAACGAACGTTAGCGGATTGGCTGTTCTACAACGGCATTCCCTACATTTACGAACGTCCCTACGAGCACCCCACAGCTACTGCTGACCACAGCCAATATCATCCCGACTTCTACTACCCTACTATGGCGCTTTACCACGAGCATCAGGCGCTCGATGGCGAGGGGAAGCCACCGGATAAATTTCCCCGCTACATGGAGAAGGTCATCTGGGCAAGGGAGCAACACGCGCACTTCCAGACCGACTGCATCGAAACGACCTCGGCCCAGATGTGGGACGGATCGGCCTTTGACCACCTGGAGGCTGAGTTCAAGAAGCGTGGTGTGACGCTTGACCCCGATCCCAACCGCCCGGTTGCAGGCCGAGAGCCGTTGAAACACGGAGACTTGGTGAGGCTTTTCCGTAGTTTCATCACCCATGCCAAGAGCAACTGCCTATCCGTGGCCGAACTGCGTAAGCGCATCAAAGCTGAAGACTTTGATGCTTTCACCTACCGTCACAAGCTCTTCTTGGCCCTGTACGGCCCCATTAGGAATGCATGGGATGAAGCCCTGACCGATGCCGATGCGATCGACTTCGAAGACATGCTCAACATGGCCGGCGAGCATTTGGAAGCGGGTAACTGGAACTCGCCCTATGAGCTGATCATGGTCGATGAATTCCAGGACGCTTCATGGGCGCGGGCGAGGATGTCGCAAGCTCTAGTAAAGCAGCCTGGTCGATTCTTGTTTGTGGTGGGCGATGACTGGCAAAGTATCAACCGCTTTGCGGGTGCTGATATCTCGGTGATGACTGGCTTTCGGGACTGGTGTGGAGACGCCCAAGTGCTCAAGCTGGAACGCACATTCCGTTGCCCACAAGCCTTGTGCGATGCATCCAGTGCATTCGTCATGAAAAACGAAAAGCAAATCCCTAAGAAGGTTCGGTCTGAAACACTACAGATTGGCCCGGTGCTACAAGCCTTCCAGGTGCTAGACAGAACTCGCATCCGAGGCGCTGTCCGGTTGCACCTGCAATCCATCTACGAGCAGCTTCGCGATGGCTCGCATCCACTGGGAAAGAACGGAAAGGTGTCGGTCTACGTCCTGGGCCGCTACAACGCCGATGAGCATTACGTACCTCCCAGCTGGAAGAGCGACTTCGGCGACAAGATGGCAGTGGAGTTCCATACCATCCACAAATCGAAAGGCTCGGAGGCTGACTACATCGTTCTTCCCCACTTGGCCAAGCATGGTTTTCCTAGTCGCAAGGAGGACGATCCGGTGCTACGCCTGGCGATGCCAGCTGAAGACCCCTACCCCAAGTCAGAAGAACGTCGGCTGTTCTATGTAGCGTTGACTCGTGCCAGACGCTCGGTGGCGATGTTCACCGTGCAAGGCCGCGAGTCTCCCTTCCTCATTGAACTGATGAAGGGCGGCTGGGTTGAAGTACTAGACGCCGATGGCGAGCCGTCAACCGCCATCGTCTGCCCAAGGTGTCGGAATGGAGTAATGGTGCAGAAGTCCGGCCGTAATGGTCCTTTTATGTCATGCACCAACTTCCCACCCTGCAAGAAGACAATGAACATCCCCCATATGCCGACATCTGGGCAACGGACAGTCTGACCTTGTGCATCTTTGGCCATAGTCTGATGCGCTTTGGAAGCGAATCAGAACAGCAGCCGAGGCCGACCCCGACCAACGCCACATCCGCGGATGTCCACTCCCACTTCGGACAGGAATCAGGTCTCTCTGGCCGGCCCCACTCGGCGGTCAGCCACAGCTGGAGCGATGAAGCAGGGCACCAGCGCACGCAGTTATAGTGCGCTTGGAATCCCGGTGGCGAAAGGCATACACTGGCTGCGGCGCCCGCCCTGCTTGCACACGAGCAAAACAGGTCTTATCCCATGATCGACTCTTCTTCTGGCCAGCTGCCGGGGACTTAAACGTGTGCGCCTGACCCGGATTGACTTGGCCGTCGAGGATGAGTCATGACCATCAAGCAATATGCCTTTCATGTCCATGCGTACCTTCGGGCGCAAGGCTCCGCGCCGCTTACCCGCAGCCAAGTCCATGAGCTACTGGCGGCCGCCGCCGGATTCGCTACTCATGCCGCGTTCCATCACCAAGCCGCGTGGTGCGACTTGGCTTGGCGTGATACTGGCCTCGCGCCGGATGAGTACCGTGTCACTCAGCGGTGTCTTCACTTTGGGCTGTCGCCTGAGGAGGCCCTGCGCGCAACCCAGAGCTTGACCAACTTCCTCCGCGCATCCGGCTACGCGCCGGTACGCTTTGAGGAGCTGATCGCCGCGCTCGCTAGCAATGAAGACGAGTGGGTGGAGGCAGACGAAGCGGAGTCGCCTGTCGTTGCCCAGTCGCCGTCGATTGCTCTAATCAGCCGCATTCAGCAAAGCTTTGATGCCATGCTCGGCGACCTTCCATTGCTGCTCGAAGGGTTGGAGGCGGCCGCGGCACGCGGCATAGCGGCTGCGCACCTAGCGATCGCGCGCATGCTCGAGCCGCATGGGGGTCTGTCAGACGAGGACGACCGCCGTTTCGGTCGCGAACTGCGCCGGCGTGGTCAGTGGTCGGTCGAGCCCGTGGACTTAGCGGAGATCGCGGTGGGCGTAGACAGGTTCATTCGGGTGGCGGCCAAACATCGGCATCACCTCCTTGCAGCGGCACGGGGCGGGGATAGGCGCGCAATGCTGCTTACCGCGGAGCGCTACGGTGATCCAGGAGCGCTCGAGCTCGAGCCGTCGGACAAGATTGATCCTTACGCTATGGCTGACTTGGCCGATGCGCATGATCGACCCGAGCTGGCCTACCAATGGCTGACAGTGCTCGCACAAAAGGGGGATGTATCCGCCATGCGCGAACTCATCGAAGAACGAGGCGAGACACCGTTCCGTGCATGGGTCTGGATGCACCTGTCGCGCATGCTGGGTCGGGACCTGAGCCAGGACCGGCATGAAGCAATCAACGATGACGGGACTCCGTATGACGACGATGTCGGCGGACCAGCGTATGTCGGTGGCTTCGACGGAATCGAATTGACGCCACTCGCGACCGAAGAGAACAGGCGCGCCCAAGAAGAGGCTACTCAGTTCTTCGCCGCAATCGAAGAGCGCTACGAACTGACCTGATCAAGGTCGATCACGGGCGGGCTCCCGCTCAAGGAGGCCCGCCCAAATCTTCGCATGGACGTGGGCCATACGCGGCCCCTCAGGTTGGCCTCACGCTTCGTGGTAAGGGGGTTGCGTCGCTACCATCGACCAGGGTCCGCCATCGGCCAATAACAGACATTGCCAATGCGCCTATACGGCTTAGGACGTCGGCACGCCTTCAACTCCCGCCCCTGGGTCCCGTAGGCCATAGACGCCAAACGGCGTTGCACTTCCGCACATTGTGCCGCACAATGTGCGAACACCGGAGACATAGATGGATTGGGAATATACGTATCGAGCAGCGACTGCCAGGCACAGGCCAACAGGCCTGGTGTTTCGCATTGCCTATAACTCGACTGCGCCTGGCTGGGTGATTTCTCTCGAGGGAGAAAGGCTCCCCTCGGTCGAGGCTGCCCACGTCGCCGCACTGCGCGACGAGCTTCATCAACTAGTGCACGATGCCCACACGCAAAGGCGGGTGTCCGAGCTTTTGCATGGCCCGTACAACGGCGACTACAGCCACGTGGCAGCAATTCTGAGCAGGCAAACACGAAAGAAGGTCTCTGTGCGCACGCTTCAGGCGTGGATGATGCCTGCTGGCCGCCCGAGCAGCCGCCGATGCCCGGAGTGGGCCCTGTTGGCACTAGAGCAATACCTGGCGAGCAATCCCCGAGCGCCGGCCGACTGGCAAGAGACGAGCAGCATTCTTCGCAGCACGCCTAGCGGACAAACACTGGCGTTCCATACCCAACTGCGTGATCAGCGCTCCTTACAACTTGCCGAGGCCGAGATTGCAGAGGAAGAAGCCACGCTCCACAAGTGGCGGTCCGCCGACCTAATGGAATTGGCCCAGCGGTTGACGGAAATGGAGATCAGCTCCCGGCGCGCCACAAGCAACCATGCAGATATGATCGGCCAGATCGTTGCGTTGACCCGTTCCTGCGCGACCTTCGAAGAGTTTCGAGCACAGCTTGATGAAGCGTTAAGGCGGAAGCTTGATCTCGATTACACGGTCAGGCAAATCGTAAGCGACCTTCGCAAGGGTCGTGGAGAGTTCGCTAGCCCTGATGGAACACTTCCTGAATGATTCGGCGGACGCCTGCCGACTCCTCACAGCATGCAACGCAAATGAACGCATTTCAAAGCTCGGACCAGTCGACGGTTGCGCTGTACTGGGATTTCGAAAATATCCATGCAAGCGTATTGGACCGCCGAAAGGGCGTGGGCGCTTACAAGCAAACACGCTTTACCAATCAAGAGCCCGTGATCGACGTCGAAGCTCTGATGGAATTCATAGCTTCGCTCGGTTCGGTGGCCATCAACCGGGCCTACGGCAATTGGCAATGGTTCTCACGATACCGCGAAGTCCTCCTGCACAACGCGGTCGAACTGATCCAGCTGTTCCCGCCAGGTGCCTCCGCAAAGAACGGTGCGGACATCAAGCTATGTCTGGACGCTACCGAGGACATCATCCGGTTTCCGCACATCACGACGATCGTCATCGTGGGAGGCGACAGCGATTTCCTGCCTGTTGCACAGAAGATCAAAGCTGCCGGAAAGACGTTGGTGGGCGTGGGCTGCGAAGCAACAACCAATCGCCACTGGGCTCATAGCTGCCACGAATTCAGATACTACGAGTCCCTTCTGATAGACGGCACCAAGCCGGCCGCCTGCGAAGACCCGAACGAGGATATAGCTCCTGCACCTGCTGACCCTGTCGACTTGATTCGCAGAGCGATTTTGCGCCTTTCAGCGAATCGAGGAGACCCATGGGTTCTTAAGGCCGCGATTCGGCCTATGGTTAAACGGCTCGACCCGACTTTTGACGAAAGTACTTATAACGCCTCTAACTTCGCCGATCTGCTGAAGAAGCACTCCGATGTCTTCGAGGTCAGAAAGGGGCAGCACGACCAAGAATTTCGCATCAAAGCTACAGCGGCGGCCTAGCTAATTGTTCGCTAGCCAGAAACATATCGCGCGTGCCGTCACCTGACCGTAGAGTCCTTCATGACCACTTTTTACTACGAGTGTTACAACTGTCAGCGCACCGTTCGTTCCGAAGACGTGGACGACGGACATAGTGGCTTTGAACGCATATACGACCAAGACTGCGGCTGCATTGATCGTCAGCGCGAGGCCAAGCGGAACGAAGAGTGGGACGACTGATATTGGGCGCCTAGCCCGGTGGGTCGGCAATGTCCGCTGTGGGTCGCGGATTCAATTGATCGATGCAACACACTGAAGGCCGCTTGGCGCGGCGGGAGTGTTGCAGATGAAGTACGGGACAAGGATCTACTACAGCGAGAGCCAGAAGGCGCTGATGTGGGATCGTTGGCGTCGGGGCGAGTCCTTGCAGCAGATCGCCCAGTTGTTCGATCGTAACCACTCCTCCGTACAGAGGATCCTGGCCTTGTCAGGCGGGATCCGACCGCCTGAGCGTCGAAGATCCACCCGGCACTCAGCTTGGGCGAGCGAGAAGAGATATCGCGCGGGATCGCCGCAGGCCAATCGATGCGGACCATCGCCGCCGCCTTGGGTCGAGCGCCTTCCACGGTGAGCCACGAACTCCGTCGTAATGAAGGACCGCAAGGGTACCGCGCCACGCAAGCCGATCCTGCGGCATGGAATCGAGCACGGCGTCCCAAGCCCTGTAAGCTGGCCGTGCATCGGGACCTGGCGCGACACGTCGCGATCAAGCTCAAGCGGCAATGGTCGCCGGAGCAGGTGGCCGGCTGGCTCCGGCACACGTATCCCGGCCAGACGAGCCGTCAGGTGTCCCACGAAACCATCTACCGCACGCTCTACATCCAGTCCCGCGGCGCGCTGAAGCAGGAGCTGCTGGCTCACCTGCGTCGCACGCGGGTCATGCGGCGTTCGCGTCACCACACCCAAAAGACCGAGAACAACTAACAGGGTCAGGTTCACTTCTGATCGCTCATGATGCACAAGGCCCGCATCTCTGCGGGCCTCGTCGTTTAACATGATGCACTGTCCGCTTCGGGTCGAAAGCAGCCACTTCTTCTGACACAAATGTCGACGCCACATCCGATGAACGCACAAGGGCACGTCAGTCTCAGCCAAACTATCCAACAAGCTTCAATTTTGGCTTCGAATTCTGCACCTTCAGCTTGTCGAGATAGTCAGCCCATGCCTGCATCATCCGCCTCCGCTCCGGTAGATGTTCCGCACGGTTGTAGGCCGCCTTGATGGGATTCCGCTCGGAGTGCGCCAACTGGCGTTCAATGGCGTCAGAAGTCCATCCCTGCTCATGCAGCAAGGTGGAAGCCATGCTCCGGAATCCGTGTCCCGTCATGTCATCGGTGCCATAGCCCAGCCTACGGAGTGCTGCGTTTACCGTGTTCTCACTCATTGGATCACGCAGGCTACGAATGGAAGGGAACACATAGCGACTCTTGCCCGTGACCGGCTGCAACTCCCTCAGGATCGCAATGGCTTGCTTTGAAAGAGGGACGATATGGGCAACACCCATTTTCATCTTCTCGGCAGGGATGCTCCATTGCCCGGCATCGAGGTCAATCTCGGCCCATTCCGCCTTACGCAACTCACCGGGGCGCGTGAACACCAACGGAGCAAACTTCAATGCGCACAGCGTCGTGAGCTGTCCCGTATAGCCATCGATAGCCCGTAACAGTTCGCCAACCTTGACTGGGTCTGTGATCGACGCATAGTGGCGGTTCTTCGCAGTTTTCAATGCGCCCCGCAATGCGCTGGTAGGGTCACGATCAAGCCTCCCGGTAGCAACTGCGTAGCGGAACACCTGGCCACAGATCTGGCGAAGACGCTGCGTGGACTCGATCTTCTCCTGTGCCTCCAGCCGACGCAGCACCGCAAGCACTTCTGCCGTACTGATGTCCTCAATAGGCCGACGCCCCAGCCAGGGGAACGCATAGGTCTCAAGCATCCACTTGGCCTTGCTCCATGTGCTCTCGGCAAGGTCGCGGCGACTCTCCAGCCACTCCAGGGCAATCGCTTCAAAGCGACCATCTGCCGACAGTTGGGCCTTCAGCTTGACCAACTGCTTCTCCTCGGAAGGATCCTGCCCAGCCCGTAGTTGTGCTCGAGCAATGTCACGCTTCTCTACCGCCTCTTTGAGGGATATCTCGGGGTAGACACCGATTGACAGCAACTTCTCCTTCGCTCCATAGCGGTACTTCATCCGCCAATACCTGGATCCATTGGGCATCACTTGCAGGTACAAGCCAGCCCCTGCCGCCAACTTGTAAGGCTTATCCCTACCCTTGGCACTCCTTGCTGCCATATCAGTCAATGTCTTGCTGGCCATTGGGGGTACATCCTCCTGCTTGGCTCGAAGTTTACGAAATGCACCCCCAGCTGCACCCCCAATCATCTTGGATGTGGCTGGACGGGTGCGGACGGATAGGCACAAAAAAACCCGCTTTTTCAGCAGGTTTATTGTGCATCTTGGATTTGCTCGGACGCCACTGGATCAGGCGATGGTGCCGCTTATCCGAATCGAACGGATGACCTACTGTTTACAAGACAGTTGCTCTACCAACTGAGCTAAAGCGGCATGGGTGGATCACCGGCGGCAGCGCCGCGGTCCGGGGATTCTAGCGCAACCTTGCGCATTCCAGCGACCGGCTCTGTGCCGCCCCGCTGCGCTGCTGGGCCTGGGCCGGTTGCGTGCCTGCCGCCAGCTGCCCTTCCAGCCACCACTGCCCGGCGTCGCCGCTGGCGACAAGGCGCGGCTGGAAGCCGGCGGCCTGCACCGCCGCCATGCGCCGCTCGGCGCCTTCGCGGTTGCGGTACTGGCCCAGCGCCACGGCGTTGGCCTCCTCGCCTTGGCTGATGATGTAGTAGTCGCTCAGGCCAGCGGCGACGATGCGTTTCACGGTGGCCTGGGCTTCTTCGCGGTTGGCGGCGGCCGGCAGCATCACCCGGTAACGGGCACTGCCGCTGGCAGCAGGCTGTTCGCGCAGGCGCACCTGGCTGAGCAGCGTGCTGGCCTTGCCCTGCGCACTGGTAGCGGCGGCGCGGTCGGCGAACGGGCCCAGCGCGACGCAGCGCGGCGGCTCGGCGGCCGCGGGCGGGGTTGCGGGCTTCTCCGGTGCCGGTGCCGGGGTCGGGGTCGGTGCAGGCGGTGTTGCCGGCTTGGCAGCGGCAGCAACCGGCGTAGCCTCAGCCGCCTGCGGCTTGGCAATCTCCGGCTTGGCCGGGGCGGCGGGCGCCGGCGTTACAGCCACGGCCGTCTTCTCCGCCGGTTCGCGCTCCATCAACGGCGCGGTCGGCGCGGCGGCCGTGGCTTCGGCGGCCGCAGCGGCATCCACGCCACCGGGCACCCAGCGCAGCTCGGCCACGCCGGCGGGTTGCGGCGGCGGCGCAGGCTTCTGCGGTGCATCGCGCAGCAGCCACCAGCAGGCGACGCCAAGATTGAGGATGGCCAGTACGACGATCAGGGCACGGGTCAGCATGCGCGGATACTAGCCTGCGGGCTGGTGCACCGCCCAGCGGGCGAGGCCATCCAGCACCAGCGAGGGGTGGTAGTCGGCGCCAGGCAGCAACGGCATCAGCGCCGGTGCGCCGCCACCATGCACCAGCAGCGAGGGCGCAACGCCCAGCAGCGTGTGCGCCTGCTGTGCGCTGCGTTCGATCAGTGCCACGGCCGCACCATCGCAGCCGGAGGCGAGCGCGTCGGCGGTGTCGTTGGCGAATTCGCTGTAGTCACCGCCGGTAGCCGGCAGCTGCACCGCGCGGGCATGCAGTGCTTCGCGCATGGTGGTGGGCGATGCGGAAATGCGGCCACCGTGGTGCTGGCCGTCGGCGTCGAGCAGATCAATCGTCAGTGCGGTGCCCACCCCGACCACCAGCACCGGGCGCTGCGCCTTGGCCGCGGCCAGCAGGGCCAGGAAGCGGTCCACACCGAATTTTTCGGGCTTGGCATAGGCAATGCGCACACCGGCGCATTCGGCGCTGGTACGCACCACGTGCACGTGCTCGAAGCGACGCTGCAGCTGGTCCAGCATCGCGCTGGTCAGCGACGGTGCGGCCACGCTGGCCACGAACGCGGTGGTGCCGCTGGGCAGGCTGTGCGGCGGCTGTCCGGCCATGCCTTCGGCGCCATGCGCCCAGGCCTGCACGTCACCGGCACGGTCACCCTGCAACGGCGCGAACTTGAAGCGCGAGTTGCCGAGGTCGAACAACCAATCGCTCATGCCGCCCTCACGCTGACTTCGCCGGCGTGCAGCAGGCGCTCACGGCCATCGATGCGCACGCGCAAGGCGCCGTCATCAGCCAGGCCGAGTGCGGTGCCATGCTGCCACTGCCCTTCCAGTTCCACCCGTACTTCGCGACCGGCCAGCATGTCGAACGCGGCGTAGCGCGGCAGGAAGGGAGCGAGGCCTTCGCGATCGAATTCTTCCAGTGCCGGCAGCAGGCGCGCCAGCACGGCAGCAACCACCACGTTGCGGTCCACCGGCTTGCCGGCCAGCGTGTCCAGGTCCACCCACGGCTGGGTGATCTGCTCGGCGAAGGACGGCGGCATGTGCGTGTTGATGCCGATGCCGATCACCGCGCGCGCCGGGCCGGCGTATTCGCCACCGCCTTCTGCGAGCAGGCCGACCAGCTTGCGGCCATCGACCAGCAGGTCGTTCGGCCACTTCAGCTGCGCCTGGGTGTAGCCCAGGTCGTGCAGCGCTTCGGCCACGGCGATGCCGGCCACCAGGCTCAGCCCGGCCAGGCGACCGAGGCCACCGGAAAACAGCCGCAGCACCGACAGGTAGATATGCGCGGCCAGCGGCGACGCCCACGTACGGCCGCGACGGCCGCGGCCGCCGGTCTGGCGCTCGGCCAGCAGGACGCTCACCCCGCGCTGGGGCGCGCTGCAACGCAGCAATTCGGCGTTGGTCGAGTCCACTGTCCAGGCGACCTGCAGGTCGTGCAGCAGGGCTTGGACGCCGGCAGGCAGGCCGGCACGGATCGCGTCCGGGTCCAGTAGGTCGACCGGGCGGGTCAGGCCATAGCCCTCACCTGCACGCCCCTCGATGTCTACACCGGCGGCTCTAAGTCCTTGAATACGCTTCCAAATGGCCGCCCGGGTCTGGCCCAGCTCACGGGCCAGGGCGTCGCCGGAGAGGCGACCGGCAGCGAGTTTGGCCAGCAATTGGCGGTCGTCCACGGCAGCTTCCACGAAGTCAGGAAGGAATTATGCGGGAAAGCCGCCAGCGGCGCCCGCCACGCTGGGTTCCGCGGGGGCTTCCAACGGGGCGCCGGGTTCGGGCTAGAATCGGGAACTCACCTTCCCTTAACGTGGATGTCGTCAATGCGCCGTTATGCCCATTGCCTGATCCTGCTGACGATGCCCTTCGCGGCGTCTGCGACGGCAGCGCTGGACGACAGCCGCGGCGCCTGCGTGTCCTCCAACGGCGATGCCGCTTCGCAGCGTGCACCGACCGCGACCGCTTCGGCCGCCACCACCAAGCCGGCACCGGTCCGCCCGGCAGCCAACACCAGCACGGGCGGCGGTGGCAGCGATGACGACGTGCTGCAGCGCATCCGCGCACCGAAGTGGCACAGCTACCTGCCGGGAATGTTCCGCTGATCAAGTCGCTGCTGCAGTGGCTGCGGCCTGCGCCGCGGCCGATCGACGATGTACTGTGGAATGAGGCCTGCCGCCGCGCCGCCTGGCTGCACGGTCTGGACGACGAACGCCGCGCGCGATTGCGCCTGCTGGCCACGCGCTTCCTGCACGAGAAGACCATTACCCCGATCAGCGAGCTGCAGCTGCATGCCGGCGATGGCGTGCTGCTGGCGGCACTGTGCTGCCTGCCGCTGCTGGAGTTCGGCAAGGTGGGTCTGGAAGGCTGGTCGCAGCTGATCGTCTACCCCGATGCATTCCGCGTACATCGCAGCCACATGGATGCGGCCGGCGTACTGCATGAGTGGGATGACGAACTGATTGGCGAGTCGTGGGACAGCGGTCCGTTGATCCTGTCGTGGGCCGATGTGCAGGCCGACCTGGCGACGCCGCACGAGGGCTACTGCGTGGCGGTGCACGAGATGGTGCACAAGCTGGATGCGCTGGATGGCGCGATGGACGGCACGCCGCCACTGCCGCGCGAGTGGCAGCGCGAGTGGGCAGCCACCTTCCAGCGTTCCTACGACGCCTTCTGCGCGCAGGTGGATGCCGGCGAGGAGACGTTGATCGACCCGTACGCGGCCGAGGCGCCGGAAGAGTTCTTCGCGGTGGCCAGCGAGTATCACTTCTCGGCACCGGATCTGCTGCAGCAGGCGTTGCCGGAGGTCGCCGCGCAGCTGCGGCGGTTCTACGGCGAGCCGCCAAAGATCGAAACACGGTAGTGCCGGCCGCTGGCCGGCAACCTGGCAATGCCACCGAAGATCATGAGGGTGCCGGCCAGCGGCCGGCACTACCGGATTGCGCACGCGCTGTTGCGTCAGGCGATGCCCGGCGGACGGGAACGCGTGGCTGCGGCGGTGCTACGGCGAGCCGCCAAAGGTCGAAACACGGTAGTGCCGGCCGCTGGCCGGCAACCTGGCAATGCCACCGAAGATCATGAGGGTGCCGGCCAGCGGCCGGCACTACCGGATTACGCACGCGTTATTGCGTCAGGCGACGCCCGGCGGACGGGAACGCGCAGCCGCGGCGGTTCCATGGCGAGCCGCTGACGATCGAAACACGGTAGTGCCAGCCGCTTGCCGGCAACCTGGCAATGCCACCGAAGATCATGAGGGTGCCGGCCAGCGGCCGGCACTACCGGACTACGCACGCGTTGTTGCGCCAGGCGATGTCCGGCGGACGGGAACGTGTGGCTGCGGCGGTTCTATGGCGAGCCGCCGACGATCGAAACACGGTAGTGCCGGTCGCTGGCCGGCGACCTGGCAATGCCACCGAAGATCATGAGGGTGCCGGCCAGCGGCCGGCACTACCGGAACACCACGCGCTGTTGCGTCAGGCGATGCCCGGCGGACGGGAACGCGCGGCTGCGGCGGTTCCATGGCGAGCCGCCGAAGATCGAAACACGGTAGTGCCGGCCGCTGGCCGGCAACCTGGCAACGCCACCGAAGATCATGAGGGTGCCGGCCAGCGGCCGGCACTGCCGGAATACCACGCGCTGTTGCGTCAGGCGATGCCCGGCGGACGGGAACGCGTGGCTGCGGCGGTTCTACGGCGAGCCGCCGACGATCAAAACACGGTAGTGCCGGGCGCTGGCCGGCAACCTGGCAATGCCACCGAAGATCATGAAGTTGCCGGCCAGCGGCCGGCACTACCGATTGCGAAGGTTTACGGCCCCGGCGGCAAACGCACTTCGAAACGGGCGCCGCCCAGTTCGCTGGAACGGCCGACGACCAGTTCGCCGCGGTAATCCTTGATCAGGTCCTGCACGATCGACAGGCCGATGCCGTGGCCCTGCACGCGCTCGTCGCCACGCACGCCACGCTGCAGCACCTTGCCGATGTCGTCCGGGGCAATGCCCGGGCCATCGTCGTCCACCGCCAGCAGCAGGCCAGCGCGGCGCGCGTTCGGTGCCGGCAGCGGCTGCGCGGTCAGCAGCACGCGGCGGTTGGCCCACTTGAAGGCGTTTTCCAGCAGGTTGCCGAGCAGTTCCTGCAGATCGCCCGGTTCGCCGTGGAAGCGCGCGGCCGGATCGATGTCGAACTCGCACAGCACGCCCTTGGAGGCGTAGACCTTCTCCAGGCCACGTACGATTTCCTCGGCGTTGGACTCGATCGGCAGCGGCGCGGAGAACAGCTTGTGGCCCGACGACGCAGCACGTGCCAGCTGGTACGAAACCAGGTTGTTCATGCGCTGCAGCTGCACGTCCAGCTCCTCGCGCAGCGCGCCATCGCCCGCGCCGCTGTCCATCTGCGTGCGCAGCACCGCAATGGGCGTCTTCAGGCTGTGTGCCAGGTCGGCCAGGGTATTGCGCTGACGCTCGAGGTTCTCGCGCTCGCTTTCAATGAAGGCGTTGATGCTGTCGGTCAGCGGTTCCAGCTCGCGCGGGTGGCGCTCGCTCATGCGCTCGGTCTCGCCGCGCTGCACCTTGGTCAGCTCGGTGATCACCCGACGCAGCGGACGCAGGCTCCACTGCAGGATGACGGTCTGCAGCAGCAGCAGGATCAGGCCGATGCCGCCCAGGTAGAACCAGACACGGCCGCGGAACACGCGCAGCTGCGCACCCAGCGCGCGCGAGTCTTCCATCACATAGATGGTGTACGGGAATTCGGTGGCCGGGTCGGCGTCGGCGTCCCACACCAGGCCCAGGCCATAGCGGTACACCGAGCCCTGGCTGCCGTCGATCTGGATCATCGGCAGCGGGCCTTCGAACACTTCCTGGCGTGGCGCCAGCAGGCCGCCGCCGACGGTGGGCAGCATCGGGCCTTCGGCGGACATCGAATTGCCCTTGCCGTGCGGCATCACTACCTGCAGGTACAGGCCACTGCCCGGCACGTCGAAGCGCGAATCCGGCGGCTGCTCGCGGATGTACAGCGAGCGGTCGCGGGTGAAGTCGATGCCGGCCGCGTACGCGGTGGCGTAGTTCTTCAGGCGCTCACGCAGGTTCGCCTTCGCCGTATCGGCGAAGGCGGCGTCGAGTGCGTAACCGGCCAGGGCCAGGAACGCGACCAGGCCCACGGACGCGGCAAGCATCTGGCGCGCCTGCAGGGAGCGCGGCCGCCAGCGTCGGAAGAACCACAGACGGCCGGACATCATGGTCTCGCCAGGCTGAGCCGGCTCAGCCCTCGTTGCGCGGAATCGCGAAACGGTAGCCGCGGCCGCGCACGGTCTCGATCGGCTTCAGTTCGCCATCCGGGTCCAGCTTCTTGCGCAGGCGGCCGATGAACACTTCCAGCACGTTCGAGTCGCGGTCGAAGTCCTGCTGGTAGATGTGCTCGGTGAGGTCGGCCTTGGAGACCAGTTCACCGGCGTGCATCATCAGGTACTCCAGCACCTTGTATTCGTAGCTGGTCAGGTCGACATTGCTGCCGGCCACGCTGACGGTCTGCGCAGCCAGGTCCAGGGCGACCGGGCCGCATTCCAGGGTCGGCTTGCTCCAGCCGGCAGCGCGGCGCAGCAGCGCGTTGACGCGGGCCAGCAGCTCTTCGACGTGGAACGGCTTGACCAGGTAGTCGTCGGCGCCCTGCTTCAGGCCTTCGACCTTGTCCTGCCAGCTCGAACGCGCGGTCAGGATCAGCACCGGGAACTTCTTGCCTTCGTCACGCAGGGCCTTGATCAGCTCCATGCCCGACATCTTGGGCAGGCCGAGGTCGATGATGCCGACATCGAACGGAACTTCGCGCCCCATGTAGAGGCCTTCCTCGCCGTCCTGCGCAGCATCGACGGCAAAGCCTTCGCGCTTGAGCCGGGCTGCCAGGGTCTCACGCAGCGGGGCTTCGTCTTCGACCAGAAGGATACGCATGAACTCTCCCTAGTGTCCTGGGTGTGGCCCGGAGGCCTGTGGGGTACGGGTTGATAGCGACAACTATCCCTGTTCAGGGGTTATCGCCGCGTAGTGATGACATATCCGACCGCGGCGTGCGCGGCTGTGAACGCGACGGTGCGGGGTCGTCCATGTAGCGGACCCGGCCCCGGTCGTCCATGTACTTCACCCGGTTGATGTCACGCCCATCGAACGGCACGCGCTCGGCGCCGAGGATGTGGCCGCCGGTGGTGCGCTGCACGCGGCGCACGGCATCGGACAGCGAGCGCTCGTCGCCACGGCCACCGCGCTCGCCCCGCTCCATCATCTCCGCGCGCCCCTGATCGCCACGCGGCGGCTGTTGCGCCAGCGCCGAAGACAGCGGCGCAGCCGCCAGCACCACGCAGGTGGCCAGGGCAATGCGGCGATGGAAGGGAGCGGAAGACATCGATGCGATCCTAGCCGAGCACGGCGATTCGTTCAAAAGTCGTAAATCCGGGAGCCGGGTTCGGGACCCGGCGCTTTACAAATCCTTTGCAAATTCTTGGTTTGGGGCAGTGAATCCGGTCTGAACTTTTCCGGCCCTGCGCTCGCGTCGTTCATCTAGGTGAACATTCGGGACGAATCGCCGCCCCTTGTCAAGTCAGGACCGTGACCGACGTCACGCTGCGGCGCGATCAGCTTCGCGTTCGGTGACCGCCAAGGCCTGTTCGATCAGGCTCCAGCCGGCGCCCGGGCGGTGTGCGCCCTCGCTCAGCACCTGGCGGAAGGCGCGACCACCGGGCTGGCCATGGAACAGGCCGAGCAGGTGGCGGGTGATGTGCTTCAGCGCCAGGCCTTCGCCCAGCCGCGCCTCGATGTAGGGGCGCATCGCGCGCAGCAGGTCACCACGTGCCTGTAGCGGGGCGCCGGTGTGCAGCGCCTCCAGCTGATGCAGCAGATAGGGGTCGTGATAGGCCGCCCGGCCCAGCATCACGCCATCGACGTGCGCAGCCTGCGCCTGTACCGCCTCGATGCTGGCCAGGCCACCGTTGATCACCACCGGCAGTGCCGGGCGCTCCTGCTTCAGGCGGTAGGCCCAGTCGTACTTCAGCGGCGGAACCTCGCGGTTCTCCTTCGGCGACAGGCCCTTCAGCCACGCGTTGCGCGCATGCACCACCACCATCGCCGCACCAGCGGCGACCTGGCGGTCGACGAAGCTGGCAAACACGTCGTAGTCGTTGTCCTCGTCCACGCCCAGGCGGCACTTCACCGTTACCGGGATGTCAACCGCATCGACCATGGCCGCCACGCACTCGGCCACCAGTACCGGCTCGCGCATCAGGCAGGCGCCGAAACGCCCGGCCTGCACGCGGTCGGACGGGCAGCCGCAGTTGAGGTTGACCTCGTCGTATCCCCACTCGGCGGCAATGCGCGCAGCCTGCGCCAGCAGGGCAGGATCGCTGCCGCCCAGCTGCAGCGCCAGCGGCTGTTCGCTGCGGTCGAAGCCGAGCAGGCGCTCGCGGTCGCCGTGGATGACCGCGTTGGCGTGCACCATCTCCGTGTACAGGCGTGCACCCGGCGCCAGCACGCGATGGAACACGCGGCAATGGCGGTCGGTCCAGTCCATCATCGGGGCAACGGACAGGCGCAGGGAATCAGCGTAACGGGCGGTGGCGGACGTCATCGGGGTGTTGATCGTGGAGACTGGCATTGCCAGTGAGATCAATAGTTTACACCGCTCGGCTGAATGGCGGCGGCTGGCGCCCGGACAGCGCTGGGGCGCCCGGGCCCGAGGGCGGTCCGCAGGCCGGGCGGCGCCACCCCACAATGACGGGCAACCGGTCACAGTTGTCGCGATTCGTTGACGACGACGAAATATTGACGCCGTTATAGTCCGTCGCTCGCAATGGATTGGACGTGTGGAGCAGATGATGCAGCACAAGCGTTTGAGCAGGACCCTCGCCACCGCGCTGGCGGTTGCCGTACTGGCCATCGGCACGGCAACCGCAGCACCGGCTGCCACCGGGCTGAGCCCGGCCTTCACCACCTGCCGTGACAAGGCACAGGGTGCGATCGAGCAGGCCGCCTGCCTGACCTCGGAAAGCGCACGCCAGGACCAGCGCCTGAACCAGGCCTACCGCCAGCTGCAGGCAAAGCTGAGTGGCGCAAAAAAGACCAAGCTGGTGAATGCCCAGCGCGCGTGGCTGCAGTCGCGCAGCCGCGATGGCGAACTGGATACCGCGCTGTACGACGATTCGCAGCCCGGCAACCTGCAGGGCGAGCTGAACGATGTGATGCGCCTGAGCGCGCGTGCCGACCAGCTGCAGAAGTATCTGCAGCTGCTGGACTGACCCTTGAGGGGCAAACCCTCTGACTGCACAAGGATGTAAGACATGCCAACCAACATCGATACCCATGATCTCGATGCCACCTCCGGCGCCGTGTATTTCGCCGTCGGCCGTGGTACCGAAGGGGGTCCCGCCTCCTACCATCTGGCCATCGCCGGCATCACCCAGGGCGTGACCGAACCGCACTGGGGCACGGTGAACAAAGTCGCGCAGAACAGCGGTTACAGCCTGGGCGCGATCCAGGTCGACTTCGGCCAGCGCGGCGAGTGGGCGCTGGGCGCCATCGACGGCCACGCACTGAAGGCAGGCGAGACGACCTATGTCGACGCCGTGATCGATCAGGCCAGCACCTATGCCAAGGCGCACAACCTGCCCTTCACCCAGGACCACGCCGACCTGCGCCGCGACCTGCTCAGCCACGGCAATGGCCTGAGCGGGCGCAGCTCGATCCAGTTCATCGATACCAACACGCGCGACAGCATCAACGCCTGGGCCGGTTCGGCCGAGGGCAAGCAGTGGATCCACGCGAACATCGACTACCCGCAGGTGCGCAACGCCACACGGATCGGCATGGCGATGGTGGACGCACACGGCAGCGGCATCGCCGAGGAAAACCGCTTCGAAGCGATCAGCCTGATCGCCAAGACCGCCAACCAGTTGCCCAGCCAGCTGCCCAAGCTGCAGAAGGTGCTGGAAGAAGGCGGTGACTACGAGGCGCTGCGCGCGAAGGCCGGGCAGATCCGCGAGACCTACCAGTACTTCGACGCGCCCAAGGCCGGCGACATCGCCGTGCGCTACGAAAATGCCTATGCCAACAACAAGGACGCAATGGACCGCGCCCATGCCAAGGTCAGCAGCCGCGACTACTCGCCCGCTGGTGAGCACAATGATGCGGACATCAAGGTGGCGCTGGACCAGATCGGCGCACCGCGCCAGCAGGCCGGTTCGCAGACGTTGAAGGAAGGGTCCAGCGGCCGTGACGTGCTGAAGCTGGAGAGCAATCTGGTCACGTTGGGCTATGCCAGTGCTGGCGGCCAGCAGACGCTGAATCCGGACCGGCGCTTCGATGCCACCACCCGCAAGGCGGTGGAAGACTTCCAGCGCGCACACAACCTGGACCCGGTGGACGGCAAGGCCGGGCCAGCCACGCTGGCCGCGATCGACCGCGACGCGCGCGAACTCCAGGGCAACCTGGCCGCGCTGGGGCTGACCGACGCCAAGGGCCAGGCCATCGGTAGCGATGGCTATCTGGGCGGTGGCAGCCGCCATGCGATCAACGCTTTCCAGCAGCAGCATGGCCTGCCTGCGACCGGCATTGCCGATGCGGAAACCCGCCAGGCGCTGGCCAATGAAGTGCAGCAGCGTGCGCAGGCGCAGGGCAACACCCCGGAACAGCAGGCAGCGGACGAGCCTGCACGCGAGACGGTGTACCCGATGTCCGACCCGCGCAGCCCGCAGAACTGGCTGTACACCGAGACCCTGGTGCAGGTGAAGTTCGCCGAGGAAGCGCGTGGCCTGCCCTCCGGCGAGCACAGCGAGAAGCTGGCTGCTGCGCTTACCGTGGAAGCTGCACGTGCCGGCCTGTACCGGGTTGATCGCGTTGAGCTGAACCAGGATGGCTCGATGGCGCGCGCGGTGCAGGCCAATGCACTGCACGACGAAAGCGCGTTGAACCGCAATACCGCGCCGGTATCGACGGCGGACGCGATGCGCCAGAGCGTGCAGGAAAACAGCGAGCGGGCATTGCAGGTGAGCGATCAGCAGCGCGAGCAGCAGAAGATCGACCAGCAGACCCAGCAGCACGGCCCGCGGGCCATGATGGCGTAAGAGAGCGGGCCCACGGGCCTGCGAGTGCCATTGCCTTGCTCACCCCTCGTCGGCTTGAGGCCGACGAGGGCGCTGGTTGAGGTGCGTCGAGGATTGTCGCAAATGCGAGGTCTTGCGCCCCGGAGCGTGCCCACGCTTCGAGGGAGTCGGTCTCGAGGTGTAGCCGATCCGGTTTGATCGCGTCGGCGCTTTGACGACAGATAAGTCCGTCCGTAGCTTTTCCTAAGTGATCAGTACCCGCCATCCATAGGCGGTCTGCTTCTTGAAACACTGCCGCCTCAGGCGGTCAGGTCTCACGGGTGGGCGTCGCGCAGATCAATCTGTACCTTCGGCGTCACGTGCTGGTAATCGAACACCGTACCCAGAGGGCCGGCCGAGGCAAGGAACACCTGCCCACGCACGCGGTAGACCTGCGTGTCACCGGCATCGTAGCGCTGCATATCCAGCATGCGGCCGAGGAATTCGATGACCAGGTTGGCCATGCCCTGGGCGACGCATTCGCGATCACGCTCGCTGGGCGTCTCGGCGATGTCCTCGACGTTCTGCGACGATGCCGGACAGCGGAAGGCAGCGAAGCATGCCGCCGCTCTACAATCGGGCCATGGCCACCCACCGCCCGCAGTTCTTCGACCCCGCAACCGAACAGGGCGTGCTGCGCCTGTCGATCGCCGCCTCGCTGCTGCTGGCCGCCGCCGCAGTGGTATTCGGCCTGCTGGCCAATTCCTCGCTGATCATCTTCGACGGCATCTACGGCCTGATCGATGTGGTCATGACCTGGCTGTCGCTGCTGGTGGCACGCCTGATCGCGCTGTCCACCCAGACCGATGCGTTGCAGTCGAGGCTCAACCAGCGCTTCACCATGGGCTTCTGGCACCTGGAACCGATCGTGCTGGGGGTCAGCGGCACGCTGATGATCGGTGCGGCACTGTATGCCCTGGTCAATGCGGTGGATGCGTTGATGTCCGGTGGCCGCCACATCGCACTGGGCCCGGCCATCGCCTTCGCCGGGCTGTCCATCGTCGGCGAAGGCGCACTGGCCTGGTTCATCCTGCGCGCCAACCGCCGCATCGGCTCGGAGTTCATCGCACTGGATGCGAAGAACTGGGTGATCGCGGCCAGCATGTCGGCATGCTACCTGCTGGCCTTCCTCGGCGGCGTGCTGGTGCAAGGCACGTCCTGGGCCTGGGTCGGGCCGTACATCGACCCGGCCATCCTTGCCTTCGTCTGCGTGCTGGTGATGATCGCCCCGCTCGGCACCGTGCGCCGGGCGCTGGCCGGCATCCTGCTGGTCACCCCGCCGGAGCTGCAGGCGCACGTGGATGCCGTGGCACGCGCGATCGTGGCCAAGCATGGCTTCGTCGAGCACCGCAGCTACGTGGCGCAGGTGGGGCGAGGCGAGCAGATCGAGCTGTTCTTCGTGGTGCCGGAAAACGACCCACCGCGGCCGCTGGTGGAATGGGACCAGCTGCGCGACGAGATCGGCAACGCGCTGGGCGAGGCCTCGCCGGACCGCTGGCTGACCATCATGTTCACCACCGACCGCGAGTGGACGATCTAGGCCGACAGGACGATCGATCAAGTTTTTCGTACGCCCTGCAACCCAACGTACGCGGAAACCGGGCAAAGTAGGCTCCAACGCAACATCCACCCACCGACCAGGAGCATCCCGATGTCCATCGAAAAGGTTCTGTACACCGCCCAGGCCACCTCCACCGGCGGCCGTGAAGGCCGTTCCGTCTCCTCCGACAACGTGCTGGACATCCAGCTGTCGACCCCGCGCGAGCTGGGCGGCGCCGGTGGCCCGGGCACCAACCCGGAACAGCTGTTCGCCGCCGGCTATTCGGCCTGCTTCCTGGGCGCGCTGAAGTTCGTGGCCGGCCAGGCCAAGGTCGCGCTGCCGGCCGACACCACCGTGACCGGCAAAGTGGGCATCGGCCAGATCCCGACCGGCTTCGGCATCGAAGCCGAGCTGACCATCAACGTGCCGGGCGTGCCGCGCGAGCAGGTGGAAGAACTGGTGCAGAAGGCGCACATCGTGTGCCCGTACTCCAACGCCACCCGCGGCAACATCGACGTGACGCTGATCGTTGCCTGATGGGGTGCTGCCGGCCAGCGGCCGGCACTACCAACGTAAAGAGCAAAAAAATGGGCGGATGCCGGTCGAAACCGAACATCCGCCCATCCCACCTTCGTTGTCCCACAGGGGGGCATGAGGTTGCCGGCCAGCGGCCGGCACTACCAGGTCATTTTTCGCTGGTGATGAGCTGCACGACGCTGGAGAAATCCAGCTTGCCGCGGCCGGCCTGGTGGTTCATCGAGTACAGGTTGCGGGCCACTTCGCCCAGCGGAATCGAGGCACCGACACTCATCGCCGCTTCCACCGCCAGGCCCATGTCCTTCAGCATCAGATCGCTGCCGAAACCGCCGCTGTAGCCGCGCGAGGCCGGCGCGTTTTCCAGCACGCCCGGCCACGGGTTGCACACTTCGGTGGCCCAGCTGCGGCCGGTGCTGACCGCCATCATCTGCGACAGCACCTTCGGGTCCAGACCGTGCGCCACGCCCAGGGCGATGGCTTCACCGGTGACGGCCATGATCACGCCCAGCGCCATGTTGTTGCACAGCTTGGCCACCTGGCCGGCGCCGCTGGCACCGACGTGGAAGATGTTCTTGCCCATCGCCTGCAGCACCGGGCGTGCGCGTTCCAGCGCGTCTTCCTCGCCGCCGACGATGAAGGTCAGGGTGCCGGCCTGGGCGCCGGCGGTACCGCCGGACACCGGTGCGTCGATCATCTGCAGGCCACGTGCGGCGGCCGCTTCCGAGACCTTGCGGGCGCTGGCCGGTGCGATCGTGCTGCAGTCGATGACCAGTGCGCCGGCCGGAATCGCGGCGAGGATGCCGTCATCGCCCAGATACACGCCTTCGACGTGGCGGCTGGCCGGCAGCATCGAGATCACCACTTCGGCATCGGCCAGGGTGTCGCGTGCCGACGACGCAGCGCTGGCACCGGCGTCAACGGCGGCCTGCACCGCGGCCGGGACCAGATCGAACACGCGCACGCTGTGGCCGTTCTTGACCAGATTGGCGGCCATCGGGCCACCCATGTTGCCCAACCCGATGAATGCAATGCGGCTCATGCAAGGCTCCTTTCAACAAGGGGAGTGCCCAGGTCGGCCAGCGGATGCGCGGCATCGGCCCAGGGGGAAGCGAAGAAGGTGTCGGCCCACGCGCCGGTGGCCTCGGCCAGGGTGGCCGGGTTCCACTGCGGATTGCGGTCCTTGTCGATCAGCAGCGCGCGGATGCCTTCGGCGAAATCACCGTGGGCGGCGCAGTGCAGGGCGACGATGTACTCCAGGCGATAGATCGCGGCCAGGTCCTGGCCGGCACTGCGGCGCTGCAGTTCGTATGCCAACCGTGCCGAACCCGGTGCGCCGGCAGCCAGGGTCTTCTGTGCCGCCTGCAGCCAGGCATCGTCGGTCTGCAGCGTGCTGATGCGATCGATGATCGCGGGCAGGTCATCGCCCTCGCACAGCGCCTCGACCTGCGCGGCATTGGCCAGCAGCGGGCCGGTGGCGGCATCGCTGGCATGCGACTGCAGCAGATGGGTCAGGCGTTCGTGGTTGTGTGCGGCATCGCTGGACCAGGCCACCTGCAGCAGCGCATCGAACACCGCGCTGCGGCGTTCTTCGGCCACGTGCACGTCGGCCAGGCCGGCGTAGATGGCGTCGCCCGGGTTGAGCAGCGCGCCGGTCAGCGCCAGGAACAGGCCGCCCTTGCCCGGTACGCGCGGCAGCAGCCAGCTGCCACCGACATCGGGGAACAGGCCAACGGTGATTTCCGGGAAGGCCAGCTTGGAGCGCTCGCTGACCACGCGGTGGCTGGCGCCGGACATCAGGCCGATGCCGCCGCCCATCACGATGCCATGGCCCCAGCACAGGATCGGCTTGGCGTAGGTGTGGATGAGATGATCGACGCGGTATTCAACGTCGAAGAACTCGGCGGCGTAGTCGTTCTCGCGGATGTCGCTGCAGCCGGCCTCGCGGAAGGCGACCATGCTCTTGTACAGGCTGTGCAGGTCGCCGCCGGCGCAGAACGCCTTCTCACCGGCACCCTGCAGCACCACCATGGCGATGCCGTCGTCATCGGCCCAGGCATTCAGCTGCTTCAGCAGCAGGTGCGCCATCGGCAGCGAGAAACCATTGAGCGTGCGCGGCGCGTTGAGCGTGGCGATGCCGATGCGCGTGCCGTTGCCGGCCACGCGCTCCTCGAACAGCACCGGTGCGTCGTCGGCAACGGTGTCGATGCTCATGCGTTCTTCCACTGCGCGGTGCGCTTTTCCAGAAAGGCGGTCACGCCCTCGACCTGGTCGGCGGTGTCGAACAGGTCGACGAAGGCTTCACGCTCGGCCACCAGCGCCGAGGCGTGGGTGCCGGTGCGGGTGGACTGCACCAGGGTCTTGCAGGCGGCGATGCTGGTCGGGCTCTGCTTGCCGGCCTTCTTCGCCCATTCCAGGGCCAGTGCCTTGGCTTCGCCCTTGCCGACCTTTTCTTCGGCCAGGCCAATGCGCAGTGCGGTCTCGGCATTGATGCGCTCGCCCAGCAGGATCATGCGCTTGGCCCAGCCCTCGCCGACCAGGCGCGGCAGGTTCTGGGTGCCACCGGCACACGGCAGCAGGCCGACGGTGGCCTCCGGCAGCGCGACCTGGGCGTGGTCTTCAATGATGCGCAGGTCGCAGGCCAGTGCGCATTCCAGGCCACCGCCCATGGCGTAGCCGTTGATCGCGGCGATCGACACGCCACGGAAACCGGACAGCGCTTCGAAGGCTTCACCGAAGCGGCGCGCGGCCTCGCGTGCAGCGGCCTTGTCGCCGGAGGCGAACTGGTTGAGGTCGGCACCGGCGGAGAAGAACTTCTCGCCGTCACCGGTGATCACCAGCGCGTAGATGTCGCGGTCTGCGTTGAGCGCGCCCACCAGGTCGCGCAGCGCCGACAGGCTGTGCACGGTCCAGGTGTGCGCCGGCGGGTTGTTCAGGGTGACCACGGCGGTGTGGCCATCGACCTCCACCTTCAGGCCCACGTGCTCCTGGGTACGCCAATCCTTCATCGCAGTTCCTCTTCGGTGTTGAGCAGGTGACGGGCAACGATCACCCGCATGATCTCGTTGGTGCCTTCCAGGATCTGGTGCACGCGGCAGTCACGCAGCAGGCGCTCGATCGGGTACTCGCGGATGTAGCCGTAGCCGCCGTGGATCTGCAGCGCTTCGTTGCAGACGTTGAAACCGGCATCGGTGGCGAAGCGCTTGGCCATCGCGCACCACACGTTGGCGTCGCTGGCACCGGCATCGAGCTTGCGCGCGGCGGTGTGCACCATCTGCCGGGCGGCGACCAGCTGGGTGACCATGTCGGCCAGCTTGAACTGCAGCGCCTGGAACTCGGCCAGCGCCTTGCCGAACTGGCGGCGCTCGCCCATGTAGCGGCGTGCGGCATCCAGCGCACCCTGCGCGGCACCCAGCGAGCAGGCGGCGATGTTGATGCGGCCGCCGTCCAGACCCTTCATCGCCAGCCTGAAGCCGCCGCCTTCCTCTCCCAGAAGGTGGCTGACCGGCACGCGGACGTTTTCGAAGGTGATGCCACGGGTGGGCTGGCTGTTCCAGCCCATCTTCTCTTCCTTGCGGCCGAAGCTGATGCCCGGCAGGTCCGACGGCACCGCAATGGCGCTGACACCGCCGGCACCGGGGCCACCGGTGCGCGCCATCACCACCAGCAGCTCGGTGGCACCGGCGCCGGAAATGAAGGCCTTGGAGCCATTCAGCACATAGAAGTCGCCATCGCGCACGGCGGTGGTCTTCAGCGACGCCGCATCGGAACCCGCACCCGGTTCGGTCAGGCAGTACGAGGCCAGCTTGCTGCCCGAGGACAGATCGGCGCCCCACGCATCGCGCAGGGCCGGCTGGCCCCACTTGGACACCATCCACGAGGCCATGTTGTGGATGCTGATGTACGCCGCGGTCGACGGATCGACGTTGGCGAGCTCCTCGATGACGACGGCGGCGTCCAGTCGGCTCAGGCCGCTGCCGCCCACTTCCGGGTCCATGTACAGGCCGCAGAAGCCCAGTTCACCGGCCTTGGCGATCGCCTCGCGCGGAAAGATGCCCTCCGCATCCCATCGCGCGGCGTGCGGCGCCAGTTCGGCCTGTGCGAAGTCGCGCGCCGCCTCGCGGTACGCCTGCTGCGCTTCTTCCAGTTCCGTCGTCATCGAGTGGCTCATGGCTGCTCCTGCCGTTACTTCAGGCTGATCGTGGTGTTGACGCCGTGGCTCAGCGTCTCGTCATCGAACCAGCGCGCGGTGACCGTCTTGGTCTGGGTGTAGAACAGCACCACCTGCTTGCCATACGGGCCCAGGTCACCCAGCTTGGAGGCGCGCGAACCGGTGAACGAGAACAGCGGCACCGGCACCGGGATCGGCACGTTGATGCCGACCTGGCCGACGTCGATGTCTTCCTGGAACTTGCGCGCGGCCGCGCCGGACTGGGTGAACAGTGCGGTGCCGTTGCCATTCGGGTTGCTGTTGACCATCGCGATGGCGTCTTCCAGCGTTTCTGCTTCGAGGATGACCAGCACCGGCCCGAAGATTTCTTCCTGGTAGATGCGCATGTCGGTGGTGACACCGGCAAAGATGGTCGGGCCGACGAAGTTGCCCTTCTCGAAGCCATCGACCTGCGGCTTGCGGCCGTCGAGTACCAGCTTGGCGCCCTGCTCCACGCCCGAGGCGATCAGGCCTTCCACGCGCTCACGGGCGCTGCAGGAAATGACCGGGCCGACGTCGGTGCCGGACACGGTGCCGGCGCTGACCTTCAACGTCTTGGCCTTTTCGACCAGGTCCTGCACCCAGTTGCGCGCCTCACCGACCAGCACCAGGGTGGAGGCGGCCATGCAGCGCTGGCCCGCGGCACCGAAGGCGGCACCGACCATTGCGTTGAGGGTCTGTTCCTTGTTGGCGTCCGGCAGCACCACGGCGTGGTTCTTGGCGCCCATCATGCACTGCACGCGCTTGCCGGCCAGCGAGGCGCGGTTGTAGACGTGGGTACCGACGCGGGTGGAACCGACGAACGACACGGCCTTGATGTCCGGGTGGTCGCAGATCGCGTTGACCACTTCCTCGCCACCGTGGACGACGTTCAGCACGCCCTTCGGAATGCCGGCTTCCAGGGCAAGCTCGACCAGGCGCATGGTGACCATCGGGTCCTGCTCGGACGGCTTGAGGATGAAGGTGTTGCCCGTTGCAATCGCCATCGGGAACATCCACAGCGGGATCATCGCCGGGAAGTTGAACGGGGTGATGCCAGCGCACACGCCCAGCGGCTGCATGATCGTGTAGGTGTCCACGCCATTGGCCACGTTGTTGGCCAGCTCTCCCAACTGCAGGTTGCCGATGGCGGCGGCGTGCTCGACCACTTCCAGGCCACGGAACACATCGCCTTCGGCATCCGGCAGGGTCTTGCCCTGTTCGGCGGTGAGGATGTGGGCCAGCTCGCTCATGTTCTCGCGGATCAGCTGCTGGTACTTCAGGAAGATGCGCGCGCGGGTGCCGATCGGGGTCTTGCGCCAGGTCTTGAAGGCTTCCTTGGCGGCGGCGACGGCGGCGTCCACTTCGCCGGTGGTGGCGAACGGCACCTTGGCCAGCACGTCCTGGGTGGCCGGATTGATCACGTCCTGCCAGTGGGAGGTGGCCGATTCAACGAACTGGCCATCGATCAGCATGCGGATACGGGGCGCTGCAACAGTCATGACGACAATCCCACGGGGTGCGAAAGATGCTTGGCATTATTCACAGCACCCGTCTCGATTTCCGGGCTGAATCCGCTTAATCTGGCCAACACGCCAGACGATTCATGTTAATTCTGTGAATTATTCAGCCACCCAGCGGCAGCTTGGCCTGCGCTTGCTACGGCTGCGCGAGCAGCGCGGCTACAGCCAGGTGGACCTGGCCCGCGCCTTGGGCCTGTCGGCCAGTTACCTGAACCAGATCGAGCGCAACAAACGCCCACTCACCCCGGCCGTGCAGAAGAAGCTGGGCGAGGTATTGGGCGATGTTTCCTCACTGTTCGACGAAGATGAGCCCGCTGCCCTGCAGGAAGCGCTGGGCGAGACCCTGCGCGACCTCGGCTTGGCCGAAGTCAGCGCGACCGAGCTGCGCGCCCTGGCCGGCAACCTGCCGCAGGTCAGCCGCGCACTGCTGGACCTGCACCGCCGCCACCTGGCGCTGCGCGAGCATGCCGCCGCGCTGGAGTTCCAGCTGGGCGAGCCCGGTGCCGGCAGCACCCTGCCGGCCGGCGACCAGGTACGCGAGTTCTTCAACCGCATGCACAACCACATTCCCGAGCTGGACGAGCTGGCCGAGCGCCTGTTCGCCGAGTGGGGGCTGTCACCCGGGCATGTGGCGCCACGCCTGCGCCAGCTGCTGGCCGACCGCCATGGTGTGCTGGTGGAAGTGGCCGCCCTGCAGGCCGGGCGCGAGAAACGGCAATACGATGCCGGTGCGCGGCGGCTGTGGCTGCCCGATTACCTGGAGCCCGGCCAGCAGGCGTTCCAGATGGCGGCCGAGCTGGCCCTTCACGGCTACCTGCCGCAGATCGATGCGGTGGTGGCGCGCGCTGGCTTTACCGATGAGGCACGCATCGCGCAGGCGCGGATTGGCTTGTCGAATTACTTCGCCGGTGCGTTGGTGATGCCGTACATGCGTTTCCTGCGTGCGGCCGAGGCCAGCAATTACGACATTGAGCTGCTGGCGCACCAGTTCGGCGTGGGCTTCGAAGCGGTCTGTCATCGGCTGAGCACGTTGGCGCGGCGCAGCGCGCCCGGGCTGCCGTTCTTCTTCATCCGCGTGGATCGCGCCGGCAACGTCTCCAAGCGCCATTCGGCCACCGACTTCCACTTCTCGCAGGTGGGAGGGTCGTGCCCGCTGTGGATCGTCTACGAGGCGTTCAACCAGCCCGGGCGCATCCTCACCCAGACCGCGCGCATGCCCGATGGCCGCCGTCATTTCTGGCTGGCGCGGCAGGTCAGCAGCGGGCCGGTGGGCCATGGCCAGCCACGCAAGACGTTCGCGGTGGCGTTGGGCTGCGACCTGCAGCATGCCGAACGACTGGTGTATTCGCTGGGGCTGGATGTACAGAGCCCGGGGAACTCGGTGTCGATCGGGCCGGGTTGCCGGGTGTGCCCGCGCGAGGACTGCATGCAGCGCGCGTTCGCGCAGTTGCCGGGGCGGTAGGGTTGGTTCGGCAGGGCTGCGCCCTGCACCTGCGGTAGTGCCGGCCGCTGGCCGGCAACCTCAAAAGCAACAGCGGGCTTTCCGTGGGATGGCGGGGCGGTGTCGGATTGCGGGGACGCCGTGAACCCGTCCCTGAAGTGACCCCCGGCATCCATGCCGCGGACACCCCGCAATCCGACACCACCCCGCCTTCGACAGTTTCCTCCTGCTGCTGGAACCTGATGCTGATGGTGATGCTGATGCTGATGCTGATGCTGATGCTGATGGTGATGCTGATGGTGATGGTGGGTGCCGACCGTTGGTCGGCACGCTCTCGCCCTGCGCGAAATGAATCCACGCATGGCGTGGATCTACTGCCGGCTCAGTAGATCGGCGTGACCTTCATCTGCGGCAGCGGACGCGGTGCGCCGTCAGTAAGGTCCGGGCCGAGGTCTTCCCAGGTACGTCCCTGCTCGACCATCAACCCCCACAGCTGCTGCGAGGCCAGCCGCTTGTCTTCCGAGCCCAGCTTGTACGACGGTGGCGTCGGCTGGCCACTGGCAACCATCGCGTACGCCGCGCGGTAAGCCAGTACCTGCTGCGCCGGATCATCGGTGCGTGCCACTTCCAGCGTGTAGCGCTGGTAGGCCGAGGCCAGGTTGCGCCAGCGGATCCAGTAGTGGTTCTCGAACGAGAACGAACAGAAGCGCGCACCGGCGAGGCTGCCCTTGTCGGCGATGCGGGTCAGCACCTCCTGCGGCATGTCCAGGTTCATGCCGCCTTCGTCGCCCTGCAGGCTGACGTGCACGATGCGGTCGCGGTAGCCCGGCGCGCGCGCCTGCAGCAGATCGCGCCAGTTCTGCATGGTCGCCACCACCGCGAACAGGAAGCGGCCCAGCTCGGCGGCCGCCAGCGGTGTGGCGATCGACTGGTAGGTGCGCTGCCAGCCGTGCCGGTTCTCGGTGGGCAGGAACACCGCGTGCTCCAGCGACTGGCGGCCACTGCTGCCGTGGTTCACCTCTTCGGCGTGCTGCGGATAGACCAGATTGATGGCGAAGGTCGGCCAGCGCGGCAACGCGGCATCGAACAGATGGATCGGGAAATTGCTGCTGATGCCACCATCGGAGAACCAGCAGATGCGGAAGGCGGTGATCACCGGGCCGCAAGCCTGCCCGGCGCTGGTCAGCCCTTCCATGCTGTCGGCCACGTTGTGCTCGGGGTCGGCCGCCGGCGCGGTCGGCTCGCAGCGTCGTTCGCGGCGTGAGGGTTCATGCAGCGGCACCGCGCTGATCAGCAGCGGGAAGCTCAGGCTCATGCGCGTGGCCACCAGCACCGGCAGCTTCGGGCCCGGCGGCAGGTGGTAGTACTGTCGCCCTTCCACCTCCAGCGGCGGGCCGGCCTGCGTCACCAGCCACTGCACCACGCTGGCCGGGAACAGCTGCTCGAATTCCTCGCGCAGGAACCAGAACTGCGCGCCGCCCAGCGGCAGCGTGCGCGGCTCGTTGTGCGACACGCAGGTGGTGATCATCTGCAGGCTGATCGCATGCGGGCTGTCCGGCTCGCCGGCATAGCGCGGCGCATCGTGCAGGTCGGCGAAGGTGAGCGGTGCATCCAGCGGCTTGCCGGACAACTGCTGCAGGCATTCGTGCAGCCACTCGGTCAGTGCCGGCGTGCGTGCATCGCGGCCGAGGCCGCTGCACAGGCCCAGCAGATTGCGTCGCGCCACGCGTGCCACACGAAGCGCGGCACCGGCCACACCCGCACCGTACGCACACAGCAGCGACGGCAGCAGCGTGGCCGCCACCCCGCTCCAACCACCGCCCCACCAGCCCAGGCCGAGCAGCAGCGCCAGCGACACCAGCACTTCCAGCGGCGCGATCTCGAACACGGCAACGGCCAGGCACAGCAGCTTGTGCGGCAGGCTGGCATTGCCGGTCAGCACCACCAGCAGGCGATAGGCCGCGCGTGCGCCGCGTGCGGGCTGGAACAGGCTGTAGATGAAGCCGCGCCGCGACAGCTGCGCCGACACCGCCGACAACCCGCCATAGCCTGCATCGCCGGGCAGGTGCTCGCCGGCCTGCTGGCGACGATCACCGCAGGCCGCCGCAGCCGCCACGGCGGCGGCGATGGCGCCGGCCGAAGTGCCGCCGATGCTCTTGAAGCGATACTCGCGCGCCAGCGCCAGTACCGCATTGGGGTACACGATGCCGCTGGTGATGCCGCCTTTCATGACCAGATCGCAGTACTTGTCCGCCACTGTCTTGCCCCCGAGCATGCCGTCCGCCGCGTGGGTGCCAGTATGGCGCAGGGGCTTCTCAGGGCCTGAGAACAACGGCGCAGTCCGCGCACGCGATGCGCCGTTCAGCAGAAAGCACGGCTGCAGGCTTGACCCGCCCCGCCATCGGCGTAGCATCTGCAGCAAGCCAAGGGACAGACCCGCGGCTGCCACAACGACATGAGGGATTCTCATGGAATTCGACTATCTCGTCTTCATCGGGCGATTCGAGCCCTTCCACAACGGCCACGCCGCCGTTGCCCGCCTGGCCCTGAGTCGGGCCCGCAAGCTGATCTTCCTGGTCGGCTCTGCCGATACCCCCCGCAGCCTGCGCAATCCCTGGACCGTGGCCGAACGTGCCGTGATGATCCAGGCCGCCCTCGATGGCCACACCGACCGCCTGCTGATCCGCCCGCTGCGTGACCACCTGTACAACGAAGCGCAGTGGATCGCCAACGTGCAGCGCCAGGTGGCTGACGCCCTGCGCAACGACGGCGCCGCCGCTGATGCGAAGGTAGGCCTGATCGGCATGGACAAGGACGCGTCCAGCTACTACCTGCGCGAGTTCCCGCAGTGGCCGCTGGTGGACGTGCAGCACACCGCCACCCTGTCGGCCACCGAGCTGCGGCGCTACCTGTTCGAAGCCGGCGACGTCGACTTCCACGGCGCGCTGCTGATGCTGCGTGGCAATGTGCCGGCGCCGGTGTACGACATGCTCGAAGCGTTCCGCAAAAGCGCGCCTGCCTATGGCCAGCTGGTGGCCGAGTACCGCTTCATCGAACAGTACAAGGCCGCGTGGAAGGATGCGCCCTACGCGCCCACCTTCGTCACCACCGATGCGGTGGTGGTGCATTCAGGCCACGTGCTGCTGGTGCGTCGCCGCTCGGAACCCGGCAAGGGGCTGTGGGCACTGCCCGGCGGCTTCGTCGGCCAGGAACAGAGCCTGCTCGACAGCTGCCTGCGCGAACTGCGCGAGGAAACCCGGCTGAAGATTCCGCTGCCGGTGCTGAAGGGTTCGCTGAAGGGCCAGCAGGTCTTCGACCACCCCGACCGCAGCCAGCGCGGCCGCACCATCACCCACGGCTTCCACTTCGAGTTTCCGGCCGGTGACCTGCCGCCGGTGCGCGGCGGCGATGACGCCGACAAGGCGCGCTGGATACCGGTGAGTGAAGCCCTGGACATGGGCCCGCAGCTGTTCGAAGACCACCTGCACATCCTGGAGTATTTCCTCGGCCGCGGCTGACAGGCCCGGCCTCCCCACTGGCGGATAGACCGCTGGTGTCACTCGACGCGAAGGAGCTTCCGTCATGCACTACCTCGATAATCTTCTCCTCAACACCGACAGCTACAAGGCCAGCCATTGGCTGCAGTATCCGCCGGGTACCGATGCCACGTTCTTCTACGTCGAATCACGTGGCGGCCTGCACGATCGCACGGTGTTCTTCGGCCTGCAGGCGATCCTCAAGGACGCGCTGGCACGACCGGTCACCCACGCCGACATCGACGACGCTGCTGCGGTATTCGCCGCGCACGGCGAACCGTTCAACGAGGCCGGCTGGCGCGATATCGTCGACCGGCTTGGCGGCCACCTGCCGGTGCGCATCCGCGCCGTTCCCGAGGGCAGCGTGGTGCCCACCCACCAGGCACTGATGACCATCGAGTCGACCGATCCGGCTGCGTTCTGGGTGCCGTCGTATCTGGAAACGCTGCTGCTGCGCGTGTGGTATCCGGTCACCGTGGCCACCATCAGCTGGCACGCACGGCAGACCATCGCCGCGTTCCTGCAGCAGACCAGCGACGACCCGCAGGGGCAGCTGCCGTTCAAGCTGCACGACTTCGGCGCGCGCGGTGTATCGAGCCTGGAATCGGCCGCGTTGGGCGGTGCCGCGCACCTGGTCAACTTCCTCGGCACCGATACCGTGTCGGCGCTGTGCCTGGCACGCGCGCACTACCACGCGCCGATGGCCGGCTATTCGATTCCGGCCGCCGAGCACAGCACCATCACCAGTTGGGGCCGCGAACGCGAGGTGGACGCCTATCGCAACATGCTGCGCCAGTTCGGCAAGCCCGGTTCGATCGTGGCGGTGGTGTCGGACAGCTATGACATCTACCGCGCGATCAGCGAACACTGGGGCACCACCCTGCGCGATGACGTGATCGCGTCGGGCGCCACCCTGGTCATCCGTCCCGACTCGGGTGACCCGGTGGAGGTGGTGGCCGAAAGCCTGCGCCGGCTGGATGAAGCCTTCGGCCACGCGATCAACGGCAAGGGCTATCGCGTGCTCAACCACGTGCGGGTGATCCAGGGCGATGGCATCAATCCGGACACCATCCGCGCGATCCTGCAGCGCATCACCGACGACGGCTACGCCGCCGACAACGTGGCCTTCGGCATGGGCGGTGCGCTGCTGCAGCGGCTGGACCGCGATACGCAGAAGTTCGCGCTGAAGTGCTCGGCCGCACGGGTCGAGGGCGAGTGGATCGACGTCTACAAGGATCCGGTCACCGACGCCGGCAAGGCCAGCAAGCGCGGCCGCATGCGCCTGCTGCGCCACCTGGACGATGGCAGCCTGCATACGGTGCCACTGCCGGCCAACGGCGACGACACCCTGCCGGACGGCTTCGAGGACGCAATGGTGACCGTGTGGGAGAACGGCCATCTTCTGTACGACCAGCGGCTGGACGACATCCGCACGCGGGCGGCCGTGGGGCATTGAAGGTGCATCCCGACCGGGGTCAGAGCCCGCTGCGTGGCAGCGGGATCCGACCCCTTCCTTCCGCTGGGGTCGGATCCCGTTGCAGCGCAGCGGGTTCTGACCCCTGCGCTCTTGACCGGCGCCACCAACAGGTCCACCTTGCACACGCCGAAGGTATCCCTCCCATCGCTGCGGCGCGGGGAGGGGTTTAAACGGGAATCCGGTGAAGGCGCCTCGCGCGTCCATTCCGGAGCTGCCCCGCAGCGGTGAATGGAAACGAATCCTGCCAACAGCACTGGGCTCGCGCCTGGGAAGCGGCAGGTAGTAGGTGGGCTGCGGCCCGTGTCCACCAGCCCGAATACCGGCCCCGGCCGGGGGACACGACCGTCCCCTGACTCGACCTGGAATCTCCGCGGGGAGGTTGCCGGGGCCGTCGTCGTCCTGCGCGTGCAGGCGGTGTGGCCGCGCGCGTCCTGTTCACGGTATCCGGCCAGACCCGTTCACCCACGCGCTGATGCATGGGCCATCGCCGTTGCCGGCGGTCCATGCGGTACCTGACGATGACCGAGCTCCAACGCCCCACCCTGACCCTGCCCGCCGACGGCAAGCGCCTGCTGCTGCATTCGTGCTGCGCGCCCTGTTCCGGCGAAGTGATGGAGGCGATCACCGCCTCCGGGATCGACTACGCGATCTTCTTCTACAACCCCAACATCCACCCGGTGAAGGAGTACGAGCTGCGCAAGCAGGAGAACATCCGCTTCGCCGAGCAGCACGGCATTCCCTTCATCGACTGCGACTACGACACCGACAACTGGTTCAGCCGCGCACGCGGCATGGAAAACGAGCCCGAGCGCGGCATCCGCTGCACGATGTGCTTCGACATGCGCTTCGAGCGCACTGCGCTGTACGCGCACGAGCACGGCTACGACACCATCAGTTCTTCGCTGGGCATCTCGCGCTGGAAGAACATGGCGCAGATCAACGACTGCGGCATCCGCGCCGCCTCGCGCTATGAAGGCCTGCAGTACTGGGACTACAACTGGCGCAAGGGCGGCGGTGCCAGCCGCATGATCGAGATCAGCAAGCGCGAGCAGTTCTACCAGCAGGAATACTGCGGCTGCGTGTACTCGCTGCGCGATGCCAACCGCCATCGCCGCGAGAATGGCCGCGAGCGGATCAAGATCGGCCTGTTGTACTACGGGCAGGACGCTGGGACGCCGCAGGACGATTGACGCGCAGGCATGGGGCGGCCACGCTGGTCGCCCCTTGAGTTCGTGCTGGATCTGCCATGACCGCCCTGCCCGCCGATGTCGCCCTGCTGGTGATCGACCTGCAGCCGGACTTCATGCCCGCTGGTGCCCTGGCCTGCGACCAGGGCGATGCGCTGGTGGCACCCATTGCCGATCTGCTGGCGCAGCGCCGCTACCGCACCGTGGTGGCAACACAGGACTGGCACCCGGCCGACCATGCCTCGTTCGCCAGCCAGCACCCCGGCCAACGCCCGTTCGAGACCATCCTGCTGCACGCGCAGCCGCAGACCCTGTGGCCGGACCACTGCGTGCAGGGCAGCGCCGGTGCCGCCCTGCACCCGGGCGTGGACTGGACCGTGGCCGACCTGATCCTGCGCAAGGGCACGCGCCAACAGGTGGATTCGTACAGCGCCTTCCGCGAGAACCACGGCCCCGATGGCGAGCGCCCGGCCACCGGCCTGGCCGGCTGGCTGCATGAACGCCGCATCCGCGAAGTGCACGTATGCGGCCTGGCCCGTGACTACTGCGTGCTGTGGAGCGCGCAGGACGCGGTGAAGTCCGGCTTCCGGGTGAAGTTCCTGTGGGAGCTGACCAAGCCGGTGACCGAAGCCAATGACGCGATGGTGCGCGAGGCGCTGGGCAAGGCGGGGATCGCGATCGTCTGAGGCGTGACCGCCGGGCATGGCCCGGCGCTACCGCGCACGTCGCTTATGCCGCTTGCGCGCTCCTGCCCACAACAACACAATCGATTCATCCAGCCCCCTAACTACGCCCCCCTACAGATCGCGGGACGGCCGAACCGGGGGCTTTTCATTGGATGAAATCAGGATTCGGTAGTGCCGG
>NZ_JCAFUN010000014.1:0-170690 GCF_059371375.1 Stenotrophomonas sp. YJH_SMC_64 | reverse complement strand
TGGCAGACACGTACCAACCGGTCTGCGCGCCGATGCTGAAGCCGATCTCACCGCTGCCGCTCTTGTTCTTCGACGACTGCGTGTGGTCTTCCGCTTCGCTGCGCAGGGTGATGTTGTCCCGCGCGGCCAGCGCCACGTTGTCACCCCTCACCTGGCTGCCGATGATGTTCAGGTCACCGGCGGTGGCGACGATGCTGACGTCGCCCTGGCTGCGGATGGTGCTGCCCACCGCCGACTGGTCGTGGCTGGTCTGGCTGGCACTGGAGCTGGAGGCGCCGATGCCGATGCGCAGGCTCACGCCGTCGGTGGCGCCGGAAGCGCCTTGCTGCATGGCGCCACCGACGCCAGCGGCGGCATTGGCCGCCTGCACCGCGTACAGCGCCTTCAGGCGATCATCCTGCGCATTGCCGGCCGCCTTGGCCGCACCGTAGGCGGCCAGGGCGGCATCCACCACACCGCCGGTCAGCCCGACGTTGATACCGGCACTCTTCTGCTTGGTGCTCTGGTGTACGTCAGTGGTGCCCTGTGCCGCGTCGATCACCACCTGCCCGCCCACCAGCTGCGTACCGGTCTTCGACAGCACGTCCGAACCGGTGATGTGCAGCGTGTTGCCGGCGCTCAGGTTGACCCGGCCATCGGTTGAGCCGATCAGGCTGCCCTGTGGCGCGCTCTGCTCGATCTCCAGGCCCTTTTCCAGCTTGCTCTGGCCGATGGTCAGGTTGAAGCCACCGCCGCCGAACACGCCCGAGCGCTTGACGGTCTTGTCATGCTCTTCGCTGTGCGTGGAGGTGGCCGTGCCGATGGTGAGGTCGCGGGTGGCGGCCACCACCACATCACCGGTGGCAGCCACCTGCGCCGCCTGCGCGACGACGTCACGTCCGGCGCCGATGGTCACCGTCTCGCCGCTGAGCGTGGTGCCCACCACCAGACTGTCCCGGGTTGCGTCGTAAGTGGTGGTGGTCTTGCTCGACAGCAGGCCCTTCTTCCTGCGCGTGGTTTCCTGCTCCCAGCTGTGATCCTCCTGTGCCGCCAGCAGGTTCACGTCGCGCGTAGCGGCAATGCTGATGCCGCCGTCGGTGCTGCCGACCTGCGTGGCAGTGAGGTTGGCATCGCGCCCGGCCACCAGCGCAATGTCACCGCCGGCCTGCAGCGAAGTGCCGTGCACGGTCTCATCCATGCTCTGCGTGGTCTGCGTGAAACGCTTGCCACGGCTCTGCTGCTGGCTGGTGTTGGTGGTGGTTTCGGCCTGCAGGTTGAGATCGCGCCCGGCCACCACGGCCAGGCCGTCGCCGGCCTTGAGCTGCGCGGCCTGCAGGTTCACGTCCTGCCCGGCCTGCATGCCCAGCGAGCCACCGGCCTCGATGCCGCTGGCGTTGAGGGTTTCGCGCGTGTAGCGGTTGCTGCCCCAGCCGCCCTGTTCGGTGGTGGTCAGTGCGTTGAGGTTGATGTCGTTGCCGGCCGTGGCATGGACGCTGCCGCCGGCCTTGGCGGTCACTGCCGTCAGGTTCAGATCGTGGCCGGCGTCCAGCGACAGGCCGCCGCCCACGTCCAGCGTGGTGCGACGCAGGCTTCCATCACCCTGCATCTGCGTGGTGAGATTGAGGTCGCGGCCGGCCTCCAGCGCCGCGTTGCCGCGGGCACGGGTCTGCGAACCGACCAGTGCCAGGTCACGTCCGGCTTCCAGCGCCAGGCTGCCGCCGCTGCGGATGCTGGCCACGTCGATGCCGCTGACACTCTTCAGGTCACGGCCGGCCACCAGGGCTATGTTGCCGCCCTGGATCAGGCCGCTGTTGTTGAGGATGTCCTCCACGGCGGTGATGCGGGCATTGCCGCCCGCGGAAATGCCACCGCGATCGTTGAGCAGGCTGCCGGTATCGATGGTCAATCGATCATCGGCGCGGATCATGCCCTGGTTGGACACATTGCCGGCGCGGATCTCCACCGACTCGCCAGCGATGGCGGCGCCCCCCAGCTGCAGGCGGTTGGCGGTGGCCTGGGACAGGTACACCACCGGCACCAGCACCTTCTGGCCGTCCACTTCCTGGGCGACCATCCACACGATGTCTTCGTTGAGCGCGGCCACCTGTTCGGCCGACAGCGCCACGCCCACGCTCAGCTGCTGGCGCGCCGCTTCGGTCACGCCGGCATCCATCATGGCACGGTACTGGCCCATGCCATCGCCCTGGTCGGCATCCAGGTAGCGACGCCCGGTCAGGCCGGTGATCTGTTCCATCACCAGGCGCTGCTCGTAGAAGTCGTCACCCATCCGACGCAGCTGCTTGTCGGGGTCCAGGTTCAGGCGCTGGAACATGTAGTCCGAGCCGATCCACTGCCCGAAGTTGGCGAAGCGCGGATCGGTTTCCACCAGCCAGCGCTGGTTGCCCGGATTGACCGTGTACAGGCCACCACTGGGCAGCGACAGGCCCGGCAGCGGATTCTGCGGGCTGCCCACCACCTGCGGCGGCGGCACCGTGGTGACACGGCCAGGGCCCGGGGAGCCGGTATCACCGGCCGTGCCCGCACCCTGCGCCTGCGCGCTGGCAGGCCCGGTGGCCACGCCCTGCTGTGCACCCGGTGCGCCAGCATTGCCGCCGACCACGCCGGCGCCCTGCTGCTGGCCCAGTTCGGGTGCGTAGGCGTTGTTGCCCTGCCAACCGGCAACGTCCAACGGTGTGCCACCGCTGTGCGCGGTGACCACGGCGTTGTTGACCTCGCGCGCCTCGATCTGCACCTTGCGGCCGGCGGTGATGCTGGCATTGCCGCCGGCCAGCGTGACCTGCTTGGTGACCGTGCTGGTGCCCAGCGCGCGGCTGCCGCCATAGATCTCGAAGTCGCAGCGGCTGGGGCAAGGGCGGTAGGTGTAGTCGATGGTCGACGTGCGCTGGACCACCTTGTAGCCGGCCAGCGCCTCGTTGTTGACCACGCCGGCCCAGTCGTTGGGGTCTTCGCTGTTGGATGAGCCGCGGCCGTTGATCGAGAGGTTGCGACCGGCGGCGATGGCCGAGTTCCGGTTGTCGACCGAGCCGCCGGACATCTGCATGTCGCGACCGGAAATCAGCTGCGATGCCGCGCTGGCGGCGATGACGGTGGTGCCTTCCAGCACCAGGTCCTTGTGCTCGGTCCAGACTTCCAGCACGGCACAGTCGCCCGGGCACAGCTTGCCCGGCGGTGCCGGGCCGTCGATGCCGTCGACCCTGAACGTCCCGCTGTCCGGGTCGGCAGCGCCTTCGTTGCCGCTGTAGACCTTGTGCTGGGTGACCAGCACACGACGCTCGTTGGCCACGCCCAGTGCAGCCAGGATCAGATCGTTCTCGGCCTGGATGCGCCCGGAACGGTTGCGGATCTGCTGGGCGTTGCCGCCGTTCCAGCCCTGCAGGCGGATGTCGCCCAGGCTGAAGAGCTCGCCGTCGAGGTTGTCGATGTAGTTGGCATACAGGTTGATGCGGCCGGTGGCCGCCATCAGCCCTTCGTTGTAATCGCGTGCGACCAGCGTGTTGCCCAGGTCGCGGCCGTTGGTGATGCGCGAGGCGCGCAGTTCCAGCGCGTTGCCCATCACGGTGCCGGTGTTGGTGATGTTGGCAGCCGACACCTCCACCGTATCGCCGTCCACGCGACCGGCATTGCTGAAATCGCCGGCCGTACTCAGCGCGACGCGACCACTGCCATTGCCTGCCGTGGCGTTGAACTGCCCGCCAGCGGTGTTCTCGATCCGCGCCGCCGAGACTTCAAGCGTGCCCTTGCTCTCCAGGCGCCCCTGGTTGACCAGTGCGCCGGCCACGTCCAGCTTCAGCAGCCCGTTGCTCTCCAGGCGCTGGCCATTGCCATGCACGTAATCGCCCGCCAGCGTCAGGCGCAGCTCGCTGCCGCCGAACAGGCGGCCGATGCCGCTGAAGGCCTGCAGGCGTGCGCCGAGTGCTTCATAGGCGCTGATTTCGCCGCCACCATTGGCCAGGCTGCCCAGCGTCAGCTGGCTCTGGCGACTGAGCAGCCGGCCGTTGCTATTGTCCAGCGCGGCAAGATCCAGGCGCAGCAGGTTGCCTGCGCTGAGCTGGCCACCAACGTTGAATACCTGTGCGCCGGCGCGCTCCAGGTACAGGGTATTGGCGGCGTGGACCATGCTGCCTGCGTTGTCCAGCGATGCGGTCTGCAGGCGCAGGTCGGTTCCGGCCACCAGCTTGGCCTGGCCGCCTTCGGCGCGGTTGTCCACGCTGCCTGCGGTCAGCGTCAGCGCACCACCGGTGCTGCCCAGGGTGCCGCCACGGTTGTCCAGCGCAGCGGCCGATTCCAGCGACAGCTGCCCGGTGCCGTTGGCCACGATGCGGCCGCCACGATTGCCCACTGAGGCAGCGCGGATGTTCGCAGCGCCCTGTGCTTCGATGTTGCCCTGGCTGTTGTCCAGTGCCTGGCGGATCTGCAGATCCAGCGAGGTGCCGCCGTGGACCAGGCCACGCTGGTTGGCCAGCGCACCGGCCACGTCGAGCGCGAGTTGCTGGCGGGCGTACAGGTTGCCATCCACGTTGCGCAGGTCGCCCGTGCGGCTGGTCACGCGCGCATTGCCCTCGGCCCCCAGCAGGCCATTGCTGTTGTCCAGCTGGGAGGCCAGCACCTGCAGCTGGCCGGAGCCGCGCTGCACGATGGTGCCAGTGCGGTTGTCCAACGCCCCGGCAGCGTCCACGGTAAGGTTGCCGCCAGCATCGAGCCTGCCACCGGTGTTGACGATCTCCGTACCAGCCACGCGGGCACCGGTGCCCGCGGTCAGCGTACCGCCGCTGTTGTCGAGGCGACCGGCAACGGCCACGTCCGCCTCGCCGTTGCCGACGATCAGGCCGGCACTGCTGTTGTCCAGCGTGCCGGTCTCGATCTTCAGCACACCCGTGCCCGCATGCTCGATGCGGCCGCCCTGGTTCAGCAGCTGCGCCGCCCGCAGATGGACATTGCCGGCGTTGGCAGCGATGCGCCCGCCGGTGTTGCGCAGCGCGCCTGACAGGCTCAGCTCGAACGGATCGGTGCCGGTCTGCAGCAGTTCGCCGGCGCTGTTGTCCAGCGCGGCCGCCAACAGGCCGATGCGCGTGCCCTGCAGGCTGCCCGCATTGCGCAGCAGGTCGGTGGCACGCAGGTCGAGCAGACCGATGGCGGCCAGGCTGCCACCGATATTGCGCCACTCACCGCTGCGTGCCTGCGCCAGCAGGGTGCCACCGGACCAGACCTGGCCACCCTCCAGCAGCAGGCTGTCGCCCAGCAGGTGAACCTGCTGGCCGGCGTTGATCTGGCCGGCGTTGCGCAGCTGCTGACGCGCATCAAGGGTGACGCTGCCGGTGCTGCCGACCTTGCCGTCGGCCAGCAGGCCCGCCACGATCACGCCGCTGTTGTCGATCTGCCCCGCCCGCAATTCGATGTCACCCGAGGCCAGCACGCGCCCGCGATTGCTGGCCTGGGCGGCCTGCAGCGTGACGGTGCGCGCCTGAACGTCGGCCGCAGTGCGCAGTGCCTGCGCAGCCTGCAGCGACAGCGCGCCGCTGGCGAACAACGCCGCCTGGTTGTCCAGGTCGCCATCGCTGCGCACCTGCAGATCAGCGGCGCTGTCGATCGTTCCCTTCAGCGTCACGCCGGCATCGGCGGACAGCACGACGCCCTGCTGCGCAAAGACCTTGCCCGACTGCTCCAGGCTGCCGCCCGCGTGCGCGGTCAGTGTGCCGGCCGCCAACGTGCGCCCGCCCAGCACCAGGGCCTGGTCACTGCTGAGCTGCACGTTGCCGCGCTCGCTGCCCAGTTCACCCTCGCTGCGCAGGGTCTGGCCCCGCACCTGCAACGTCTGGCCGGCCACCAGGCTGCCCTGGTTGTCCAGCGAATCGCGCACGGTGACATCGACATCGCCGGCGCCATAGAGGTCGCCACGGTTGTCGATCACATCGGCCTTGGCCGTCAGTGCTCCCTTGGCGAACACGTTGCCGGCGTTGTCCAGCGTCACCGCATCCAGCTGCAGCGACTGCGCACTGGACAGGTTGCCGCCGGCGCGGTTGTGCAGCGCGTCGGTGCGCACGTCAAGCGCGCCATCGCTGGCGATCACGCCGGCATTGTCCAATGTGGTGGTGCGCAGCTGTGAGCGGTCGCGACCGTAGATCACACCACTGTTGCTCAGCTCAGTGGTGCGCAGGTCCATTGCCTGCTGGCCATGCAGGCGACCGTCGTTGATGATCTTCTGCACGTCCACGGCCACCACGCGTGCCAGCGCCGTGGCGGCCGCCTGCTGGCGCAGGACGCCGCCCTGCAGGGTCAGGGTGCCGCCGGCTTCAAGCCGGTTGCGGTTGTCGAGCGTGGCAACGGACAGGCGGGCATCGGCTGCGCTGCCGATGATGCCGGCGTTGTCCAGCACATCGGCGTCGACCTGCAGGCCCTTGCCCCCCTGGATGCTGCCGGTGGTGTCATTGTCGATGCGTGCGTTGGACTTCAATGCCAGCAGGTCCACCGCCTGCAGCGTGCCGCTGTTGCGCAGACGGTCGACCGTCAGCGTGGCCTGGTGGGCCTCAAGGGTGCCTTGGTTGTCCACGCCGCCGGCAGACAGTTCCAGCGCCTGCTCGGAGAGGATGCGTCCGGCGTTGTCCAGCTGCTGGTGCGCCTGGATCTTCAGCAGCCCGCCCGCAGACAGCTCGGCGTCCTTCAGCTGGGTGATGCGGTCGGCCGCTGCACGCAGGTTGGCACCGGCACCGATGATGCCCTCGTTGTCGATGCTGGCCGCATCGAGTTCGACGTCGGCGTCGCTGTACAGCTGGCCGGCGTTGTGCAGCTGCGCGGCCTGCATCCGTACGCCCTGGTTGCCCAGCAGCAGGCCGGCGTTGTCCACCTGGCGGGCCTGCACGTCCAGCGCCTGCGCGCCCAGGCGCGCGCCCTTGTCCTGCGCCAGCGTGTCGGCGCGCACGGCAAGCCCGGCGCCTGCGGTCACCTGTGCATGGTTCTGCACCTGTGCGGCAGCCAGCGCGATGCTGCCCGCGCTCTTCACCGTGTCAGCCAGGGTCAGCGTGCCACCGGCGTCCAGCTGCATCTGTGCGGCCTGCGCGCTGCCGGCCAGGTCCAGATTCTGGTTGGCGCGTACGGCCATCGCAGCGCCCGCCGACGTGGAACCGGCAAGCGACGCCTGCCGGGCACGGATCTGAAGATCCCCCTGCGCGTACTGGGTACCGTCGGCCTTCAGGTCACCGTCGGTTTCGATCTGCAGGCGGCCTGCGGCCGCCGTGCGTCCGCTCAGGCGGACATCGCCGGCCTGGGTCAGGATGAAGTCGCCTGCGTCGGCCACCATCTGGCCCGTGCTGCGCACGCCCACGCCGGCCTCGGTACCGACCAACCGGATCTTGCCTGCGTACATGCCCCCGAGGGCGGCAACATCCAGGCCGAACTGCGGGCGTTCGCCTTCTCCGGTGATCGCCTGCGTCGCCAGGGTCTGGGCATCGATCTGGTTGGCGCCGGTGACCACGTTCACCTGGCGCGCCCAAAGGCCCGCGTTGAGCTGCACCGCGCGGGCCAGCAGGTCGACGCCTTCCAGGTTGCCGGCATCCAGGCCGTTGCCTTCCAGGCGGATCGTTCCGCGCGACACCCGGAACGCAGACAGGCTGCCATCGTTGCCGAACACCGGGGTGCCGGTGGTCAGCGTGCCACGGGTGGTATTGATGAAGCCGCAGCCATCGCAGGTGATGCCATTGGGGTTGGCGACGATCACCGCCGCCGAGCGCCCCGCCACCTCGATGTGGCCCTGCAGGCGCGATGCATTGGTGGATGTCACCTCATTGAGGATCAATCGTGCCGACTGGCCCGGCTGCAGGTTGCCGTTGCCCTGGATGTAGCCACCCAGTTGGGTCTGCACGGTGCTCGCGCTGTTGTTGAGGATCTGCCCCTCGCGCCCGACGTTGTAGTCCTGGAAGCGGTTGTGCGATACGCCGCCCGCGTTGGGCCGGTTGATCTGGATGACCGGCACGCCGTTCGCCGCCTGGTCGGCCCGCGCCTGCTCGCCGGCCTGTACCTGCACCTGGGCAAACGAGCTGCCCGGGGCCAGGAACGCCAATGCCAGCGTGGCGCTCGCCATCGCGGTGCGCAGGCGCGTGGCCCAACCGGCGCCCGAAGCGGACAGGGACAGACTGCGGAATACGTTCTTCATGCCAGGTGCTTCCATCAACCCAGGGGGGAACTGCACACACAACAACCCGATCACGTCGCCACGTGGCGACGGTGCTTCCAGTCGAATCAGAACTGCCAGGACGCGCGGAATCCGATCACGTGACCGCGTGCCTCATGCTTGAGCCACGCCGGGCGGCTCATCGGTACGCCGACGAAGCCATCCCACGCCAATCCGCCCAGCTCGCCACGTGCACCCAGGTGGGCGCCGCTGAGGGTTCCGCCGCCGATACCCTGGCGGTCGTCGCGCTCGATGTGGCCGATATCGATGCCCGCATAGGGCGCGATGGCGCGATGTGCCATCCAGCTGATGCTGTTGCGCCAGTAGCCGCCACGGCTGCCGCCGAGTGGCACCTCGCCGTCGAAGCCGTTGACGGTATAGCGGCCACCGACGCTGATGAACTCCGAGCCGTACAGCGTGTCCTTGCTCCACTGGTAGCGGAGCGCGGTGTTCCATGCCAGCGGACGCGGCCCGGATGTCAGGGCGCCACCGGCGCCGATATCCAGCGTGGTCAGCCCATAGCGGAACGTCGGCGCCAGGTCATCACGGCCCACGGCGTCACCATCGCCTCCCAGCCACGGCACGCCGCGGCGGTGCGCCAGGCGGATATCTGCCTGGACCCGCCCCAGGTACTGGCGGTGCAGCAGCGCCAGCTCGACCGAGGTGGTACGCCGGCGCTGGCCTTCGATCTCCACGCCTTCCACGTAGCTGTGCGACGACCGTTGCGCCACGCGCAGCTCGATGCCGCTGCGGTAGCTCTGGCCACGCACCAGCAGCCGTTCCACGGCCAGGTCGACGTTGCTGGAGGTGCCGGTGCTGGCGAACGTGTCGGCGTTGCTGGCGATGGTCTGCTTGTAGCGCGAGCTGTAGGTGCTGGTGCTGAAACGCCAGTTGCCCAGCGGCACCGACCACGATGCATTGAAGCCGTGGGTACCCCGGCCCTTGTCGGCACTGCCGTCGCTGCTGACGCCAATGCTGAGCAGGTCGTTGACGCGAGCCAGGTTGTCTACCCACGCGGTCGCGCCGACCTGCTGCTTTCCGGTCGCACGGCTGCCGGCATCATCCAGCGACACCGAGGCACGCCATCGCTTGCCGTGGCGGATGCTGATGACCACGTCCGACTCGCCGGGCGCCTCGCCCGGCACCAGTTCCATGTTCACGTCCTGCGACGGAACGCGCTTGAGCTGCTCCAGGCCCTGTTCCAACGCGCGCAGATTGAGCACGTCCCCCGGCCGCGCGGGAAACGCACTCTTCCACATCGAATCGGGTATCTCTTCTGCGTTGAAGCGGATCTGCCGGATCACGCCCGGCACCAGCTGCAGGCGCAGGGTTCCGCTGCCCAGGCTCTGCTCGGGCAGGCCGATGCGGGTGGTCACGTAGCCCTTGGCCAGCGCCAGATCCGAAGCACGCCGCACGATCAGCGCGATGCCCTGCTGGCCCACGCAGCGGCCACGGTAGCGGTCGAGATAGCGCTGCAGGAACGCGAACTGCCCCAGATGCGCGCCGTCAAGCTGCAGCTGCTGCAGGGTGAAGCACGGTTCTTCGTCCGGCAGTTCCAGCGAATGCAGATCGGTGGCAGCGGCCGGCTGTTCGCGTGATACATCCGGCAATGCCTGCCGCTGCTCACGCTCGCGCGCCTCGCGCTCGGCGCGTTCGCGCAGTTCCTGCTGCTCGGCGAACGAGGGACTGGCCGACTGTGCATGCACGACGCCGATCCACAACAGTCCCGCGGTGCCCAGAACGGCACGCACGCCGCATCCTGCTTTTCTGTTACCCATCAACGACTTCCTTGTCCAGCATTGGTACAGACCTGGGGCTGTGAACAGACATCGTGCAGAGAGAACATGCGGCCAGCACCGACTCGACCGCCAACCGCTATCGGCGGGAGTGCGCGGAACTTTAGGGTCTTTGCATCCGTGTACCCATTGCGGCGACGCAGTCGAGCACCACACGCTGAAGGATGGGCATCCTTCAGCAGCCGTCATACGTCGTCAATCGCTGCGGCCGTTACGGCACCCGTGCGCACACCCATACACGCACGTCCCTGGCACCGGCCAGCCGCAACGTCTCGGCGATCTCCATCACTGTGCTGCCGGTGGTCATCACATCGTCCACCACGGTCAGCCGTGTCGGCGGCGACAAGCGCGTGCCGAATGCGTCAAAGAGGTTGTCCCTGCGCTGTTCTGCGCTGCGCTCGGACTGCGGCGCGGTGTGGTGGCGCCGGTAGAGGCCCTGCCAGACCGGCATCGGCAGCAACCGGCACAGTTCGGCGGCCTGGTTGTAGCCGCGCTGGCGCAGGCGCCGCCCATGCAGCGGCACCGGCACCAGCGGCGCGCACGACCAGGGGGGTGGTGCGCGCTGCATCAGCTGCGCAAGCAGGCGACCTGCCGCCAGATCCTGATGGAACTTGTAGCGCACCAGCAGCTGATCGACGGGTGGAAGGTACAGCAGGCTGGCATGTGTGGCGGCCTGCGGCGGCACCTCCTCACGACAGATCCCGCAGACGATCAGGGCGTTCCCGGGTAGCGGGAGTGCGCAGCGCAGGCAGGCACGACCGGCCCAGGGCAGTTCTGCAAAGCAGGCGCGGCACAGGTCAAGTTCATCGTGGCCAGGATCACCACAGACCAGGCAGCGCAGCGGTAGCACCACGCGAAGTGCCGCCTGCAGGAGGCGAGTGGACTTGAACAGGGCCGGCATGCGCTACAGCGTGACCGTGCCGGTGCCCCGAGGCCATCAGACGCACGCTCCTTGACCTGTAGGCATCTTTACCCGTTTACGGAGCACTTCACCGCGTTGGCGCAGGCCTCGCATCCACCCGGGTGCGATACACCATGTACGGCGTCTGCCGGCGATCCACGCCACCATTGAAGCCGGCCTGTCGATGCAGCTGGTTGGCGGTGAAATACAGATAGCCGTCCGGCCCCATCGACAGCGTATCCGGCCACAGGATGCGCGGGTCGTGCACCACCGTCGTCCATCGCCCCTGCGCGTCGCGGGCATGGATGGCGTTGTGCTCGTAGTCGCTGGCATACAACCGCCCGTTGGCGTCCATCTCCATGCCATCGGAGGCGCCCTTGTCGCCCAGGTCGACCACCGCTGCCGCCAGTTCCGCTTCACTCAGCTTCGGGTCGCGCAGCAGCGCGGTCGGCACGCTGTACAGATGACGGCTGGACAAGGGTGTGTAGAACAGGGTGCCGCCATCGGGCGACAGGGCGATGCCATCGGCGGCCACGGTGAACGGCGCCGACGAACCATCGGCGTTACGCAGCCGCATCTGCCGCCCCTCCACGATCGGCACGAAGGCGGGATCGGCCGAGGTGGACACGTGGCCGACCAGGCGCTTGGACGCGGCGCCAGTGGCGAGGTCGATCACGATGATGCCGCCGATACCGCTCAGCGACGAGTCGGTCACGTAGGCCACGCCCTCGCGGCCAACACGGAAATCGAAGCGCACATCGTTGACATAGGTGCGCGCGTCGATGACGTTGGCCGGGAACACCAGCGTCCTGGCCACGGTGTTGGTGGCAAGGTCGATCGCCACCAGTTTGGCACCGCCGGCCTGTGGCGCAGAGAACCCGGGCGCGGCGGTATCCAGCACCCACAACCGGCCCTGACCATCGGCCACCACGCTCTGCACGCTGATGAAATGGGCCGCCGGATCGGGACCGTCCTTGCGGTTGATGCGCGCATCCGGATAGGGAACGGCGCGGCCGTCGCGCCATTCGGCCACGCTGTAGACCACCTCATCGCCCCAGCGCGGGAAGTTGACGAAGATCCGCCCGGTTTCAGATACCGCCACGCTGGTGGGCATGGCACCTTCGAAACGCGCCACCGGCTCGAGGGTGCCGATGCTGCGCTCGCTGGGCAGCAGGGGCGCGCCGGACATCGCCAGCGCGGGGGAACTGGCCAGGGCCAGGACGGCAGCCGCCAGGCTGCGGATACGGCAGTTGATCATGGTCGCGCTCTCGATGCAGGTCCGGGTGCAGCCCCGGCGTCGACGCATCTTCTGCGTCGCGCGTGGCATCCGGTAGACGGTGCAACGCGGAATCAGCTTCACTGCTGGAGTGAAGATGGAGGGCTGATTGATCGCATTGATTGAAGCAATGATCGTTGTCTATCCGTTGCGTGCCTGCCTCGCGACAAAACCCGCTCAAGAAATCTCAACGGCTGCCAACGCGGTTTCGAACCTGTGCTGGCCCTCTTCACCCCACCAGGGAACAGTCATCACGCCACCCCGCCGCTGCAACTGGTGCAGAAGGAGCAGGAAGGCCTGGACCTCCCGCTGGCCCCATGACGCTCCCATGCGGTAATCGAGCGTCAACCCATGGCGCATGACGAGCACAGCCAGTTCTGGCAGAAGAACGCCGCCGCAGGCAATGTCTGCAAGGCCGACATGGAAGGGTTCCACTTCGTCCTGGAGAACGCGTCGCGCGTCGCCCGGTCCCATGAACGGCTGACCAAGATCTTCCGCACGGTGCCAGAGCTGCACGCTTCCAGAACCCGCGACGCGGGCACCGCAGGCAAACAGATAGGCGAACGCATCGGCCGTTCCGGCGGCCTCACGGTACGCGAGCTCCACTTCCGGAAGCGAGCCATCATCGGTCACGAAGTAGCACCGTAACGTCGCCAACACCTCCTCTGGGAGGAGAATTGCTGCTCCAGGCTGCATTGCTCCTAGTCATCTCCATTTTCGCGGGTGCGGGAGGTTCGCACAGCAGGCGCCTCGACAGCCACATCTTCAGCCGTTTTCGGCGCCATCAACAACTCCGCCAACCCGCGGTAGATCGGCACGCGGCACACCAGCCCGGACACACCACGCGCGATCAGCACCGTGGCCAGAATCGGCAGCAGCAGATCGCCGCTGTCGGTCAGCTCCAGCGAGATCACCGCCGAGGTCAGTGGCGCCTGGGTCACACCGGTCAGGTAGGCGCACATGCCCAGCAACACGAACGCGCGCGGGTCCACACCCGGCATCAGCACTGACAGGTTGTGGCCGAGTCCCGCGCCGACCGCCAACGCAGGTGAGAACAGGCCACCGGGAATGCCCGCCACGTACGAGGCCAGGTTGGCCAGCAGCTTCATCAACCCGAACTCGTGGCCGACCAGCGCCTGGCCCTGCACCAGGCTGCGCGCTTGTTCGTAACCGGTGCCGAACGCGCCTTGGCCGAACACCAGGGCCAGCACGACCACCACCAGGCCGCAGCCCGCGGCCAGCAGTACCGGATGCCGCTGCCGCAGCTGCCCCAGCCAACGCGGACGGCCCGCCGCGCTGGCCAGTACCGCACGTGCGAACAGCCCGCCCAGCAGGCCCGCCACCACGCCGCACAGCAGGATCGCCAACCAGCCCTGGCCGAGCGGCAGGCGTGCGCTCACATGGCCGAAGTAGGTGTAGTTGCCCAGCAGGCCCAGCGACACCACGCCACCGACGATCACCGCCGTCAGCAATGTGCCTGAGAAGCGATGCTCGAAGCGGCCGCTGAGCTCTTCGATGGCGAAGACGATGCCGGCCAGCGGCGTGTTGAACGCCGCCGCGATACCCGCCGCACCCCCGGCCAACAGGAAGTGCGAGAGCTCGCGGGGATCCTTGAAGCCGAACCAGCGGCCGAACAGATACATCAGGCTTGCGCCTACGTGCACGGTGGGCCCCTCGCGCCCGACCGATGCGCCCCCCAGCAGCGACAGCGAGGTCAGCAGCAGCTTGCCGGCCGAAACCGCTGGGGAAAGGTTGGCTTTCCGGAACGGCTCATCGGCCTTGTCCAGCGCAGCGATGACCTGCGGAATGCCGCTGCCCCGCGTGGGCTTCAGCACGCCGGAAGTGAGCCAGGCCAGCAGCGCGAAGATGCCCGGCGTGAGCAGCAGGGCCCACCACGGCGAGTGCGAGGTGATGCGCTGGAACAGATGGAAGGCCGCATCGCTGGCCTTGGCAAACAGGATCGCCACCAGTGCCACGGCCACCGCGCCGCCCCACAGCGCGGCGCGGCGGCGCCAGGCCTCGCTGAGGACCAGCGCGGTGATGCGGCCACGAAGGCGGTAAAGATCAAACATGGGAAAGAGTCTGCGCGCCAGCACTTACGTTGTGCAGCAGGCACTGTGGCTGGACACCTTGCAGCATGCGGTGAAATGCGGCGCTTCGCTCGATGCTCTATTGCGCCGATGACCCGTAAACCAAATTAAAATTCAAATGGTTGACAGCCTCCCCGCGCCCACCCACACTGCCGCCCTCGCTCCACTCGTATCCAAGGTCCCGCCATGGCTGCTGCCATCCGCCACGACTGGCAACACGACGAACTGCAGGCGCTGTTCGATCTGCCGTTTCCCGAGCTGCTGTTCCGCGCCGCCGCGGTGCACCGCGAGCACTTCGATCCGGCGCAGGTGCAGGTGTCCACGCTGTTGTCGGTGAAGACCGGAGGCTGCCCGGAAGACTGCGCGTACTGCCCGCAGGCGCAGCGCTACAGCACCGGGGTGAATGCGCAGAAGCTGATGGAGACCGACGCGGTGCTGGCCAAGGCGCGCCAGGCCAAGGCCGCCGGTGCATCGCGCTTCTGCATGGGTGCCGCGTGGCGATCGCCGAAGGACCGCGACATTCCGAAGGTGGCGGCGATGATCGCCGGGGTGAAGGCACTGGGGCTGGAGACCTGCGCCACGCTGGGCATGCTCAGTGGCGAGCAGGCGCGTGCGCTGAAGGATGCGGGCCTGGACTACTACAACCACAACCTCGACACCGCGCCGGACTACTACGATTCGATCATCCACACGCGCCAGTACCAGGACCGTCTGGATACGCTGGAGCACGTGCGCGATGCCGGCCTGAAGACCTGCTGCGGTGGCATCGTCGGCATGGGCGAGACGCGCGCGCAGCGCGTCGGCCTGCTGCTGGCGCTGGCCACGTTGCCGGCACACCCCGATTCGGTGCCGATCAACAAGCTGGTACAGGTGGCGGGCACGCCGCTGCATGGCAGTGCCGAGCTGGACCCGTTCGAGTTCGTGCGCATGATTGCAGTGGCGCGCATCGCCATGCCGCGCTCGATGGTGCGGCTGTCGGCCGGGCGCGAAGCCATGAGCGACGAACTGCAGGCGCTGTGTTTCCTTGCCGGTGCCAATTCGATCTTCTATGGCGACAAGCTGCTGACCACCGGCAACCCGGAGAGCGAGCGCGACCTGGCTTTGTTCGCCCGGCTGGGCCTGCAGCCGATGGCGGTGCAGGTGGATGCCGAGGGCCACGACCACGGCGGCACCGTGCACGCCGATATCAGTGCCGATACGCCCGGCTGCGGCTGCGCTCACGCGGCCTGAGACGGGCCGCAAGCAGGCGCCGCGGCAACGCGCTACCCTAGCCGCCCCGTCGACGCATTCAGCCACCATGGCCCGCCCCGACCTGACCGCCCGCCTCCACGCCCAGCGCGCCCTGCGCGATGCCCAAGGCCGTCGCCGCCCGCGACGCACGGTCACCCGTCGCGATGGCGTGCGCCTGGAAGTGGACGGCCAGTGGCTGACCGGCTTCTGCAGCAACGACTACCTCGGCCTGGCCCAGCAGTTCAGCGTGGTCAACGCGCTGCAGGACGCCGCCGCACGCGAAGGCGCTGGCGCCGGTGCCTCGCACCTGGTCTGCGGCCATCATGCCCTGCATGAGGCGCTGGAACGCGAGGTGGCCGAATGGCTTGGCTATCCGCGTGCGCTGCTGTTCGGCAGTGGCTTCGCCGCCAACCTGGCGGTGCAGCAGGCGCTGCTGAGCGAAGAGAACGATGTCTGCGTACAGGACAAGCTCAACCACGCCAGCCTGCTCGATGCCACCCGGTTGGCCGGTGCACGCCTGCGCCGTTATCCGCACCTGGATGCGGAAGGCGCAATGCGTCAGCTCAAGCATGCGCCCGATGGCGCGGCAATGCTGGCCACCGATGGTGTTTTCAGCATGGATGGCGACATCGCACCGCTGCGTGCATTGTCGCTTGTGGCACGCCTGCAGCAGGCGCTGTTCTATGTGGATGATGCGCACGGTGTAGGCGTGGTCGGTGATGGCCGGGGTGCCGTGGCCGCCGCCGGACTGGGCGTGGACGATGTGCCGCTGCAGCTGGTCACGCTGGGCAAGGCACTGGGCGGTTCCGGTGCACTGGTGCTGGGCCGCGACGACCTGATCGAGCATCTGGCCGAAACCGCACGCCCGTACATCTACACCACCGCCGTGCCACCAGCGATGGCCGCCGCTGCGCTTGAAGCGGTGCGCCTGGCGCGCAGGGACAACTGGCGCCGTTCCAAACTGGCAGACCTGATCGCGCTGTTCCGCAGCGAAGCACGCCGCCATGGGCTGGACCTGATGGCTTCGGACACGCCGATCCAGCCGCTGCTGTGCGGCGATGACCACACCGCCGTGGCCATGTCCACGGCGCTGGAACAGACCGGCTGGCTGGTCGGTGCGATCCGCCCGCCGACCGTGCCGGAAGGCAAGGCGCGCCTGCGGGTGACGCTGTCCGCGCTGCACACCCCGGAACAGGTGCGTGGCCTGGTCGAGGCCATTACCAGCGCGCGCGAACGCGTGGCCCTGGCCGTGCGTGAAGCCGCGCCACCGCCGCTGCCTGTCTTTGCCTGAGTTCCGTGTCGTTGCCCATGCATATTGACGTCACCGGCCGTGGGCCGGACCTGGTGCTGATCCACGGTTGGGCCCTGCAGGGCGGCGTGTTCGCGCCGCTGGTGCAGCGGCTTGCGGACCAGTTCACCCTGCACCTTGTCGACCTGCCCGGCCATGGGCACAGCCGCGAGGACGCCACGCCGCTGCGCCTGCCGTTCGTGGTCGGTGCCATTGCCGCGGCTACGCCGCCGGCGGTGTGGTGCGGCTGGTCACTGGGCGGCCTGTTCGCATTGCACGCGGCGGCCACGCTGCCAAAGGTGCGCGGGCTGGCGATGATCGCCGCCACGCCGCGCTTCGTGCGAGGCGAAGACTGGCTGCACGCGGTGGAGCCGGCGGTGTTCGAGCAGTTCGGCCGCGAGCTGGCGACCGACTTCGGCGGCACGCTGGAACGCTTCCTCGCGCTGGACGTGATGGGTTCGGCGCACGCCCGCGAGGAGCTGCGCACGCTGCGCCAGCGCCTGGTCGAGCGCGGTGCGCCCACCGAACGCGCCCTGCTGGAAGGCCTGCGCCTGCTCGAAAGCACTGACCTGCGCGGCGCACTGCCAACGCTGGGCAAGCCCAGCCTGTGGATCGCCGGCCAGCGTGACCGGCTGGTGTCTCCGGTGGCGATGCAGGCCGCCGCAGCACTGGCCCCGGGTGCGCAGGCGCTGACCATCGCCCACGGCGGCCACGCGCCGTTCCTTGGCCATGCCGACGAAGTAGCCGCCGCCCTGCAACACTTCGTTGCCGCCCTGTCGCCGGCTGATGGCGGACAATGAGCACCTTCCGAATTCCGCAGGACTGACGCATGGATCTGGGCATCAACGGCCGCTGGGCACTGGTCTGCGGCGCCAGCAAGGGATTGGGCCTGGGTTGCGCGCGTGCGCTGGTGCGCGAGGGCGTCAACGTGATGATCGTGGCCCGTGGTGACGCTGCGCTGCAGGCCGCCGCTGAAGAACTGCGTGCCATGCCCGGCGCTGCCGAGGTGCGCGCGGTTGCCGCCGATGTCACCACCGAGGCCGGCCGTGCTGCGGCACTGGCCGCATGCCCGCAGGTGGACATCCTGGTCAACAACGCCGGTGGTCCGCCGCCCGGTGATTTCCGCAATTTCGAGCGCGACGACTGGATCGCCGCGCTGGACGCCAACATGCTGGCGCCGATCGCGCTGATCCGCGCCACCGTCGACGCGATGATCGAGCGTGGCTTCGGCCGCATCGTCAACATCACCTCGTCGGCGGTGAAGGCCCCGATCGACATCCTGGCGCTGTCCAACGGCGCGCGCAGCGGCCTGACCGGTTTCGTCGCCGGCCTGTCGCGCCGCACCGTGGCCCACAACGTCACCATCAACAACCTGCTGCCCGGCCAGTTCGACACCGACCGCCTGCGCGCCAACTTCGCCCACAGCGCGGGCAAGGACGGCGATGCTGGCGAAGTGGCCGAACGCCGCCGCCAGCAGATTCCCGCCGGCCGCTTCGGCACGCCGGACGAGTTCGGCGCCGCCTGCGCCTTCCTGTGCAGTGCGCAGGCCGGTTACCTCACCGGGCAGAACCTGCTGATCGACGGCGGCGCCTACCCCGGTACGTTCTAAGAGACTTTCGCAATGCCGTCCCACTTCGATGCCCGCCACGTCCGCCGCGCGTTCGCGCGTGCCGCCAGCAGCTACGACGCCGCCGCCGCCCTGCAGCGCGAGGTGCAGTCGCGGCTGATCGAATCGCTGGACTACCTGGAGGCACGCAAGCCCGAGGTGGTGCTGGACATCGGCGCGGGTACCGGCCATGCCAGCGCGTTGATGAAGAAGCGCTGGCCGAAGGCGCAGGTGATCGCGCTGGATGTGGCGCTGCCGATGCTGGACCAGGCCAAGCGCCAGGCCGGCTGGTGGAAGCCGTTCCAGCGCCTGTGCGGCGATGCCGCCGCGCTGCCGCTGGCCGACAACAGCGTGGATGTGATCTTCAGCAATCTGTGCCTGCAGTGGGTGGACGACCTGCCGGCGGTGTTCGCCGGATTCCGTCGCGTGCTCAAGCCCGGTGGCCTGCTGCTGTGCTCGACCTTCGGCCCGGAAACCCTGGTGGAACTCAACGAAGCGTTCGCCGCCGCCGATGATCGTCCGCACGTGAGCCGCTTCGCGCAGATCGCCCAGTTCGGCGACGCGCTGATGATGGCCGGCTTCCGCGACCCGGTGCTGGACCGCGATCTGTTCACCCTGACCTACGACGACCTGCCCTCGCTGATGCGCGAACTGCGCGCGATGGGCGCGACCAACGCGCGGGTGGACCGCCGCCATACGCTGACCGGGCGTGGTCGTTTCGCGGCGGCGGCGGCGGCGTACGAGCCGATGCGGCGCGCCGACGGCAAGCTGCCCAGCAGCTGGGAAGTGATCTATGCCCACGCTTGGGCACCGGACCCGGGCGCGCCGATCCGCGAAGGCGGGCATGACGTCGCCTCGGTGCCGGTGTCGGCGATTCCGATCCGCCGCAAGCAGACCTGATCGTCTGGTAGTGCCGGCCGCTGGCCGGCAACCTCACGATTCCATGATGGCCATCTGCCGGCCAGCGGCCGGCACTACCCAATGCGACGCCATACGCGAATCGCTCTGGTAGGTGCCGACCTTGGTCGGCACAGTGCCGGCGACATCGCGATCTGACAGGTTGTACCAACCAAGGTCGGCACCCACCAAATTCGGGCGGTGTCGGCGATTCCGATCCGCCGCAAACAGACCTGATCGTCTGGTAGTGCCGGCCGCTGGCCGGCAACCTCACGATTCCATGGGGGGCATCTGCCGGCCAACGGCCGGCACTACCAAATGCCACGCCATACGCGAATCGCTCTGGTGGGTGCCGACCTTGGTCGGCACAGTGCCGGCAGCATCGCGATCTGACAGATGGTGCCAACCAAGGTTGGCACCTGCCAATTCCGAGCGGTGTCGGCCATTCCAATCCGCCGCAAGCAGACCTGATCGTCTGGTAGTGCCGGCCGCTGGCCGGCAACCTCACGATTCCATGATGGGCATCTGCCGGCCAGCGGCCAGCACTACCAAATGCGACGCCATACGCGAATCGCTCTGGTGGGTGCCGACCTTGGTCGGCACAGTGCAGGCAGCATCGCGATCTGACAGGTTGTACCGACCAAGGTCGGCACCCACCAAATTCGGGCGGTGTCGGCGATTCCAATCCGCCGCAAACAGACCTGATCGTCCGGTAGTGCCGGCCGCTGGCCGGCAGCATCGCGATCTGACAGATGGTGCCAACCAAGGTTGGCACCTGCCAATTCCGAGCTGTGTCGGCGATTCCGATCCGGCGCAAGCAGACCTGATCGTCTGGTAGTGCCGGCCGCTGGCCGGCAACCTCACGATTCCATGGTGGGCATCTGCCGGCCAGCGGCCGGCACTACCCAATGCGACGCCGCGCGCAAAGCAGGCTTCCGCCCTCAGGTATTGGCCGGCGAACTCAACGGCGGGCGCACCAGGTCGCGGTGGAAGAAATAGATTTCCTGCACCAGGAAGCGCCAACTGGTGTGGAAGCTGCGGAAGCGCGTGCTGGGCGTGGACGAGGCCAGCGCATCGATGCCGAGCGCGTTGCTCAGGCGCAGCGCGCGCGCCATGTGCAGCGGATCGCTGACGACGATCACCCGGTGCAGGCCGCGCTGGTCCATCAGCCGCTTGGCTTCAACCAGGTTCTGCACGGTATTGCGCGAAGCGGTTTCGATCAGGATCGCATCGTCCGGCACGCCATGCTTCAGCGCGTAGCGCCGCGCCACCTGCGACTCGGAGAAGCGCGCACCGGTGCCGCCATAGCCACCGGTGAAGATCAGCAGCGGCGCATAGCGTGCTTCATACAGATCCAGCCCGTGGCGGATGCGTTCTTCGAACACCGGTGACGGCTTGGCGTCATAGGCGGCCGCACCCAGCACGATGATGGCGTCGGCCTTGGCGGCCTGGTCGCGTTCACCCACCCAGACGATCCAGGCGGTCACACCCAGCAGCCAGATCCCCAGCAGCACGAACAGCCGCCACAACCAGCCCAGCAGGCCGGTGCGTTCGCGGTGCCGCCCGCGGCTCACGCCGCCCCCCAGCGCAGCGCTGGCAGGTCGACGTTGCCGCCGGACAACACCAGGCCCACGCGCAGGCCGGCGAAGCGCTGCGGGTGCGCCAGCACCGCAGCCAGCACGGTGGCCGAAGAGGGCTCCACCACCTGCTTGAGCACGTCCCACAGCAGGCGCATCGCCGCCAGCGTCGCGGCGTCATCGACCACGATCACCTCGGCACCGGCGGCGCGCAGCAACTCGAAATTGGGCGCGCCAATCAGGGTACGCAGGCCATCGCAGATGGTGTCCGGGGTGAACGCGCCCTGGCGCTCGCCGATGGCCAGCGAGCGCGCGGTGTCATCGGCGCCGGCCGGCTCGGCCAGGATCAGCCGGGTCTGCGGACTGGCGTGCTGCAGGGCCAGCGCGGTACCGCTGGCCAGGCCACCGCCGCCCACCGGCACCACCAGCGCGTCGAACGGGCCGTCGCTGTGCAGCAGTTCCAGGGCCGCGGTGCCCTGCCCGGCCATCACCGCCGGGTTCGTATAGGGATGCACCAGGGTTGCGCCGGTATCGGCCTGCACCTTGGCGCAGGTGGCCTCGCGGTCGGCGATGGTCGGCGGGCAGCGCCAGAGCGTGGCGCCGTGGCGGGCGATGTTGGCCAGTTTGGCGGCCACCGCCCCCTCCGGCACCACCACATGGCAGGGGATGCCCCGGGTGCGTGCGGCCAGGGCCAGCGCGGCGCCGTGGTTGCCGGAGGAATGGGTCACCACACCAGCACTGGCGCGATCGGCATCCAGCGACCACACCGCATTGCAGGCACCACGGAACTTGAATGCGCCACCACGCTGCAGGTGCTCGGCCTTGAAGGCCAACTGCGCACCGGTCATTGCATCGAGGGTGCGCGAGCGCAGCACCGGGGTCACGCTGGCATGCGGGGCAATCCTCGCAGCAGCAAGCAGGACATCATCGGCGCGGGGCAACAGTGAATCGCTCATGACGCAAGATTAACGTATGCCCCCGCGCTGGCGACCGGGGCACAGGTCATGCCAGCATGCAGGCCTACGCCTCCATTCATCCTGGCCAGCCGAATTAAGGGCCGATTCAATGCCCGCGCACGAAGCTGGCTGCACATCCGTCCTCTGGGGGGACCCACCATGAAAATGCGCCTGTTGCTTGCCGGTGGCCTGTTGTTGGGCCTGACTGGCTGCACCACCTACGACTATGTAGGCGGTGGCCGCGGTGGCGGCTACTACCACGGCGCGCCGTCGGTGGAGTACCGCTACCCGGCCGGCTATCCCTACAACTACGGCTACCCGTACTACGGTGGCTATGGCGGCTATTACGGCGGCTATGGCAACCCGTACTACTCGCGCCCGATCTACCGCCCGCCGCACAACCACCGCCCGCCGCCGCGCCCGCCCGGCAACGGTGGCGAGAACCGTCCGCCGCCGCCGAGGCCGTCGTACAACGGCGGTTCCCCGTGGCGGAACATGGATTCGATGCGTCGCCCGCCGCAGTCGAACATGCAGCCGCCGGCGCCCGCACCGCAGGCCCGCCCGGCCCCGGCACCGAGTGCGCCGAGGATGAACGGTTCCCCCTGGCGCAACATGGATCGTGCGACGCAGCGCACAGTTGAGCGCTGAACCGTCTTGCATTTCACACGGTCTAAGCCGCAATCTACGCGGACAGTGACGGCCCGCGTCACAAAGTGACAAAAACGACACGGGCCGCCGCAAAAAGCTCTACGTCGATATCCGACAGGAACATCTGGATCCCCCCTGTTCCGGCCCTGTCGGATGTCGGCACCTCTGAAGGCAGACGGCCCCGCAATGCGGGGCCGTTTGTTTTGCCGGGCCGCCAACCGGCGAGAGCCCCAGCGTCAGTAGATCCACGCCATGCGTGGACGGGGCCTTTCCCGGCACCCCAAAAAAACAGGGCCGGACAGTCCCCCGACTGCCGGCCCTCTGCTCCCCCACCGTGCGCCTGTACCGGCCCCTGTTCCAATTCCGGTCACGGGCGCCTGCGGCGCCAGCCACGGTGGGTGCTATTGGGTTATCTGCAAAAATCCTGCCAACTTTAGGGCTGATTTCGGCGCCGGCCGGCCGGTACCGACGTCCCGGCCCCGAATGGCGCTAAAATCGCCACCCCGGCGCCGCCCCCGGCCGCGCCCGCCCCCAGCTGAACAGCCCCCATGAATCCGTCCTTCCATCGTTACGACGTCATCGTCATCGGCGGTGGCCACGCTGGCACCGAAGCCGCGCTGGCCGCGGCCCGCACCGGCGTGCGCACCCTGCTGCTGACCCACAACATCGAAACGGTGGGCGCGATGAGCTGCAACCCGGCCATCGGCGGCATCGGCAAGGGCCACCTGGTCAAGGAGATCGACGCCCTGGGCGGTGCGATGGCGCATGCCGCCGACCGCGCCGGCATCCAGTGGCGCACGTTGAACGCCTCCAAGGGCCCGGCCGTGCGTGCCACCCGTTGCCAGGCTGATCGCAACCTGTACCGCATGGCGATACGCGCCATCGTCGAAGGCCAGGCCAACCTGACCGTGTTCCAAGCCGCAGTGGACGATCTGGTCATCGAAGGCGACGCCGTGCGCGGCGTCATCACCCAGACCGGCCTGCGTTTCGACGCCGGGGCCGTGGTGCTGACGGCCGGTACCTTCCTCGCCGGCAAGATCCATGTGGGCCCCACCCAGTACGCCGCCGGCCGCATGGGCGACCCGCCGGCCACCACGCTGGCCGCGCGCCTGCGCGAGCGCCCGTTCCAGATGGACCGCCTGAAGACCGGCACGCCGCCGCGCATCGATGGCCGCTCGCTGGACTACAGCGTGATGGACGAACAGCCCGGTGATTCCCCGCGCCCGGTGATGTCCTTCCTCGGCTCGGTGGACGAGCATCCGCAGCAGGTCAGCTGCTGGATCACCCACACCACCGAACAGACCCACCAGATCATCCGCGACGCGCTGCATCGCTCGCCGCTGTACAGCGGCCAGATCGAAGGCATCGGCCCGCGCTACTGCCCGTCCATCGAGGACAAGGTAGTGCGCTTCGCCGAGAAGGCCAGCCACCAGATCTTCGTCGAACCCGAAGGCCTGGGCATCATCGAGATCTATCCCAACGGCATCTCCACCTCGCTGCCGTTCGACGTGCAGCTGGAGATGGTGCGCAGCATCCGTGGTTTCGAAAACGCACACATCACCCGCCCCGGCTACGCGATCGAGTACGACTTCTTCGATCCGCGCGGGCTGAAGGCCTCGCTGGAGACCAAGCTGGTCAACGGCCTGTTCTTCGCCGGCCAGATCAACGGCACCACCGGCTATGAAGAAGCGGCCGCGCAGGGCCTGCTGGCCGGCCTCAACGCCGCACGCCAGGTACGTGGACTGGATGGCTGGTGCCCGCGCCGCGACGAGGCGTACCTGGGCGTGCTGGTGGATGACCTGATCACCCACGGCACCAACGAGCCATACCGCATGTTCACCAGCCGCGCCGAATATCGCCTGCAGCTGCGCGAGGACAATGCCGACCAGCGCCTGACCCCCGCCGGCCGCGAAATGGGCCTGGTGGATGACCATCGCTGGAGCGCGTTCGAGACCAAGCAGGCCGCCGTCGCCGCCGAGCGCGCGCGCCTGGGCGCACTGTGGGCGACCCCGGCCAATGCGCTGGGCCGCGAGGTACAGGACACGCTGGGCGTGGCGGTCAGCCGCGAAACCAATGTGCTGGACCTGATCAAGCGCCCCGAGCTGGATTACGCGCAGCTGATGCAGGTGCCGTCGCTGGGCCCGGCCGTGGCCGACGCCAAGGTGGCCGAGCAGGTGGAGATCGGCGTGAAGTACGCCGGCTACCTGGATCGCCAGCGCGAGGAAATCGAGCGCCAGCAGCGGCATGAGGCCACGCCGATCGCTGAAGCCTTCGATTATGCGACGGTACGCGGGCTGTCGGCCGAAGCGCTGCAGAAGCTGGAGCGCGTGCGCCCGCAGACCATCGGCCAGGCGCAGCGCATCCCGGGCATGACCCCGGCAGCGATCTCGCTGCTGCTGGTGCATCTGGAGCGGGCGCGCCGCGGCCGCGTGGCATAAGCGGTCGCACCTGCTTCTGGTGGGGGCCGACCTGGGTCGGCACATGAGTCTGCCCTGGTGGGTGCCGACCTTGGTCGGCACGAATCATCAGATCGCGATGCTGCATGCATTTGTGCCGACCAAGGTCGGCACCTACCGGAGCGGAAGGCACACCCACATTGGCGGGCCCGTTACCGCGCGTCCGCGCCACCACCCAACACCTTGAACAACGTCACCCGGTTGCCCGCCTCCTGCTGCTGCAGGGCGATCAGGTCCTGCTGCGCGGCATACAGGCTGCGCTGCGCATCCAACGACTGCAGGTAGCCATCCAGTCCGGTGCGGTAGCGCGCATCGGCCAAGGTGTAGCTGCGCTGGCTGTCAGCCACCAACGCGCGTTGCGCGTCCAGCTGCGCGGTCAGGTGATCGCGCGTGGCCAGCGCATCGGCCACCTCACCGAAGGCCTGCTGGATCGCCTTCTCGTACTGCGCGATGCCGATGTCCTTGCCGATCTTCGAGGCATCCAGCGAGGCCTTCAGTGCACCGGCATGGAAGATCGGCGCGGTGATGCTGGGCGCGAACGACCAGCCACGGGTGCCGGCCGAGAACAGCGTCGACAACGCGGTGGAACTGTGGCCGTAGTTGGCGGTCAACGCCAGCGTCGGAAAGAATGCGGCGCGCGCGGCACCGATATCGGCGTTGGCTGCCTGCAATGCATGCTCGGCGGACAGCACGTCCGGGCGCTGCAGCAACACGCTGGACGGCAGGTTGGCGGGCAGCGGCGCCAATGCGACGCTGCCATCCAGCGCCTGCGCGGTTGGCAGCAGGGCCGGATCCAGCGGTGCCCCCACCAACAGCTGCAATGCATCGCGATCCTGCGCCTGCTGGGCCTGCAGCTTCGCCAGCGCCCCGCGCGCGGCTTCCACGCTGGTCTGCACCTGCGACAGGTCCAGGCCCGAGGCCAGCCCCTGTGCATGGCGGGCCTCGGTGCGCTGCAGGGTCTGCTGCTGGCTGTCCAGCGTCTGTTGCGTGAATGCCAGCGACTGCTCGTCGGCCGCCAGCGCCAGCCACGCCGTCGCCACTTCAGCCACCAGGCTGGTGCGCACGGCGCGCTGGTTCTCGGCGCTGGCCAGCCAGTTCTGCAGCGCCTCGTTCTTCAAGCTGCGGATACGCCCGAACAGGTCCAGCTCCCAGCTGCTGATGCCCACCTGCACGGCATCGGATTCGGTCACCTGGGTGACGCCGGTCTCACTGTTGGCATCGCTCACCCGCGAACGGGTGACACTGCCGCTGGCATCTACCGACGGCAGCAGTGCCGCGCGCTGGATGCGGTACTGCGCGCGCTCCTTCTCCACCTGCAGCACCGCCACGCGCAGGTCGCGGTTGTTCTGCAGCGCCAGCGCGATGACCTGCTGCAGGCGCGGTTCCAGGAACACGTCGCGCCAGGCCGGCATCGCCAGTGCCGGTTCGGCCGCGCCGATGGCGGCATTGCCGAACTGTGCCGGCACCGGCGCCTCGGGTCGCTGGTAGTGCGGGGCCATGCTCACGCAGCCGCCCAGCACGGCGGTCATCGTTGCGGCCGCCAGGGCGCGCAGCAGCATCGGCTTCATGGGCTTGTCTCCGGGACAGTGGCGTCGGCCGGCGCGCGGCCCGGGAACAGGCGGCGCACCAGCAGGTAGAACAACGGCACGAAGAACATGCCCAGCACCATCGAGGCAACCGTACCACCGGCCACGCCGGTACCCAGCGAACGGCGCGCAGCCGAACCGGCGCCGGTGGCGAACACCAGCGGCAGTACGCCCATCAGGAACGCCAGCGAGGTCATTACGATCGGCCGCAGCCGCAGATAGACGGCCTGCAGGATCGCTTCGCGGGTGCTCTTGCCCTGCTGTTCGAGGATGCGCGCGAACTCGACGATCAGGATGCCGTTCTTCGCTGCCAGACCAATCGTGGTCAGCAGGCCGACCTGGAAGTACACGTCGTTGTTGAGGCCACGCAGGTTCATCATCAGCACGGCGCCGAACATGCCCACCGGCACCGCCAGCATCACCGCGAACGGCACCGCCCAGCTTTCATACAGCGCGGCCAGGCACAGGAACACGAACAGCAGCGAGATGGCGTACAGCATCGGCGCCTGGTTGCCCGACAGCTGTTCCTGGTAGGCCATGTCCGACCAGGCATGGCTGAAGCCTTCCGGCAGCGTGTCGGCCAGGCGCGCGATCTCGGCCATCGCCTCGCCGGAGCTGACGCCCGGTGCCGGCTGGCCGGTGATTTCCATCGCCGAGATGCCGTTGTAGCGCTGCAGTGCGGCCGGCGCACTGGTCCAATGCGTGCTGATCAGCGACGACAGCGGCACCATCTGCCCGGCCTGGTTGCGCACGCTCCAGCGCTCGATGTCCTGCGGCTGCATGCGTGCTTCGGCGGTGCCCTGGATGAACACCTTCTTGATGCGGCCCTTGTAGATGAAGTTGTTGACGAAGTCGCCGCCCAACGCCGCGTTCAAGGTGTCATTGACGTCCTGCGGGTTCACGCCCATCGCCTGCGCCTTGGCGTCGTCCACCTTCACGGCGTATACCGGCGCGTCTTCCAGGCTGGCGTAGCGCACGTTGACCAGCTTCGGGTCCTTGGCGGCTTCCTTCAGCAGCGTGTTGCGCGCGGCCACGGCGGCGGCATGGCCGGCACCGCCTTCGTCCTGCAGTTCCAGGGTGAAACCGCCCGCATCGCCGAGGCCCAGGATGGCCGGTGGCGAGGTGATGAACACCTGCGCATCGGGCACGCTGGCCATCGCCCGCGTCAACCGTGCGGCGATGGTATCGGCGTCGTCCTTGCGGTCATCCCAATCCTTGAGCCGGATGAAGGCCTGGCCGACGTTCTGGCCGCTGCCGGTAACACTGAAACCGGCGGTGGCCTGGATCGAGAGCACGCCGTCGTCCTTCACCGCGACGGCACTCAGACGATCCATCACCGCCCGCGTCTGCTCCAGCGTGGAACCGGCCGGCAGCTTCACCAGCGCGTTGAGCATGCCCTGGTCTTCATCGGGCAGGAACGCGCCCGGCAGGTGCCACAGCAACAGGCCGGTGGCCACGCTCAGCACCAGGTAGAACAGCACGCCGAGCGTGCGGCGGCCGAGGAAACGATCCACGCGGTGACGCAGGCCGTTGGAGGTGCGCTCGAACCGGTGGTTGAACCAGATGAAGAACTTGCCCAGCAGGCTCGGCTCGCCACCGTGGTCGCCATGCGGATGGCCGCCCTTGGGAATCGGGTGCAGGATGCTGCCACACAGTGCCGGGGTGATGGTCATCGCCACCAGCACCGACAGGATCATCGCGGCGGCGATCGTCACCGAGAACTGGCGATAGATCACCCCGGTTACACCGCTGAAGAACGCCATCGGCAGGAACACCGCGGTCAGCACCAGCACGATGCCGACCAGCGCGCCGGTGATCTGGCCCATCGCCTTCAGCGTGGCCGGCTTCGGCGCCAGCCCTTCGAAGGTCATCACCCGCTCTACGTTCTCCACCACCACGATGGCATCGTCCACCAGCAGGCCGATGGCCAGCACCAGTGCGAACATGGTCAGGGTGTTGATCGAATACCCGAATGCAGCCAGCACGCCGAACGTGCCCAGCAGCACCACCGGCACCGCGATGGTCGGGATCAGCGTGGCGCGCCAGTTCTGCAGGAACAGGTACATCACCAGCACCACCAGGATGATCGCTTCGATCAGGGTGATCACCACTTCCTTCAGCGAAATGGTCACGAATGGCGTGGTGGTGAAGGCCACGTGGGCGGTGTAGCCATGCGGCCAGTACTTCTGCAGCTGCTGAAGCCGTGCATCGATGGCCTTGGAGACGGCGATCGCGTTGGCACCGGCATTGAGTTCAATGCCCAGCGACGCCGACGGCTTGCCATTGAAGGTGCTGATGCTGTCGTAGCTTTCCGGCCCGAGGCCGATCTTCGCCACGTCGCCCAGACGCACCACGCTGCCGTTGGCATCGGCCTTGAGCACCACCTGCGCGAACTGCTCGGGCGTGTGCAGGCGGCTGCGCGCGGTTACCGTGGCGTCGAGCTGCTGGCCCTTCAGCGCCGGCTGGCCACCCAGCTCACCGGCGGAGACATCGGTGTTCTGTGCCTGCAGTGCGGTCTCGATGTCCGAGGGCATCAGCGCGTACTGGCGCATCTTCTCCGGATCCAACCAGATGCGCATGGCGTATTCCTGGCCGATCGGCTGGATGTTGCCGACACCGCTGACGCGGCTGATCTGGTCATCGATGCGCGCTTCCATGAAGTTGGCGACATCGAAGTTGTCCATGCTGCCGTCTTCGCTGGTGAACGACAGCACCTCGAAGATCGAACCACTGGACTTGGTAATGGTCAGGCCGTTCTGCTGCACCGCCTGCGGCAGCGTGGCCATGGCGGCCTGCAGCTGGTTCTGCACCTGCACCTGCGCGGTATCCGGATTGGTACCGGTGGCGAACACCAGGTTGACCTGCGCCGAGCCGTCGGAGGCACTGGTCGAGGTCATGTACATCAGGTGATCGAGGCTTTGCTGGGACTGCTCGATGACCTGGGTGACCGCGTTTTCCACGGTCTGCGACGAGGCGCCGGTGTAGGTGGCGCGGATGGTGATGGTGGGCGGAGCGATCTGCGGGTAGCGGTCCACCGGCAGGATCAGGATCGCGAGCAGGCCGAGCAGGCTGACCGCGATGGCGATCACCCAGGCGAAGATCGGCCGGTCGATGAAGAAACGAACCATGTGGGCCAGGCCTCAGTGCGACTTTTCGTCGGTGTTGCCGTTCGGATCGACCGCCGGCATCGCCGCCAACTGCGCCGTCGTGGCCGCCACCACTTTCACCTGCTGACCGAGCGATACCGCGCTGCCGTTGCTGACGATCACCCGTTCGCCAGCCTTGAGGCCGCTGGTGATCTGCCACTGGTTACCGACCACCTGGCCGGTGCTGACGCGGCGCTCGACCACATGATCCTTGGCGTCGAGCAGGCGCAGCAGCGGTTCGCCGCGTTCGTTGCGCACCACCGCCTTCTGCGGCACCAGCAGGGCACGCGCGTCGGTGGCCATCGGCAGCACCGCCTTCAGGTACATGCCCGGCAACAGCAGGCCGTCCGGGTTCGGAATGACCGCGCGCAGCTTCACGTTGCCGGTGCCCGGATCCACTGCGCTGCCGACGAACTCCAACGTGCCTTCATGCGCGTAGGTGCTGCCGTCCTCCAGCAGCACCTTAACCTGTGCCTTGCCATCGATGGCCTTCACCAGGCCCGCATCGAGCCGCTTGCGCAGCGCCAGCATCTGCGTGCTGGACTGGGTGACATCCAGGTACACCGGGTCCAGCCGCTGGATGGTGGCCAGTGCCGTATCCTGGCCGGCCGCGACCAGCGCGCCGGCGGTGACGCTGGAGGTGCCGATGCGGCCGTCGATGGGGGCGGTCACCCGGGTGTAGTCGAGGTTGATGCGGGCAGCCTGCAATGCAGCGCGCGCGGCAATCACGTTGGCCTGCGCCTGCTTCAATGCCGAGGTGGCATCGTCGGCGTCCTGCTTGCTGGCTGCATCCATGCTCACCAGCGCGCGGGTACGCTCGGCCTTCGGCTGTGCCGACAACACGGTGGCCTCGGCCTGCGCCAGCTGCCCGCGGGCGGTATCGAAGGCCGCCTGGTACGGTGCCGGGTCGACCTGGTACAGCAGCTGACCTGTCTTGACCTGCTGGCCTTCGGTGAACAACCGCTGGCGGATCAGACCGCCGACCTGCGGCCGCACCTCGGAGATCTCGAACGGCACGGCACGGCCGGGCAAGGTCTGCTGGAGTGCCAGCGGCTGCGCGCGGGCGATGATGACGCCCACTTCGGGCATGGCCGGGGCATCGGTCCTGCCCGCCGAACAGGCCGCCAGGGCCAGCAGCAGGGGCAACAGCAGGGGACGCAGGGAACGGGACAGCGGGCGCAGGAGGGACATGGGGGGCGTGGGGGCCTTTCGTTGACCCGTGCACGCTGCCGTGAAACTGTGCAGAGAATATGGAGATTGTGCGACGGGCTCAGCTGGCGCTTGCTTTCGGCGTCGCATGCGCCGCTAATGGCCTTCGCGATGGCGAAGTTCCAACTCAAATTCGGCCTGATCGCGAAGACCTTCCTCGCGATCTTCACCGCCTGCCTGCTGGTGCTGGCAGTGAACGGTATTGCCAGCCGCGTGGCCTTCCAGACCGGCTTCCTGGACTACCTCAACGACCAGGGCGACCTGCGCATGCAGCGGCTGATGCCACACCTGCAGCGCGAGTACCGCGAGCACGGTGGCTGGGAGCATCTGCACGGTGATGGCGACCGCTGGGCGCGGCTGCTGCGCCCGGACCTGGCCCATGGGCACGAAGGACCGGTGCCGTCGCTGTCCGACCAGACCGGCGTGCCGTCGCGCCTGGGCCTGTTCGACGCGCAGCACCGTTTCGTGGCCGGCAACCCCGACGCCACCAGCGATGACGAGCCGCATGCGGTGCAGGTGGACGGGCAGACCGTCGGTTGGCTGGGCATGGTGCCGTTCCAGACCGTCATCGCCACCAACGACCTGAATTTCTACAACACCCAGGTGCGCGCCTGGTGGGTGATCGGCATCGCGCTACTGCTGGTGACGGTACTGCTGGCCTGGCTGGTATCGCGTGCGCTGCGCCAGCGCCTTGCCAAGCTGGCCGCTGCCACCCACCGGTTGGCCGCCGGTGACTACGCCACCCGCATCGAGCGCACCAGTGACGATGAGCTGGACGCGCTGGTCAACGACTTCAACCGGATGGCGCAGGCGCTGGACGATACCGAACGCAACCGCCGCGCCTTCATTGCCGACATCTCGCATGAGCTGCGCACGCCATTGGCCGTGGTGCGCGCCGAGCTGGAGGCGATCGAAGATGGCATCCGTCCGCTGGACCGGGCCAACCTGGTGGGCCTGCAGGGCGAGATCCGCCAGCTGGGCAAGCTGATCGACGACCTGCACGACCTGTCGATGACCCAGTCCGGTGGCCTGGCGTACCGCTTCGCGCCACTGGACCTGGTGGCGCTGCTGCGCAGCGAACTCAATGGCATGCGCGTACGCTTCGCCAATGCAGGCCTGGCGTTGGAAGAAGACCTGCCCGCCACGCCGTTGCAGGTGTCCGGTGACGAACGGCGCCTGCAGCAGGTGCTGGCCAACCTGCTGGAAAACGCACTGCGCTACACCCATGCCGGTGGCCGCGTACGCGTGCAGGCAGCGCGCGTGCCTGCCGGCGTGCAGCTGGTCGTGGAAGACACCGCGCCGGGCGTTCCGGCCGACAAGTGTGCACTGCTGTTCGAACGTTTCTACCGCGTGGAAAGTTCGCGCAACCGCGCCAGTGGCGGCAGCGGGCTGGGCCTGGCCATCAGCCACAACATCATCCTCGCCCACCACGGCGTCATCCACGCCGCGCCCTCGCCGCTGGGCGGGCTGCGCGTGGTCATCACCCTGCCGGAGCCTGCATGAGTGCGTCGCCCGCCACGTCCACGAAGATCCTGATCGTCGAGGACGAGCCACGCCTGGCCTCGGTACTGCGCGACTACCTGGCCGCCGCCGGCATGGCCAGCGAGTGGGTGGACGACGGTGGCCAGGTGATCGACGCGTTCGTGCGCTACCAGCCCGACCTGGTGCTGCTGGACCTGATGCTGCCGCAGCGCGACGGCGTGGACCTGTGCCGCGAACTGCGTGCCAGCAGCGATGTACCGGTCATCATGGTCACCGCACGGGTGGAAGAGATCGACCGCCTGCTGGGCCTGGACATCGGTGCCGACGACTACATCTGCAAGCCGTTCAGCCCGCGCGAAGTCGTCGCGCGGGTGGTGGCGGTACTGCGCCGCTATCGCCCGGATCCCGCTGCACGCGCCAACAGCGGGCTGCACATCGACGAACCGGCGGCACGCGCCACCTGGAACGGCAAGGGCCTGGACCTGACGCCGGTGGAGTACCGCCTGCTGCGCACCCTGCTGGCCACGCCAGGCCGGATCTGGGCGCGCGATGAGCTGCTCGACCGCCTCTATCTGGACCATCGCGTGGTGGTCGACCGCACCGTCGACAGCCATGTGCGCAACCTGCGCCGCAAGCTGGCCGACGCCGGCATGGAAGGCGAGCCGATCCGTTCGGTGTACGGCATGGGCTACAGCTACGAGCCCTAGCCGGTAGTGCCGGCCGCTGGCCTGCAACCGCAGAATTCCAAGTGCGCCCATGAGCTTGCCGGCCAGCGGCCGGCACTACCGGTGCGCACTTGCGTTACAGTCGAGCACGCTCGACATTACGAACACAACTGCATGGACGACATCCACCCGATCGCGCCGGACAAGCGCGCCGCCATCCTTTCCACCCTGGCTGACATCGAACAGCGCTACGACGTACGCGTGCTGCTGGCCTGCGAGTCGGGCAGCCGCGGCTGGGGCTTTTCCTCGCCCGACAGCGACTACGACGCGCGCTTCATCTACGTGCATCGCCAGCCTTGGTATCTCAGCGTCAACGAGAGCACCGGTCCCGGCGAAGCGCAGCGCGATGTGATCGAACTGCCGATCGACGATGAGCTCGACGTGAGCGGCTGGGACCTGCGCAAGGCACTGCGACTGGTTTCAAAATCCAATCCGACCCTGATCGAGTGGCTGCGCTCGCCGATCGTCTACCAGCAGGATCAGGCGGCGGTGTCACAGTTGTGGGAAGCAGCGAAAGCGTTCCATTCACCGCTGGGCACCTGGTGGCACTACTTCAACATGGCGCGCTCGAACCATCGCGGCTACCTGCGTGGCGAAACGGTGCGCACCAAGAAGTACCTGTACGTGCTGCGCCCACTGCTGGCCTGCCAGTGGATAGAGCACGAACAGACACCCCCGCCGATGGCCTTCGAGGATCTGCTGGACCGGCTGCTGCCAGACGGTGCGGTGCGTGAAGTCATCGATGCCCTGCTGGCGGTCAAGCGGGCCAGCGCCGAGGTCGCCGCCGGGCCGCGCATTGCGGCGATCAGCGACTACATCGATCGTGAACTGGCCATCCGGACTGCGCAGGCGCCACAGCTGCCCGCCGGACGAGGTGATGCTGCGTGGCTGGATGAGCTGTTCCGGCAGATGCTGGCCGAGCACGCGCCTGAATGAAGAGCCGCACCTGCCGCTGGTAGTGCCGGCCGCTGGCCGGCAACCACGGAAATCCAGGCGTGCCGCGCGGTTGCCGGCCAGCGGCCGGCACTACCACACGGGTATCATCGTCGCGAACGCCCTGATTTCCGGAGACCCCGATGAACCCGCTGCGCCCCTTCCGCGACAAGATGCCCATCCTCGGCGAGCGCGTGTACATCGACCCGTCGTGCACGATCATCGGCGACGTGGAACTGGGCGACGACGTGTCGGTGTGGCCGGGCACGGTCATCCGCGGTGACGTCAATTACGTACGCATCGGTGCACGCACCAACGTGCAGGACGGCACCATCATCCACGTCAGCCACCACAGCCCGTACAACAAGGCCGGCTACCCGACCCTGATCGGCGAAGGCGTGACCGTCGGCCACGGCTGCATCATCCACGCCTGCACGATCGGCGATTACAGCCTGATCGGCATGGGCGCCTGCATCCTCGACGGTGCCCGCGTGGAGCGCCATGGCTTCGTCGGCGCCGGTGCGGTGATCGGCCCCGGCAAGGTGGTGGGCGAAGGCGAGCTGTGGGTCGGCAATCCGGCCCGGCCGGCACGCACCCTGAGCGACAAGGAGATCGAGTCGCTGCACTACTCGGCCGACCACTACGTGCGGCTGAAGGACGAATACCGGGGCTGAGCAGCCAACGCTGCCGCGCGGCTCTGCTAAAGTCTGGGCCCGACCAGGACCTGTCGAGACCCCCATGCCTGTGGTTGCCAGCCGGAGAGGACTCCGGCGCCCACAACGAAGGCCACCGCGCTGATGGCCGCACCGATGCTCGATACCTACCGTGAGGTGGTGACGCCGGAGGGTGTGCTGCTCCAGTTGCCGGTAGCCGGACCGCTGCCGCGGGCCATGGCCTGGCTGGTCGATCTTGGCGTGCGCATCGCGGTACTGGTGCTGATGGCGATTCCGCTGGCGGTGCTGGACGAATTCGGCTCCGGCCTCAACCTGGTGCTGATGTTCCTGGTCTACTGGGTCTACCCGATCGTGTGCGAGGCGCTGTGGGGCCGTACCCTGGGCAAGCGCGCGCTGGGCCTGCGCGTGCTGTCCCGCGATGGCGCGCCCGTGGGCTGGATGGCGGCGATCACCCGCAACCTGCTGCGCACGGTGGACATGCTGCCGTTCGGCTACGCACTGGGCCTGGTCAGCAGCCTGTTCGATCCGCACGGCCGCCGCCTCGGCGACCTGGTGGCCGGCACCGTGGTGGTGCACGCGCCTGTGCTGTACCTGCCGCCGCCACCTACCATCGACAGCGTGCTGGCCCCGCCGCAGCCACTGCGGCCGGAGGAACAGGCCGCGCTGATGGCCTTCGCCGAGCGCGCGCCACGGCTGTCGGCGGCCCGCCAGCAGGAGCTGGCCGGCATTGCCGAGCCCCTGACCGGTACCCACGGCCAGGTCGCCGTGCTGCGCCTGTACGCCATGGCCAACTGGCTGCTGGGGCGGCGATGAAACAGGAACAGTTCGTCGCCCGCTACCAGCAGGAATGGCAGGAGCTGGAACAGTGGCTGCTGCTGCGTGCCGGCGCCTCGCGCCGCGCGCGCCGCAAGGCCAGCGGCCTGGCACTGGACGATACCGCCGCCCCGCAGCGCTACCGGCGCCTGTGCCAGCAGCTGGCGCTGGCCCGCGAGCGCGGTTACAGCCCGCAGCTGCTCCAGCGCCTGCAGCAGCTGATGCAGCAGGGCCACAGTGTGCTGTACCGCACACGGCCGACGCGCTGGCGCGCCGCGCTGGAATTCCTCGTGGCCGACTTCCCGCTGCTCGTGCGCAGCCAGGCACGCAGCATGTGGGTGGCGCTGGCGATGTTGGCCCTGCCGGCAATCGCCTGCTTCGTGCTTGTACAGGTCTATCCGGACCTGATCCATACGTTGATGGACAACCGCCAGATCGCCGCGATGGAGCGCATGTACGACCCTGCCGCCGAACGACTGGGCCGCGACAGCGGTACCGACTGGATGATGTTCGGCCACTACATCCTCAACAACATCAGCATTGCCCTGCGCACCTTCGCCAGCGGCCTGCTGGCCGGGCTGGGTACGCTGCTGGTGCTGCTGTTCAACGGCGTCACCATCGGCGCGGTGGCCGGCCACCTGCAGCACATCGGACACGGTGGACCATTCTGGCGCTTCGTGGCCGGCCATGGCGCGTTCGAGCTGACCGCGATCGTGATCGCCGGCGGTGCCGGCCTGCAGCTGGGCATGAAGCTGCTGGCACCGGGCCGGCGCAGCCGCCTGGACGCGCTGGTCGACGGTGGCCGCATCGGTGCGCGGCTGTGCCTGGGCGTGGCGTTCATGCTGCTGGTCGCAGCCTTCATCGAAGCGTTCTGGTCGTCGATCGCCGAAGTCCCCGCATGGACCAAGTTCGGCGTCGCCGGAGTGCTCTGGGCCGGCGTGCTGCTGTGGCTGTGGCGTGGCGGGCGTGGAGGCGGCCATGCGCATTGACCGTCTGGACGTAGTGCTGCGTGCACGCAGCGGCTGGGAAGCGATGGAGCTGGGCAGTGCCCTCGCCCGCCGCCATGCGCGCGCCGTGTGGGGCAGCTGGCTGCTGGCCAGTGCTCCGTTGTTCGTGATCTTCAACGGGCTGGGATGGTGGCTGGATGCCTTCGGTTGGGCCTGGCTGGCGATGTGGTGGTGCAAGCCACTGTTCGAGCGTGCGCCGCTGTATGTGCTGTCGCGCGGCATCTTCGGCGAACCGGTCAGCACACTTTCGGCCCTGCGTGCGCAGCGTCACTGGGGCAACACTGGTTCCTGGGGCTACCTGGGCTGGCGTCGCTTCAGCGTGCTGCGCAGCCTGTGCCTGCCGGTGAACCTGCTGGAAGGCAACGCACCGGGCCAGCGCGGTCCACGCCGCCGTGCGGTGGCTGCCGGCGCCGCAGGTGCGGCGACAGTGCTGACCGTGACCTGCATGGCGTTCGAAGCGGTGCTGGTATCTGGTGCCATCGGTGCAGTGTTCATGTTCATGCCACTGGACCTGATGTCCGAATCCTGGCGTGCGGCGTGGGACATGATCGGCAAGGACACGCCGGCATGGGCACGCTTCGGTTTCAATCTGGCCTGCTGGCTGGCCTCGGCGCTGATCGGCCCGTTCTTCGTCGGTGCGGGCTTTGGCCTGTACTTGAACCGGCGTACGCAGATGGAAGCCTGGGACGTCGAAATCGCCCTGCGCCGCCTGCGCGATCGCCTGCTGCCGGCGGCATCGACGCTGGCGCTGCTGCTGTGCCTGGCACTGCCACTGGTCTCCGCCCCGGTGCACGCGCAGGACGCAGATGCCGAGCCCGGGCGCGCAATGGGCAAGCCCAACGCCAGTGACATCGCCGCCGAAGACGACGACGATGAACCGACCATCGACCCGGCCAACACGCCGGCCACCATCTTCGGTGGCACGCCGGTGGACACCGCCGGTTTCCGTCAAGCGGTTAACCGCGCCTATGAGGACCCGCTGCAGCGCCCGACCCGCGAGGTCACCCGCTGGAAGCCGATCGAGCAGGCCGAGGAAAAAAAGAAGGAAGACAAGCAGCTGCAGCGTGACACCAACAGCAAAGGTGAACGCAAAGCGCGCAGGGACGGCATCGCCTGGCTGGCACGGCTGGCCGAATGGGGCCTGTGGGGCCTGCTCGGCATCCTGCTGCTGGTGCTGCTGCTGACCGCGCGGCTGTGGCTGCCATGGCTGCGTGGCAGTGGCCGGCGCAAGGCCGACGCTGCACCGGAGGTGCTGGAGGAACAGGTGGAGTTGCCGGTGGTGCTGCCGCCGGACGTGGCCACCCAGGCTGGCCTGCTCTGGGACCAGGGCCGGCCGCGGCAGGCGCTGGCCCTGCTGTACCGCGCCAGTGTGCGCACGGTGGGCGAGCGCAGCGGTATCGCGCTTCCACCCGGTGCCACCGAAGCGCAATGCCTGCGCGCGTCGCGGCGTATGCCCGAGGCCAGCGACCGTGACCTGTTCGCGCGCATCGTGCGCATGTGGCAGTACGCCGCCTACGGTGGCCGCCTGCCCAGCCGCGCCGATTTCGATGCATTGGCCGATACCCTGCGCCAGCAGTACGGGTGGCAGGCATGAGTCCGCGCCTGTTCTGGTCGCTGCTGCTCGGTGCATTGGTGCTGTTCGGTGTACCGCTGACCATCCTCTACCTGCGCACGCACGAACGGGTGACCGAGACGATCCGGCTGCCGCCACAGGGCGAGGCCGCCTACAACCCGCTGTACGTACTCGGCCAGGCCCTGCGCGCCGATGGCATTGACGTGCACTCGCGGCCGCGGCTGGAACTGCAGCAGATGGCACTGGGGCCGAACGATACGGTGGTGCTGCTGCAGGACAGCAGCGAACTGCCGCCGCCCGTTGCCAGCGCGCTGCTGGACTGGGTCGACGGTGGCGGCCACCTGCTGGTACGTACACCGCCGCCGGCCGAGGACGATGCCGGCAGCACGCAGGGCCCCTTGCTGGACCGGCTGGGCGTGGACAGCCTGTTCCAGCGCAGCGACTGCCAGCCGTTCCATGTCGACGACGATCCTGGCCACGTCGAATTCTGCGGTGGCCGCCGCTTCACCCTGGGTTTTGCCGCCAGTGCGCAGGCCGAACGTCGCTGGGGCACGGATCGCGACCTGGTATTCGCGCGCCTGCGCCATGGCCGGGGCAAGGTGAGCGTGCTGGCCGACATGGAGTTCATGCGCAGCGAGGTGGACTCACCGGCGGCGCGCCTGGCCTCCGCAGGGGGCAAGGCCAGCGACGGCCTGCACGACGCGTCGCATCGCGACCTGACCCGCTACCTGCTCGATCCGAACTACGGCAAGGGTGCGGTCTGGCTGGTCTATGCCAGCCGCCCGCCGTCGCTGTGGTCGCGCATGTTCTATCAGGGCTGGCCGCTGTGGGCACCGTTGCTGCTGGCCCTGCTGGGTTGGCTGTGGGGCCGCTCGCAGCGCTTCGGCAGCCTGCTGACGTCGCCGGTTCTGGAACGCCGTTCGCTGCTGGAGCACGTGCGCGCCAGTGGTGAACTGCTGCTGCGTTTCGGCCACGGCGCGCGCCTGTACGAGGCCGTACTCGCCCTGTTCCTGCACCGCCTGCGCCTGCGCGCACCGATTGCCGCCGCACTCGATGGCGCGCCGCGCGATCAGGCCATCGCCGAGCTGCTGAAGTGGCCGCAAGGCCGCGTTGCCAGCGCGCTCACGCCCCCTCCGCCGCACGATTCCTCCGCCCTGCGCGAGCGCATCCGCTTGCTGCTCCAGATGAGATCCCTGCTATGACCGAAGTCCCCGAGCTGCCGGCGGCCGCCAACGCCCGCCTGATCGAACGCGTCGATGCCATCCGCGATGCCGTCGGCCACGCCTTCATCGGCCAGGCTGATGTGCTGGACCAGATCCTGGTGGCCCTGCTGGCCGGTGGCCACGTGCTGATCGAGGGCGTGCCCGGGCTGGGCAAGACCCTGCTGGTGCGCGCGCTGGCCCAGGCACTTGAGCTGGACTACGGTCGCGTGCAGTTCACCCCCGACCTGATGCCCAGCGACGTCAGTGGCCACGCGGTGTACGACCCGAAGAGCGAGAGCTTCAAGATCCGTCGCGGCCCGGTGTTCACCAATCTGCTGCTGGCCGACGAGATCAACCGCGCACCGGCCAAGACCCAGTCGGCGCTGCTGGAAGTGATGCAGGAAGGCCAGGTGACCATCGAAGGCAAGGCCTTCACCCTGGCGCCGCCGTTCATGGCGCTGGCCACGCAGAACCCGCTGGAGCAGGAAGGCACCTACCCGCTGCCGGAAGCGCAGCTGGACCGCTTCCTGCTGAAGGTGCTGATCGACTACCCGCAGCTGGAGGACGAGAAGCGCATGGTGACCGCGATCACCAGCGGCCGCGCCGCCAGCGATTTCGACCTGAGCCAGGTGCCGCGCGTGCTCGGTGCCGGTGAGCTGCTGGAACTGCAGCGCGCCACGGCGGCGATCACCGTCGATGACGAAGTGATCGACTACGCGGTGCGGATTGTGGCGGCCACGAGGCAGTGGCCGGGTATCGCGGTCGGCGCTGGCCCGCGTGGCAGCATCGCGCTGGTACGTGCCTCGCGCGCGCAGGCGGTGTTGGCCGGCCGTGACTTCGTCACCCCCGACGACGTGCGCGACATCGCGCGCCCCGCGCTGCGCCATCGCATCGCGCTGGCACCGGAACTGCAGATCGAAGGCCAGGACGCCGACGACGTGCTGGGTGCACTGCTGGCCAAGGTGGAAGCACCGCGCCGATGAGGCCGGCCCCGCTGCTGCTGGCGCTGCTGCTGGCCTGGGCCGCCCTGGGTGGCCTGGTGCTGGGCGGCCTGCTGCCGCGCTGGAGCTGGGCGCTGGCCGCGGTGGCGATTGCCGTGCCAGCGTTGATGGATCTGTGGCGGCAGACGCGGCGTCCATCGCCGCAGATCCAGCGTGAGCTGCCCGAAGCGCTGGCACTGGGCGTGCGCCGCGAGGCCGCGCTGCGGCTGCAGGCGGACGCATCGATGACGGTGCAGGTGTTCGACCTGGTCCCCGGCGGCTGGCCGCTGGAGTCGCTGCCGCAGCGCGTGCGCCTGAAGGCCGGCAGCGCGTCCACCCTGCACTACCACCTGCAGCCGCTGCAGCGCGGGCGCTTCCGCTTCGACGGCGTGCATCTGCGCATGCGCTCGCCATGGCGCCTGTGGTGGCAGCAACGCACGCTGCCTCCCGTGCTGGACGTGCGGGTCTATCCGAACTTCGCACCGCTCACCCGCTTCGCCCTGTTCAGTGCCGACCAGGCCTCGCGGCTGGTCGGTGCACACGTGAAGCGCCGCCGCGGTGAAGGCACCGACTTCCACCAGATGCGCGAGTACCGCATCGGCGACAGTCTGCGCCAGCTGGACTGGAAGGCCACCGCGCGTGCGCGCAAGCTGGTCTCGCGCGAGTACCAGGACGAGAAGAACCAGCAGCTGCTGCTGATGCTCGACAGTGGCCGCCGCATGCTGGCCAGCGAGGGCGGGCTCTCGCACTTCGATCACGCATTGAACGCCTCGCTGGTGGTGGCCTACCTGGCGCTGCGCCAGGGCGATGCTGCCGGCCTGTTCGCCACCGGTGGCGAGCGCCGCTGGGTGGCACCGCAGCGCGGGATGGGCACCGTCGAGCACCTGCTGCGCGCCAGCTACGACCTGCAGCCGCGCGCGGTGGCCACCGACTACCTGGCCGCCGCCACCGAAGTGTCGCTGCGCCAGCGCCGGCGCGCGCTGGTGATGCTGGTCAGCAACGTGCGCGACGAAGACATCGAGGATCTGCTGGCGGCGGTGCGCCTGCTGCAGAAACGCCACCTGGTGTGCGTGGCCAGCCTGCGCGAGCGCGAACTGGATGCTGTCCTCGATGATGAGGTGCAGTCGCTGGAGGACGCGGCCCAGGCCGGCGCTGCGGCGCTGTATCTGCAGCAGCGCGCGAAAGCGCATGAAGCGCTGCGCAGCGAGAAGGTGATGGTGCTGGACGTGACCGCCGACGCCCTGCCCGGTGCACTGGTGGAGCGCTATCTGGCGGTGAAGCGCGAAGGGCTGCTCTGATACCAGGAACGGTTGCCGGCCAGCGGCCGGCACTACCGACACATCGCTCTGGTAGGTGCCAACCTTGGTTGGCACGAAACCCACAGCGCCGACCAGGGTCGGCATCTACCAACACCGGTTGCCGGCCAGCGGCCGGCACTACCCCCTGCAACAACCGGTGCATCGCTTTGGTGGGTGCCAACCTTGGTTGGCACGAAACCCAAAGCGCCGACCAGGGTCGGCACCTACCAACGGCGGTTGCCGGCCAGCGGCCGGCACTACCCCTGCAACAACCGGTGCATCGCTTTGGTAGGTGCCAACCTTGGTTGGCACGAAACCCCCAGCGCCGACCAGGGTCGGCATCCACCAACACCGGCTTCCGGCCAGCGGCCGGCACTACCCCCCCTGTAACAACCGCCACATCGCCCTGGTGGGTGCCTACCTTGGTTGGCACGAAACTCACGGCGCCGACCAAGGTCGGCATCTACCAGAAACGGTTGCCGGCCAGCGGCCGGCACTACCCCATGCAACAACCGGTGCATCGCTCTGGTGGGTGCCAACCTTGGTTGGCACGATACCCACAGCGCCGACCAAGGTCGGCATCCACCAACACCGGTTGCCGGCCAGCGGCCGGCACTACCCCTGCAGCAATCGCCGCTGCAATCGCTCCACCGCGCGCTGCAGCAACACCCGGTTGCGGGCCAGCTTCATCCACTGCGGCAGGCGCGAGAACATGGATCGGTGATGGCCGCGGCTTTCGCGCAATGTCGCGCTCGCGTACTCGTGCAATGCCTGCAGATGTTCAGCGTTATAGGCCCAGAGCAGGCCTGCGCGGGTCTGTTCGACCAGGCACAGCGGCAATCCGAAGTGCGGATCGGCAGGCTCGGCATCACGCAACGGACGCACCGAGACCGAAACATCGGTACTACGATCACATTGCGCGCATCGAGCAGCGAAGGACGCCGGTGCAGGAACGCCAGCGGGAACCCGACGACGCACGTGCAGCCACTGATGCCCACAGAATCCACAAGGTTGGCGGCCCAGCATGTAGACCGCACCGACCCAGTCACCACTGTCCAGTGCAGAACTGCAGCCGGTGCAGCGGAATCGCGCGGTCCACCGGTAGGGTTCCCAGCTGGCGACCACCCAGCCGGGGGTGTCGCAGCGATGGCAACGCACCGCGACGCGGTCCGCGAAGGCCTGCAGGCTGCGCCCGTCATCGAAGTGCCGGCCAGGCACGGGCGAAGAACGCCCATGCCGGCCAGGCCAACGCCGCACCGCCATCAGACGTAGATCCGCGTCGGCGCCTCGTCAACGATCGCATGCGGCACGAAGCGCGCACTGTCACGGGTGATCGCGCTGTCGTCTTCGCGGATGCCGATGCCGCAGGCGTGGTCACCCACCACCCAGCTGCCGATCAGCGGATAGCCGCCTTCGAAGCGGGTGAGCGGATGGGCGCGCTGGATGATCGCCGGGCCATCGTAGGGACCGTCGCTGCGCTGGGTGCTGCCATCGGCCAGATGCATCTCGATGTTCGCGCCTTCGCGCGAGAACAGCGGCTTGCGCACCCAGCCCGACGCCAGCGTGCTGCCGTCATCGAAATGCGCTTCCAGCAGGTTCGGATGGCCCACGTTGCGCTGCCACAGCAGCGGCAGGATGGCCTTGTTGCTCAACACCGCCTTCCACGCCGGCTCCAGCAGCTGCACGCCCGAGCCGGGCAGCGCGCGACCGAATTCCTCGGCCATCAGGTCTTCCAGCGGGTACAGCTTGAACAGCGTGCCGATCACCGAATCGTCCAGCGCGGTGAAGCGGCCGTCCTCGGACAGGCCAATGTCCTCGATGGCGATGGCCTGGCCATGCAGGCCGGCCTGCGATGCACAGTCGCGCAGATAGTCGACGGTGCCGCGGTCTTCTTCGGAGCTGCCCACGGCACTGAAATACAGCGGCGGCGGCAGCTGCGTGGCCAGTTCGCCGAAACGCTCGACCAGCGTTTCGTGGATCGCGTTGAACTGGTCGGCGTGCTGCGGCAGGCGACCGGCGTTGCGCTGGTCTTCCAGCCACTGCCATTGGAAGAAGCTGGCCTCGAACAGCGAGGTCGGCGTGTCGTAGTTCAGTTCGTACAGCTTGGCCGGCCCAGTACCGTCGTAGGCCAGGTCCAGGCGACCGTACAGATGCGGCTGGCGCTGGCGCCAGCTGTCGGCGATCCAGTCGCGGTAATGCGACGGAATCGCCAGCTGGTCCATCAAGCGTTCGCTGGCGATGACATCGCCGACCAGGTCCAGCGCCATCTGGTGCAGCTCGGCGCTGGGGTCTTCGATGTCCTGCTCGATCTGGCGCAGGGTGAACGCGTAGTACGCGCTTTCGTCCCAGTACGGCTGGCCGTCGATGGTGTGGAAGCGGAAACCCGCCTCTTCCGCGCGCGCCCGCCATTGGGCACGCTCGGCAATCCGGATGCGCTGCATGGGTCGATCAGCCGCCGTAGCTGCCGCTGCTGCTGCGGCGCGCGCTGGTGTTGCCGAAGCCACCACGGCTGGCAGTGACCGCACGGTTCGGTTCGCTGGTGACCGGGGCCAGGCCGGCCTTGCCCGCGCCGATGCCGCTGGCGGTGTTCAGGCCACCAGTGCCACCCGGTGCCGGGCGCGCCCAACCCGCATTCTTGTCCTGGTAGGCCGGCGCCGACGCCGGTGCCTGCGGTGCCAGGCCTCCGCGGTTGCTCAGCATCTGCGACATGAAGAAGCCCATCATCATCGGGCCGATGAACGAGGTACCGGCCGAGGTGTGCTGCTGCACGCACTGCTCCGGCTTGTAATCCTTCTCGCAGGCTTCCCTGCTGGCGTACTTCGGCGCCGCATCGGCGGCCTGCTTCTGCGCTTCGGCGAAGGCATTGCGGCACGACGACGGATCGCCGGTGGCCTCGGTGCAGGCCTCGACCGACGTGTACAGGCCTTCCTGCACCTTCACCTCCGGCTCCTTCTGGCAGGCGGTGAACAGCAGCGGCGCGGCGCTCATCAGCAGCAGCGCGGTGGTGCGGGAACGTTTCATGGCCTCATGCCCTGTCGACGGATCAATGCCCCAATGATGCCAAATCCGGGCCAGCAACCGGAATCGGCAAAGTCCGAAAGATGAACGGACTTTCATTTTCGTCGTTCCAATCAGGAATCGGGGGTCAGAGCCCGTCGCGCAGCAACGGGATCCGACCCCGTCAGATCGCAGGAAACTGTCGAAGGCGGGGTGGGTCCGGTTGCGGGGGCGTGAGCGCCATGGATGGCGCGACCGAGGCTACATGGACGTACTTGCGCCGTCCCCCGCAGCCGGACCCACCCCGCCATCCCACGGATAGCCCAGCTGTTGCTGTTGAGGTTGCCGGCCAGCGGCCGGCACTACCCCGGGTGCAGGGCGCAGCCCTGCCGCTCTCTCCCCGGTGGTTGCAGCAGCAACCGAAAAAATTGGCCATGATCGGCTGACCCCCACGTCGTACGGCCCGCCCGTTCCGCCAGCCATGCCCGAATACCGTTCCCGCACCTCCACCGCCGGCCGCAACATGGCCGGCGCCCGCGCCCTGTGGCGTGCCACCGGCATGAAGGACGGCGACTTCCACAAGCCGATCATCGCCATCGCCAACTCCTTCACCCAGTTCGTGCCCGGCCACGTGCACCTGAAGGACCTCGGCCAGTTGGTCGCGCGAGAAATCGAGCAGGTCGGCGGCGTCGCCAAGGAATTCAACACCATCGCCGTGGACGACGGCATCGCGATGGGCCACGACGGCATGCTGTATTCGCTGCCCAGCCGCGAGATCATCGCCGACGCCGTGGAGTACATGGTCAACGCGCATTGCGCCGACGCGCTGGTGTGCATCAGCAACTGCGACAAGATCACCCCCGGCATGCTGATGGCAGCGCTGCGCCTCAACATCCCGGTGGTGTTCGTCTCCGGCGGGCCGATGGAAGCGGGCAAGACCAAGCTGTCCGAGCACAAGCTGGACCTGGTCGATGCGATGGTGGTGGCTGCCGATGACAGCGCTTCCGACGAGAAGGTGGCAGCGTTCGAACGCAGCGCCTGCCCCACCTGCGGCTCCTGCTCGGGCATGTTCACCGCCAACTCGATGAACTGCCTGACCGAAGCACTGGGCCTGTCACTGCCCGGCAACGGCACCACGCTGGCCACCCACGCCGACCGTGAGGCGCTGTTCCGCCGTGCCGGCCGCCTGATCGTCGAACTCTGCCATCGCTGGTATGGCGGCGAAGACCCGAGCGCGCTGCCGCGCGGCATCGCCACCCAGGCGGCGTTTGCCAATGCGATGACCCTCGACATCGCCATGGGCGGCTCCACCAACACCATCCTGCACCTGCTGGCCGCCGCGCAGGAAGCGGAGGTCGACTTCAACCTGACCCACATCGACGCGCTGTCGCGGCGCGTCCCGCAGCTGTGCAAGGTGGCGCCGAATACGCCGAAGTACCACATCGAGGACGTGCACCGCGCCGGCGGTGTGTTCGGCATCCTCGGTGAACTGGACCGCGCCGGCCTGCTCGAAACCACGGTGCCGACCGTGCACAGCGCCAGCCTGGCCGAAGCACTGGAACGCTGGGACGTGGTGCGCAGTGACAACGACACCCTGCACACCTTCTTCAAGGCCGGCCCTGCCGGCATTCCCACCCAGGAGGCCTTCAGCCAGGCCACGCGCTGGCCGACGCTGGACGTAGACCGCGCCGAGGGCTGCATCCGCTCGCTGCAGCATGCGTATTCGCTGGAAGGCGGGCTGGCCGTGCTGCGCGGCAACCTGGCCGTGGATGGCTGCGTGGTGAAGACCGCCGGCGTGGACGAGTCGATCCATGTGTTCGAAGGTCCCGCGCGTGTCTATGAAAGCCAGGACGCCGCCGTCGCCGGCATCCTCGCCGACGAAGTGCAGCCGGGCGAGGTGGTGGTGATCCGCTACGAAGGCCCGAAGGGCGGCCCCGGCATGCAGGAAATGCTGTACCCGACCAGCTATCTGAAGTCGAAGGGGCTGGGCAAGCAGTGCGCACTGCTCACCGATGGCCGCTTCTCCGGCGGCACCTCGGGCCTGTCGATCGGCCATGTCTCGCCGGAAGCCGCCAGCGGGGGTGTCATCGGCCTGGTGGAAGATGGCGACCGCATCCGCATCGACATCCCTGCCCGCCGTATCGACCTGCTGCTGGACGAGGCCGTGCTGGCCCAGCGCCGCAGCGACGCCGATGCGCGTGGTTGGAAGCCGCGCGCACCGCGCCCACGCAAGGTCACCAGCGCGCTGAAGGCTTATGCACTGCTCGCCACCAGCGCCGACAAGGGTGCCGTACGCAACACCGCGCTTCTGGGCGATTGACCGCCATACGGTAGTGCCGGCCGCTGGCCGGCATCTGTACTGCGACGCCCCACATCAATGAGGTTGCCGGCCAGCGGCCGGCGCTACCCATCCTGATCCGTTATGGTGGTCCAGGGAGTCACCAACACGGAGGTTGAGATGATGTTGCTTTCCTTTGCGCTGGCCGCTGCCATGGGCGCGTCTGCGGAGCCGCCCAAAGCCCCCGACTGCAGCTACGACCGTGCAGCGATGCTGGCGATGGAACCTGGTCGATTCGATCAGGACCTGGCAGGTGGCTGGCGCCCGCTGGCCGACCGTGGCTGTACCCGCGAAGCGGCCGACCTGCTGTCCGCCTATGGCGCTCTGCCCAAGGCAGAAGGCAACGTCATCATCACCTGGCATGAGGGCCAGCTGCGCGCGGAGCTGGGGCAGACCGCGCAGGCGATCACGCTGATGGAACGCAGCCACAAACCCGTGAACGCGGGCGACCCGGGTTACTGGAATGCCTACGTGGACGGCATGGTCGCGTTCCTGCGCCAGGACCGCAGCGCCCTGGAGAAGGCTCGTGCGAGGCTGGTCGCAATACCGACGCCCACCGCGATGGCGGAGAACATCAGGGACGGCCGCTACCACTTCACCACCGAGGGCGGGCAGCAGGTGCAGATGCCGTGGCCACCGAACCTGGATGTGCTTGATGGGCTACTGCGCTGCTTCGGCAAACCATACACGGAGGCCTATGGACCAGGCTGCCGGACGCCTGAAACAGGCACCCGGTAACCATCAAGCGCCGCTGTCCGATCGTCAGCCCGTGCGGTAGTGCCGGCCCCTGGCCGGCATCTGTACAGTGCTCGCAAAAAAGGGGACGGAGGGAATTAAGTCGTTTGTGGCTAAAACGACTTAATTCCCTCCGTCCCCTTTTTGCCGGCCAGCGGCCGGCACTACCGGTCAGCCGATCACACGCTTGAACGGCGGCAGCGCGTCGATGATGCGCTTGCCGTAGCGGCGGGTCAGCAGCCGCGAATCGAGGATGATCACGCGGCCGGTGTCGGTGGAAGTGCGGATCAGGCGGCCTGCGAACTGGGTCAGCGTGCGCAACGCATGCGGAATGGCGATCAGATTGAAGGCATTCAGCCCACGCCCCTCGAACCATTCGCTGAGGGTGGCGGTCTGCGGATCGGTCGGAACCGCGAATGGCACCTGGGTGATCACCACCGTGGTGCAGGCTTCACCGGGCAGGTCGAGGCCTTCGCCGAACGAGTTCAGTCCGAACAGCACCGAACCCTCGCCTGCGGCCACGCGGCGCAGGTGCTCGTCGATCAGCCGGGTCTTGGACATCTCGCCCTGCACCAGCACCTGCTTGCGGCGCGCGGCCGACATCAGCCCAGCCACCTTCTCCATCTTCCAGCGCGAGGTGAACAGCACCATCGAGCCCTTGGCCCAGTCCAACTCGGTGTCGAGATAGCGCGCCACTTCGCGCGGGTGGCCTTCGCGGTCGTCCGGAGTGACCGGGAACTTCGGCACGATCAGCTCGGCCTGGTTGGGCAGGTCGAACGGTGACGACAGCGAGACCATCTCGGCCTCTTCTGGAATGCCGTTGTCGATCGCCAGCGACTGGAAGTCTCCACCGCCGGTCAGCGTCGCCGAGGTCATCACCACCGAGTCCACTTCATCCCATAGCAGCTTGCGCAGCACGTGCGCGGCCGACACCGGCGAGCCGTGCAGCACCAGGTCGCCGTCGCGGGTGGCGGTGACCCAGCGCGCCATCGGCGGCGCACCGTCCTTGTCTTCGCGACGCCAGGCCTGCCACAGGTTGTACTGCTGCTCGATCATTTCCAGCGCCATGCCCAGGTTGCGCTGCAGGCGCTCGCGCGCGGCATCGTCCGGCTTGCCCTTGGCCACCTGCGCGGTGGCGGCATGCGCCCAGTTGTAGAGACTGCGGGTATCGTCGGCCAGTGCTTCGATCGGCTCGCGCCAGGCCTCGGGCAGGCGTCCATTGGCGGCGCGCCACATCGGTTCCTCATCGGCTGGCGCCGGCATCCACACCCGCTCGATGTGGTCACGGAACGCGCGCAGCTGCTTGGCCACGTTGCTGGCCACCTCGATCGCTTCGTTCGGCAGCAGGTTGCCGAGGCGATCCTTGTCGACCGCGCGGTAGGCGCCGGCGATCAGGATCTGCAGGCGACCGGTGCGTTTGGCCATCTCGTCCAGCGCCAGGCTGGCCGCGCCCTGGTCGATCGCCACGTTGCCGATGTGATGGCCTTCATCCAGCACCAGCAGCATGTCCGACGGCGGTGCGATCAACGGCTGGCCGTTGTCGCTGTCGCCGATCGACAGCGCCGACAGCAGCAGCGCGTGATTGGTGACCACGATCTGCGCGTCACGCACGGTGTTGCGCGAACGCAGTACCGCGCACTGTGCCGAGTACGCACAACGGCGCCCCGCGCAACCCGAGGCCGGCGTGGTGATGCGGCTGCGCAGGCCGGGGCTGATCGTCTCCGGTGCGTTGTCGATATCGCCATCCCAGCTGCCGCTGGTGAAGGCGTCGGTCAGGCGCTTGGCGATGTCCATCTCGATCGGCGCCAGTGGCCGGTCGAACAGCGGCGCGTCATCCTCGAACATGCCGCCCTGCGAGCCCTCGCCCTGCGCCTCGGCGGCATTGCGCGTGCACAGGTAGCGGGTACGGCCCTTGGCCAGCGCCACGGTCGCCTCCAGGCCGGTGGCTTTCAGGAAATTCGGGATATCGCGCTCGACCAGCTGCGACTGCAGCGCCACGGTGCCGGTGCTGATCACCAGCTTCTTCTTGCTGGCCAATGCGATCGGCACGCCTGCGGTGAGGTAGCCCAGGCTCTTGCCGACGCCGGTGGGCGCCTCGACCACGCCGACGCCACCGCTTTTCGACAGCGCACGCGACACCACGCCGATCATCTGGCTCTGCGAGCGACGGGTGGAAAAGCCGGGGGTATTGGCCTGCAGCGTCGTGTACGCCTTGCGGATCGCGTCCTTCAAGGTGTCATCGAGGGTGCGCGGAGCGGCGACGGTTTCGGTCACGCCGGGAATTACCGTAGCTGGATCAGGCCGGGCATTGTCGCATGGCCGGCCGCATTCACCGCCGCTGGGACCCTGAACGGGCCAGCGACGACGCCCGCTGGCGGTCCCGGTCCAATGGCCGGACCATCCCAGGGGCAGATACGCCGGGCATGGCCCGGCGCGACCGGTCAGGCGGCCGGGAGCGTACGGGTACGCAGCAGGCGCACCAGCGCCCACACCACCAGCACCACACCGATCGCCTCGACCATCGCCAGCGCGAAATGCAGCACGCCGAGGATGGCACTCAAGCTCGACACGGCACTGAAATCACCGCTGCGGACCATCCACATCGGCAGGATGCCCGCCGCCATGCCGCCGAGGCTGGCCAGCAGCAACAGCAGCAGGCCGACCAAGGCACCGGTGCGGGTGGCATCGCGCGGTGCGCCGACCACCCAGACCAGGCCCACGCACAGCGCGATCAGCACCGGCAGGCGCACGCCCACCATGCTCAGCACCGTGACCAGCAGGGTTGTGCCGTCCATCGATCAGTCCTCGCCGGCCAGCACGGCCGAGCCCTGGCGCAGCGACTGGTAGACCTCGTCGGTCTGCGGGCGCACACCGTGCCACTGCAGGAAACTCTCAGCGGCCTGCTCGACCAGCATGCCCAGGCCATCGACCGTATTGCGGCACTCCGCGGCGCGCGCCCAGGCCAGGAAGGCGATCGCCGCTTCGCCGTAGTTGAGGTCGACGGCGGTGGTCATCGAGTTGACCAGCGACAGCGGCAGCTTGAACTCGATGTCACGGTCGCGGCCGGCCGAGGTGGCGTTGACGATCAGTTCGAAGTCACCCAGATCACGCAGGTCTTCCCAGTAGCGGCTGATCGCGCGACCCGGCTCACCCATCGCATCGATCAGTTCATCGGCGCGTTCCGGCGTGCGGTTGACCACCACCAGCTCGGTGATGCCGGCATCAAGCAGCGCCGGGGCGACGCTGCGCGCGGAGCCACCGGCACCGATCAGCAACATGCGGCGGCCACGCAGGTCCAGGCCATGGCGGTCGGTCAGGTCACGCACCAGGCCGATGCCGTCGGTGGTGTCGCCATGCCAGCGGTCGCCCTTGCGCAGCAGCGTGTTGACCGAACCGGCGCGGCGCGCGCGTGCGGTCAGGGTGGTGCACACCGAGAACGCGGCCTCCTTGTGCGGCGAGGTGACGTTGGCGCCGACACCGCCGTCGGCGGCGAAGGCCTCCAGGCCGGCCAGGAACGCCTCCGGGGCCAGGTCGATCGCGCGGTAATCCACCGCGATGCCTTCCTGGCGACCGAACGTCGCGTGGATCTGCGGCGACTTCGAGTGGGCAACGGGGTGTCCGAAGACGGCGTAACGGTCGGTCATGGAATCCTCAAGCTGGCTAGACTGATGCTCTGTTCGTGCATGGAACCGGATGATGCGCATCACCCTGCCCCTGCTGGTGCTTGCCGCCAGTCTACTCTCTGCCCCCGTGGCGATGGCGTTGAACGAGTACGGCATCGAAGGCATGGGCGTGGTCTCGACCCGTGCCGACGAGGGCCGCGCCACGATCAGTGCCGACGGCCAGCGCATCGTCTTCGCCCGCCGCGGCGAAGCCGGCTGGGGCCTGTGGGAGGCGCGCGTGGTCGATGGCCGCTGGCAGCAGGCGCAGGCCCTGCCGGTAGGCGTGGCCGGCGAGGCCCGCGATCCCTACTTCAGCCGCGACGGCCGCTGGCTGTTGTTCGCCGCCGGCCGCGAAGGCGCGCTGGCGCTGTACCGGGCTGCGGTGGAAGCCGATGGCCGGCTGGGCAAGGCGCACCCCATGGCCGGCGACGGTGGACGCCACGAAGAGCGCGGGCCGGCCCTGAGCGCGGACGGCACGCGGCTGCTGTTTGCCCGCCAACAGGGCCGTGGCGCCGGCTGGAACCTGTTCGTGGCGACGCTGGATGCGCAGGGCATGCGCGGCCCGGCCACCGCATTGACAGCGTTGAACAGCGCCGATGACGAGACCGACGGCGACTGGCTGGGCAACGATGGCGCAGTGGTGTTCATCCGCGGCAACGGCACGACCGCACAGGTGTGGAGCAGCGGCTGCGCGTGGAGTGGCGCGGCCCTGCAACCGTTGGGACTGTCGTTCAACCAGACCGGCGGCTGGACCGGCGCGCCGGTGATCGACAACGCCAAGCCAGGCGAAATGATGGTGGCCAGCAGCGCGGCCAGGGCACCGCGTGCCGGTGGCGTGGACGTGTACCGGTTGGCGGTGCCGAAGGTGGCGGCGGTGGCCGGGTGCGTGCGGTAGATCCACGCCGCGCGTGGATGCGCCCGCGAAGGGGTCAGAGCCCTTTCCTGCGGAAAGGGATCCGACCCCCGGCATTGCCCGTCAGCGCGACAACACCTTGGCGCGCAACTGCTCGTACTCCATCTCGCTCAGCTGGCCATTGTCCTTGCGCTGGTTCAGCGCGGCCAGCTCGGCCTGCACGCTGTCCGGCAGGGCCTGCTCACGGGCCACGTGGCGGGCGGCGGAGAGCTGCTCCGGTGGGCGCTTGCCCGCGCGCCACGCGGCGATGAAGACACCGACGATGATGGCGCCGAACACCAGCGTGCCGGTGCCCCAGATCAGCCATTGCATCCATCCCAGTTCGGGTCCCATTGCGCAGTCCTCCGTCTATCGTGGCGCTATTGTCAGCGCTCGCGCAGCCATCGCGCCACCTGCGGCGCGAAATAGGTCAGCACGCCATCGGCACCGGCCCGCTTGAAGCCCAGCAGCGACTCCAGCACGCAGGCGCGCTCGTCCAGCCAGCCGTTGGCGAAGGCGGCCTTCATCATCGCGTACTCGCCACTGACCTGATAGGCGAAGGTCGGCACACCGAATTTTTCCTTCACCCGGCGCACCAGGTCCAGGTACGGCATGCCCGGCTTGACCATCACCATGTCGGCGCCCTCTTCCAGGTCCAGCGCGATCTCGCGCAGGGCTTCGTCGCCGTTGGCCGGGTCCATCTGGTAGGTCTTCTTGTCGGCCTTGCCGAGGCTGGCCGCGCTGCCCACCGCATCACGGAACGGACCGTAGAACGCCGAGGCGTACTTGGCCGAGTAAGCCATGATGCGCACGTTGACGTGGTTGTCGGCATCCAGCGCACGGCGGATCGCGCCGATGCGGCCATCCATCATGTCCGACGGCGAAACGATGTCGACGCCGGCTTCGGCATGCGATACCGACTGCTTGACCAGCGCTTCGACGGTGATGTCGTTCAGCACATAGCCCTTGTCATCGATGATGCCGTCCTGGCCGTGGGTGGTGTACGGGTCCAGCGCCACGTCGGTCATCACCCCCAGTTCCGGGAAGCGCGACTTCAGCGCGCGGATCGCGCGTTGCGCCAGGCCGTCCTCGGCCCACGCCGCCGATGCATCCAGCGATTTCAGCGACGGGTCGATCACCGGGAACAGGTCGATCACCGGAATGCCCAGCTCCAGCGCCTCTTCGGCCACCTTCAGCAGTTCTTCGATCGACAGCCGCTCCACGCCCGGCATCGACGGCACTGCGGTGCGGCCGGCCAGTTCGTGCACGAACACCGGGTAGATCAGGTCATCGGTGGTCAGCGTGTTCTCGCGCATCAGGCGGCGCGAGAACTCGTCGTGGCGCATGCGGCGCGGGCGGTACAGCGGGTGGGACATGGCAGGCTCCGAGGAGTGGCTATTGCAACAGGTAGCCCTGCGGCAGCAGGGGTTCGGGCAACGGGCGTTCGCCGAGCGCATCGAGCTGGTCGATCTCGATCGTGCGCACCAGCGCGTCCAGCGGCAGATCGTTCGGCTCAAGGCCGAAGGGGTCTTCCATTTCTTCGCCCAGCTGGTCCAGGCCGAAGAAGGCATAGGCCAGCACCGCCGACAGCACCGGCGTGCCCCAGCCCAGCGAACTGGCCAGGCCGAACGGCAGCAGCACGCAGAACATCCACGCGCAGCGGTGCAGCAGCAGGGTGTAGGCGAACGGCAGCGGCGTGGTGAGGATGCGCTCGCAGCCGGCCTGGATCGACGACATCGCGTGCAGGCGCTCTTCCAGCTGGGTGTAGAGGATGGGCTCGAGCTGGCCGGCGCGCAGCGCATGCGCCAGTTCGGCCGCGATCATCGCCAGCAGTGCATCGGGCACGTTCTCGCGCTGGCCCAGCTGTTCGCGCTGGCGCTTGTCCAGCCACGGCAGTGCTGCCAGGGCGACGATGCGACCACGCAGTCGCGCCGCCAGCGCATGGGCGAACGCGGTGGTGAGGTAGGCGACGCGACGACGACGGCCCGCGTCGTCGTCCAGCAGCAGGTTTACCTGGCGCGCCAGCGAACGCGATTCGTAGACCAGCTGGCCCCACAGCTTGCGTCCTTCCCACCAGCGGTCGTAGCAGGCGCTGTTGCGGAAGCTGAGGAAGATCGACAGCACCAGGCCAAGCAGGGTGAACGGGGTCACCGACACGCGTTCGATGCCGGTGGGGGGCGCCAGTTCGACCACCGCAGCCACGGCGATGGACAGGATCAGGATGGCCAGCACCTTCGGCGCGATCGCTTTGACGATCGAACCGCGCAGGATGTACAGAAGTTGCCAGCCGTGGGGACGGGGTCGGATGATCATGGGGCAGCCGCGCGGGGCGCGGATTCACAGGCACGCGGGGGGCTCGCGCAGCCATTCATTGTACGCCCCCGCCCGGCCATCGGCCGTGTGCCTGCGACGCCCTGTCGCACCCGGGACCGGGCTCAGACCACGCCGCCGCCCAGGCCAAGACGCAGGATGCCGACCACCACCACGATACCGTTCAGGACCAATCCGGCCCACGCCCGACCACGCTTGCTCGGGTGGGTGAACAGGATGCCCAGCGCGGCGATCACCGCACCGACCGCGGCGAACGGGATCAGGAACCAGTTGCCCCAGCCCAGCAGCGGAATCAACGCCAGGATCATCCACAACAGCGCCAATACGCCCCACAACAGACTGATCACACCCATGCCGCTCTCCCGCAGTTGGTTCCTGGCCCCACCATAATCGTTCCCGTTGCCGCCGCCTACTGCCATTGGCGGGGCTGTCACCCGACCCGTGCTAGCGTGCTGTCGTGCGTGCCCCGGCCCGGGTGTTGGCGCCGATTCAGAGTGGCCCGCCGATCATCGCAACCAGTCCTGCAGGGGAAGTGCCATGAACATCCGTTGGGCCGCGTTGGCGGCCACGCTGCTGGTCGCCGCCGGCTGTGCCAGCACCTCCAAGGTGATGCTGGGCCGCGCGCGCGCACCGATCGATCCGGCGCTGGTGCAGATCTATTCGACGCCACCGGCCGGCTCCCAGGAAATCGCCCAGCTGGAATCGTCTTCCGCCGTCGGCTTCGGCACCCAGGGCCAGACCGACGCCGCGGTGGCCCGCCTGAAGCGTGAAGCCGCAGCGCTGGGCGCCAACGGCGTGGTGCTGATGGGCGTGGGCAGCAGCGGGTCGCCGGTAGGCATGTCGGTGGGCGCGGGCACGTTCGGCTCGCACGTCGGTGGTGGCGTCGGCATCGGGATTCCGACCACGCAGAAGCGCGCCGCAGGCGTCGCGATCTGGGTGCCGAATCCGGCACCGCCGGCGCGGTTGCCGACACAGGTGATTACCCCGCAGCGGTGACGCAGCAGCGTCACCGGGGTAGTGCCGGCCGCTGGCCGGCACATCCCTGCAACAGCCAACACATCGCTCTGGTGGGTGCCAACCTTGGTTGGCACGAACCCACAGCGCCGACCAAGGTCGGCATCTACCAACACCGGTTGCCGGCCAGCGGCCGGCACTACCGGAGGGTGTTCAGCGCTTGTACTTCGGTACGAACACCTTGTTCACCGCGTCGGCCAACTGGTCCGGCGGCAGCAGGCCCTGGTCGAGCAGGAAGTTGTTGAACGCCAGGCGGTCGAACTTCGCACCCAGCGCCAGTTCCGTCTGCATGCGCAGTTCCAGGATGCGGGTGTAGCCGTAGAAGTAGCTACCGGCCTGGCCCGGCATCCGCACCATGTAGCGGTCCAGTTCCTGGGTGGCCATCGCCTTGGACAGGCCGACCTGCTCCATCAGCACGCGCTCGCCGTTGGCACGGTCGGTCAGGCCGAGGTTGAGCATCGGGTCGAGCATCGCGCGCGCGGCGCGCAGCAGGCGGAACTGCAGGGCGATCATCTGCCCGTCCAACGGCTCGTACGGCACCATCTCGGCTTCGGCGTACAGCGCCCAGCCTTCCACGTTCACCGAATTGAACGCGAACATGGTGCGTGCCAGCGACACACCACGCTCGACCATCGCGGTGAACTGCAGCTCGTGGCCGGGGCGGCCTTCATGCGCGCTCAGCGTCCATGCTGCCGCACCGAAGTTGAAGTCGTCGTACTGCGCGCCCGGGCCCGCTGCCGGGTTGCCCAGCGGCAGCACGAAGGTGCCCTGCTGCCCGGTGTTGTTGACCAGCGGGGCCGGCAGGAAGTGCGGAGCCGGGCTGGCCGCACTCTCGGCGGCCGAGCCCAGGCGCATCTGCATGGCGCGCTTGGGCACGTCGACGATGGCGTGCTCGCGGATCAGCGGATCGATCGCATCGATCACCTTGCGATAGTGACCTTCCAGATGGTCGTCGGCGATCTTGTCGGCCTTCAGCGCGCGGATCACCGCCACCGGATCGCTCGGGTCGGCCACCTTCAGCCCCTTGTCCTTCACCACCAGCGGTGCCAGCTGCTGCATCGCCGAGCGGGTTTCCATGAACTCCAGCTGCGCGCGCTGCATCAGCAGCTTCGGGTCGATGTCGATGCCGACCTGCTTGAGCTGGTAGGCGTACAACGGCGCCGGCAGGCGTGCGTCGGCACGTGCCTTCGGCAGTACCTCCTTGCGGGTCCAGGCGGCGTAGTCCTTCATCTGCCCGGCCAGCGCCTTCATTGCTTCATCGGCGCCGGCAATCTGGTACTTCTTCAGCAGCGACTCGATACCGGTGATGTAGGTCTCGACGTTGTCCAGCGACTGCTGCACTTCAATCTTCGTCGGCTGCAACAGGCTGCTGTCCTCCAGCCGTTCCTCGTAGCGCTGGCGCGCCAGCGTGGTGAAGGCGGTGCCGCCCGGCTGCAGGCCGGCATAGGCCTTGAGGCGGTCGACCGCCTTGGCCCGGCGCTCGACCGGCACCTGGTCGGACAGCAGCAGGTTGAGGCCGCTGAACACGGTCTGCGGCGCATCGCTCCACGGCAGCAGGTACTTCTCGTTGAGCTCGCTGCCTTCGATGTTCTGGCTGGCGGCGTGGATCATGATTTCCAAGTCCTGGCGGACATTGGGATCCTTCTCGACGGCCAGCTTTGCCTTCAGTTCGTCACGTGCCTTGGCCATGGCAGCGCGGTAGCGCTTGCCGTTGTCCGGGCCGAGATCGGCCACCTTGTCGTCGTAGCCGGGCACGCCGAAGAAGCCGGTTTCCTCCGGCTGGAACGGGCCCTGGGCGTCCAGCAGAATCTGCGCCAGCGCATTGCTGCGGGCGACCCAGGCCGGGCTGGCCGGGGTGGCGGCCTTGGCGGAGGGTGCCGCCAGCGCCGGTGGTGCGGACAGCAGCGGTGCGGCAGTCAGGGCCAGGGCAACGGCGAGCGCAATCGGCTTCATGGGACACTCCAGCAAAGGGTTGCCCGCACCCTACGCGCTCACGGCGATGGCGACAATCGGTGGGAAGTCATGGCGGGCTGGTTATGCAGCCGGGCTCTGCGGAAACCTGGCGGGAGTAGAGTCGACTGTCAGTCGACTATCGCGCGCAGCGCGGGGTTTCGCTACCTGATCGAAGAGCAGTCGACTGACAGTCGACTCTACCCGGTCGACTATCGCGCGCAGCGCGGGGGTTTTCGCTGTCTGATCGAAGAGCAGTCGACTGACAGTCGACTCTACCCCGGTCGACCATCGCGCGCAGCGCGGGGTTTTTCGCTGTCTGATCGAAGAGCAGTCGACTGACAGTCGACTCTACCCAGTCGACGTCCCGCAGTCGCCTGCGCCCGGAGGTCACAGCACGGCGGTCAGCGGGCATTCGCCGCGATCACGGCAGGCCCTCAGCTCGCACTCCTGCGCGGCCTCGTCGTCATCCAGCGCCGTCAGGTCGAAGGTCTGCTTGTCCTCGCCCAACACGTACATCACCGGGTAGTCCCACACGTCATCGCGACGGGTACCCTGCACGAACAACCGTCCGTGCGCATGCGGTCCTTCCAGGGCTACGGTCAGGCCGACATCACGCTGGCCGTTGATCGCAGTCTGCATGCTGCCCAGCGGCATCGACTCGATGTTCAACGGCTCACCGAACGCTTCCACCAGTTCAATACTGCAGCCCGCGCGCCGCAGCGCCTCGCGCATCGGCGGGCTCTCGCGTGCCGCCTCGCTCCAGCGCAGCACGCTCCAGGTCACCACACCCCCTGCACCACCCAGCACCAGCACCACCATCAACGGCATCGCCCAGCGCCAGTGGCGGCACCACCAACCGGCGGATGCCGGGTCATGGGCGGGAATCGGCGGTGGCAGGGTCATCGGCGGGCTCCTTCCCGTTGCTGGATCAGGGCTTGAGGCAACGTCCCAGGAAGGCTTCGGCCACGCGGTAGCGATGCAGGGCATCGGCGCCGGACAGGCCATGCTTGGCACCCGGGTAGGTCATCAGCTCGAACGGCTGTGCACGCTTCTGCAACGCGCTCATCAGGCTGGTCGAATTGGTGAACAACACGTTGTCGTCAGCCATGCCGTGGATCAGCAGCAGCGGCGAGCGCAGGCCATCGATATGGGTCAGCACGCGCGCTTCGCGGTAACCCGCTTCATTGCGCGCCGGCAGGTCCATGTAGCGTTCGGTGTAATGGCTGTCGTACAGGCCCCAGTCGGTCACCGGCGCACCGGCCACGCCACAAGCGTACTGGTTCGAAGCCTTGGCCAGCAGCATCAGGGTCATGTAGCCGCCGTTGGACCAGCCCTGCACGCCGATGCGCGCCGGGTCCACCCATGGCTGCTGCTTCAGCCAGGCCACGCCGCGCAGCTGGTCGGTCACTTCCACCGTGCCCTGCTTGCCATACAGCGCACCACCGAAGTCGCGGCCACGGCGCGGGGTGCCACGGTTGTCCAGCGAGAACACCACGTAGCCCTGCTGGGCCAGGTACTGGTTGAACAGGTGGTCGCCACGGCCGGGCCAGCTGTCGGTGACGGTCTGGCTGGCCGGGCCACCATAGACGTACACGGCCACCGGGTAGCGCTTGGACGGATCGAAGCCGGCCGGCTTGATCACGCTGTAGTTCAGCGGGGTCTTGCCGTCGGCAGCCATCAACGTGCCGAACTCCACCGGGCGCTGCGCATCGCGGTAGCGCGCATACGGATGCTTGGGATCGGCCAGGTCGTTCTCGAGCAGGGTGGCGATCTTCTCGCCATTGGCGCGGAACAGTTCGATCTGCGGCGGCGTGGTGCTGTTGGACCAACTGTCCACGTAGACGCTGGCGTTGCGGGCGAAGCTGGCGCTGTGCATGCCCGGCGCCTTCGACAGGCGCTGCGGCTCACCGCCCTGCAGCGACACCGCGTAGATCTGGCTTTCGCGCGAGGTCTCGATGCCGGCGCGGAAGTAGGCCTTGCCAGCCTTTTCATCAACCGCCAGCAGCTCGTCCACCGGCCAGTTGCCGTGGGTCAGCGCAGTGGCCTTGCCCTTGCTGTCGATGCGGTAAAGGTGCTGGAAGCCGGTGCGTTCGGACGACCACAGCACGCTGCCATCGTCGAGGAAACGCAGGCTGTTGTGCAGCGGCACCCAGGTCGGGCTGGTTTCGTGGGCGAGCACGCGCTGGCGGTTGGAGTCGAGTGCCACTTCCACCAGGTCCAGCTGCTTCTGGTCACGCGACTGGCGCTGGAAGCTCAGGTGCTGCGCATCGCGCCAATCGACGCGGGCCAGGTAGATGTCCTGTTCCTTGCCCAGATCGACCCAGCGCGGCTGCGCGCCGGAAGCCGGTGCGATCACGCCCAGCTGCACGCGCACGTTGGCGTCGCCGGCGGCCGGGTAACGCTGTTCGATCACATCGGTGCGGTCGGCGTAGACCTCGTAGCGCTTCTGCACCGGCACCGGTGCCTCGTCGATGCGGGCGAAGGCGATGGCCGAATCGTCCGGTGCCCACCAGTAGCCGGTGTGGCGGTCCATTTCTTCATCGGCGACGAACTCGGCAACGCCGTTGCCGATGGTGGTGCTGCCGTCGCGGGTCAGCTGCAGCTGCCTGCCGCTGGCCAGGTCGATCACCCACAGGTTGCGGCCGCGGATGAAGCTGACGAAGCCGCCCTTGGGCGACAGCTTGGCGTCGGTGGCGAAGCCTTCACCATGGGTCAGCTGGCGCACCGCCGCCTGGCCCTGCTGCTTGAGGTCGTACAGGTACAGCTCGCCGCCCAGCGGGAACAGCAGGCGCTGCGCGTCCGGCGACCACTGGTAATCGACGATGCCGGTCATCGCGGCGATGCGCTGGCGCTCGCGGCGGGCCTTCTCCTCGTCGCTGAGGGTCTCGGTGCCGGGCAGCACCACCTTGGAATCAACCAGCAACCGGGTCTGGCCACTGTCGATGTCGTAGGTCCACAGGTCCAGCTGGTTGCGGTCGCTGTCCTTGCCGCGCAGGAAGCTGACCTGCGAACCGTCGGGCGCCACCTTCGGCTTCATCAGGGTTGGGCCGGACAACGGCAACGGGCCGGTGATGGCTTCCAGGGTCAGCTTTTCAGCGTGGGCGGCGGTACTGGTGGCGAGCATGAGGGCGAGCGAAGCGAACAGGTGGCGCATGGAGGATCCCGGCAAACGGCAGGTCCGCCCCCGCGATGGACGCGGAGCGGTCGTCCCCCATCCTAACCAAGCCCGTGCGGGAAGGCAGCATGACCTTCTGCCCATGCCGCGGTGCTGGGGTCAGAGCCCTTCGCGCTGCAAAGGGATCCGACCCCGAGGCGGTCAGCGCTGGCCGAACAGGTGCTTGCGCTCTTCGTCGCTGAGCGGCTTGCCGGCGTTGGGGTTCACCTGCTGGCGCAGGGCATAGGCCCGCTGGGTGGCCGGGCGTGCGGCAATGGCTTCATGCCAGCGCTTGAGGTTCGGGAACGCGGTGAAATCCACCGGCAGCTTGTCGTAGGCGCCGATCCACGGGTAGCTGGCCATGTCGGCGATGGTGTACTCGTCGCCGGCCAGGAAGGCGTGCTGGGCCAGGCGCTTGTCCATCACCCCATGCAGGCGGCGCACTTCGTTGTCATAGCGCTCGATGGCATACGGCATCTTTTCAGGCGCGTATACGTTGAAGTGGCCCATCTGGCCGCTCATCGGGCCCAGGCCGGCCATCTGCCAGAACAGCCACTCCAGGGTGGTGACGCGGCCGCGGGGGTCGCTGGGCAGGAAGCGGCCGGTCTTCTCGGCCAGGTACAGCAGGATCGCGCCGGACTCGAACACGCTCTGGGGAGCACCGCCATCGGCCGGTGCCTGGTCGACGATGGCCGGCATCTTGTTGTTCGGCGAGATCGCCAGGAATTCCGGCTTGAACTGGTCGCCCGAGCCGATGTTGACCGGGTGGATGCGGTATTCCAGGCCGGTTTCTTCCAGCAGCAGGGTCACTTTGTGGCCGTTCGGGGTGGGCCAGTAATACAGGTCGATCATGGCGGCGGCTCGGGGTGCGGAAAGGAACCTGAAGTCTAGTGCGTGAGTTGGGTTGGCACCGTCATGGCGGGCCGGTAACCTCGCCTCTCCCCCGCAACGCAGCATCCCTCGCATGAGTGCAAACCGCCCGCCGCTCTCCCCCCTGTCCACGCTGATCTTCGCCTCACGCTGGCTGCAGCTGCCGCTGTACCTGGGCCTGATCGTGGCGCAGTGCGTCTACGTGTTCCTGTTCGGCAAGGAACTGTGGCACCTGATCTCGCACTCGGTGTCGATGGGCGAGCAGCAGATCATGCTGATCGTGCTGGGCCTGATCGACGTGGTGATGATCTCCAACCTGCTGGTGATGGTGATCGTCGGCGGCTACGAGACCTTCGTCTCGCGCCTGCGCCTGGAAGGCCACCCGGACCAGCCGGAATGGCTGAGCCACGTCAACGCCAGCGTGCTGAAGGTGAAGCTGGCGATGGCGATCATCGGCATCTCCTCGATCCATCTGCTGAAGACCTTCATCGCCAGCGGTGCGCTGGGCGGCATCCCGCTGTGCACGCCGGAGCAGATGAGCGTGGCCGCTGCCAACATCGGTGTCGCCCGCTGCTCGATGCTGACCCAGGATGGCGTGCTGTGGCAGACCATCATCCACTGCGTGTTCATCCTGTCGGCGATCGGCATCGCCTGGACCGACAAGCTGATGTCCAACAGCCACAGCAAGTCGCACGACAAGGCACACGACCACTGAGGTCGCCTCCACCAGCGGCTTGACCGCCGCTGCCCCATTCCGGCCACCGTCCCTTGTGCGCGGCGGTGGCCGGGATGCTAGATTGCACCCTCGCCGTTGCCGGCGGTGGCGTCGGGAAACGTCACCCTGCCGCGCCCGGACCGCAGGTCCCGGCCATGCGTATCAATGATTTACGTCACGTCGTCTTCTAGAGGGGAGCAGGATGTCGCACGTCTCAACGATCACCGCCGCGCGCCGGTGGCTGCCGGTTGCCCTGGCACTGGCACTGGCCGCCTGCTCGGGCAAGGAAGAATCCGCAGCGCCTGCTGCCGCCACGGCGCCTGCCGCTGCCGCACCCGCCGCACCGGCGGTTGCTGCCAAGGTGCAGTCCATGGGTACCGAGCAGCTGCGCGAGTCGGCCAGCCAGGCGCTGCGCGAGAACCGCATGTATGCACCGGCCGGCGACAACGCCATCGAGTACTACCTCGCCCTGCGTGACAAGACGCCGGACGACGCCTCGGTGAAGAGCGCACTGACCGACCTGCTGCCGTACACCCTGATCGCCGCCGAGCAACACCTGGGCCGCGAGGACTACACCGAAGCGCAGCGCCTGGTGGCACTGATCGAGAAGGTGGATGCATCCGCGCCGGCCCTGCCGCGCCTGAAGGACGGCCTGGCCAAGGGCGTGCAGAACGCCGCCAAGCGCACCGAAGCGGAAGCCGAGAAGGCCAAGAAGGACGCCGAGGACCGCAGCAAGCAGCAGACCGAGCAGCAGCGCCTGAGCGAGCAGCGCGCCAAGGAAGCCGACGCCGCCAAGCAGATTGCCGCGCAGCAGGATGCCGCGCGCCGCGACAACGAGCGCCAGGAAGCCGAGCGCCAGGCCGCCGCCCGCCGCGAGGCCGAGCAGAAGCAGCAGCAGGCTGCCGCCCAGCAGGCCAGCGCCGCACGCCAGGCCGCCGCACCGGCAGCGCCCACCCTGCGCCCGGTCAGCACACCGGCGCCGCGCTATCCGGGCGAAGCGCTGCGTTCGGGAACCTCCGGCGAAGTGCTGGTGGAGATCACCGTCGGCACTGACGGCTCGGTGGTGAACGCTCGCGTGCTGCGCGCGACGCCGGGACGCGTGTTCGACCGTGAAGCCCTGAACGCGGTCAAGCGTTGGCGCTTCGAGCCGGTCAGCGCGCCGGTGACCACCCGCCGTACGCTGGTGTTCGCGCCGGGCAACAACTGAACGAAAAAGGGGACGGAGGGGATTAAGTCGTTTCTGCCCCTGCAATGACGCCAAGGCCCGGCATGTCCGGGCCTTGTCCGTTTCAGGCCGCTCCATCGATCAGGTGTTGCAGTGCCGGATCGCGCGCCGTCAGCACCTGGAACAGGCCCAGCGCGTGCAGGCCCGGCAGCAGCGCACGCAGGTCGGCTTCGGCAGTGGAACGGGTGGCAACATCGCTGGCGGGATCCTGCCAGTCACGGACGCTGGCCAGGAAGGCGCCGACACTGCCCTTGCGCACGGTAAGGCCGTTCACCTGCACGTCGTTCTGATGGTCGGGGAGGATGTCGTGTGGCTGCATGGGGAAGCGCTCCGTTGAAGTGGGCCCCAGTGTGGGGGTCCGGAGGCGACGTTTCTGCCGTATAACTGCCAATCGATATGGCAGATCAGACAACCGCCGCATTGCTCGCCCCCGCGCTGGCCGATGCCACCGATGGACCGGCGGTGCTGGCGGCCCGGCTGCACCAGCTCGGCAAGCGTCGCACGGCCCGCCACCGGCATGCGCGTGGGCAGCTGCTGGGTGCGTACCAGGGGCTGCTGCGGATCGCCGCCGACGACCTGCACTGGCTGCTGCCCGCAGGTCACGTCGCCTGGATACCGCCCTTGCTGCCCCACGCGCTGCTGGGCGCAGACGGGTTCAATGGCTGGAGCCTGTACTTCAACGCGGAGGCCTGCCTGGGTCTGCCCGCCACACCACGCATCTTCCAGCCCAATGCGCTGCTGCAGGCGGCGACAGCACGTGCGCTGCAATGGCCCCATGCGCCACTGGATGCTGCGCAGGCACGCCTGGCCGGCGTGATCGCCGATGAGATTGCCGCCAGCACGCCGCTGCCGCTGGCCCTGCCACAACCGCGTGACCGGCGCCTGGGCCGGATCGCCGCCGCGCTGGCTCGCGCGCCGCACGACAACCGCAGCGTCGAGGACTGGGCCGCCAGCAGTGGCCTGTCCGGCCGCAGCCTGGCCCGCCACTGGCTGGCCGAGACCGGCATGACGCTGAGCCAGTGGCGGCAACGCCTGCGGGTGCTGCTGGCGCTGCCACGCCTGCTGTCCGGCGAGCCGGTGATCAGCGTCGCGCTGTCGATGGGGTACGACACGCCCAGCGCCTTCATCGCCGTGTTCAAGCGCGAGATGGGGGTGACGCCTGCGCGGTATGGAAAAGGGGACGGAGGGGATTAAGTCGCTTCTGCCCTCCCCCACGCCATCTCGCGGCATCGCCTGATGCCCTTCAAGGTCACGGAGGCGGCAGTCTGATGAATTCTTGAAGCCCCGAACTGCCATGCCTCGACAAGCACGCCTGATGTTGGCCGAACAGCCGTACCACGTAACCCAGCGCGGTGTGAACAAGGGGGCGATCTTCGTTGACGATATCGACCGTCAGCTGTTTCTGCACCTGTTGCACAGCGCGTTCCTGAAGCATCAGGTCGCACTGCATGCCTACGTATTGATGGGCAATCACGTTCATCTGTTGGCCACACCTTCCACGCGTGTTGGCTTGGCGAATGCGATGCGGATGCAGGGCAACAACTATGTCCAGGCGTTCAATCAGCGGCATCAGCGCAGCGGACCGCTCTGGCAGGGCCGCTTCCATTCTTCGATGGTGGACAGCGACGCCTATCTGCTCAGCGTCTATCGCTACATCGAACTCAATCCGGTTCGTGCAGGCATGACTGCCGCCCCGGAAGATCACCCATGGTCGAGCGTGCATGGAAACCTGCAGCGGCGCCACGATCCGATGCTGACGGAACATCCCGCATTCCAGGCGCTCGCCCCGACCCAGCGACAGCGGGCAATGCTCTATGCGGAGTTTCTGCAGGACATGAACGCGTCCGCTGACCTGCCGGCAATCCGTGCGCACAGTGCCGGCCAGCATCCGTTGGGAAATGCAGCTTACCTGCGAATGGTGGAACAGACCCTGGGTCGCCCCGTGATGCTGCGCAAGCGGGGGCGCCCTCAGAAGAAGGGCGCGGGGGGGTTAGAAACGACTTAATCCCCTCCGTCCCCTTTTACGGTCAGCCGGAGATGGCCAGGCGCTCGTTGTGATAACGGCGCACGGCGGCGAACCACAGCACGGCGGCCAGGCCGAGGCTGGCGCCGAGGTAGATGGCCCAGACCGCGGGTGTGATGGTCTCGTGGCGGATCACCTTCAGCAGCATCTGGTTCTGCGACAGGAACGGCACGGCGTACTGCCACAGCTGGCTCTTCACCGGGTAGGCAATCAGCGCATAGCCCGGCAGCATCGGCAGCAGCATCAACCAGGTCATGTGGCTCTGCGCTTCCTTCATGCTCTTGGCCGCTGCGGCCAGGAAGGTCAGCAGCGAGGTGCCGATCAGCAGCATCGGCAGCATCACCAGCAGCATCTGCACCATCGCCATGATGTTCATGTTGAGCTGGCGGCCGATGTTGCCGGGGGCGATCTGCGCGCTCACCTTGAACGCGGCCAGGGTCAACAGCAGCGACGCAAAGCCGACCATGCAGGCGGCGGCGATCTTGCCGCTGACAATGGCACTGCGCGACCCCGGCGTGGCCAGCAGCGGCTCCAGCGACTGCCGCTCACGCTCGCCGGCGGTGGTGTCCATCACCAGGTAGGCACCACCGAGGAACGAGGTGAGGGTCAGCAGGATCGGCAACAACGCCGACAGCATCAGGCCACGCTTGGCTTCGGCACTGGCCATGTCCTGGCTGGCCACGTCCAGCGGCCGTGCGACCTGGGCGTCGATGCCCCGCGCCATCAGCCGCAGCGCCCCTACCTGCCCGTTGTACGTGGCCAACGCCGCCTGCAGGCGCGCAGTGGGCACCTCGGCGGCACGTCGTGTGCTGTCACTGATCACCTCCACCAGCGCTGGCTTGCCATCGGCCCAGTCCCTGCCGAAGTCCGGGCTGATGCGCAGCGCCACGTCGATGTCCTGCGAACGGATGGCCTCGGCCAGGTCCTTCGGCGCAGCAGCGGCATTCAGGCCCTGGGCAGCCAGGAAGCGCACCAGGTTCGGCGCATGTTCGGCGCCGATGGTGGGAATCTGCAGCGGCTGCTCGATCTGCGTGCGCACGCGGCTTTCGGACAGCTTGCCCATGCCCAGGATCAGCAGCGGGTACAGCAGCGGCCCGAACAGCAGGGTCAGCGCCAGCGTCCGGCGGTCGCGCGACAGGTCACGCAGCTCCTTGCGCATCACCGTCATCAGGGTCGACATCATGCTCATGCGTGCAGGCCCTCTTCGCTGCCGATCAGTTTCACGAACGCATCCTCCAGGTTGGATTCGCCGGACTGCGCGCGCAGTTCATCGGCGCTGCCGGCGGCCATCACCGTGCCCTTGGCGATGATCACGATGTGATCGCACAGCGCGGCCACCTCCTGCATGATGTGGCTGGACAGGATCACGCAGCGGCCTTCTTCGCGCAGGCCCAGCAGGAAGCGGCGCAGTGCGCGGGTGGTCATCACGTCCAGGCCGTTGGTCGGTTCATCGAGAATGACGTTGCGCGGGTCGTGCACCAGTGCGCGGGCGATCGCGGTCTTGGTGCGCTGGCCCTGCGAGAAGCCATCGGTCTGGCGGTCGAGGATGTCCCCCATGTCCAGCGCGTGCGACAGCACCTCGATGCGCTCGCGGATGCGCTCGGCCGACAGGCCATGCAGTTCGCCGAAGTAGGCGATGTTCTCACGCGCGGTCAGGCGCTTGTAGACGCCACGCGCGTCGGGCAGCACGCCGAGATGGCGACGCACTTCCACCGGATTGCGCGCAGCATCGACACCATCGACGCTGATGCTGCCCTGGTCGGGGGTCATCAGCGTGTACAGCATGCGCATGGTGGTGGTCTTGCCGGCACCATTGGGCCCCAGCAGGCCGGTGATGCGGCCATCCTCGGCGCGGAAGCCGACGTTGGACACGGCCTGGATACGGCCGGTGCGGGTGTCGAAGGCCTTGTGCAGGTTGTCGGCGACGATCATGGTTCCCATCCGTTGAACGAGGTGAACGCCGGCACGTAGCTCAGCGTGTCCAGGCAGCCGGCATCCAGCGCCTTGGCATCGGTCGTGTCGATGAACTGGCCGAGCAGGCGCGGCATGCAGCCGGCAGTCAGCGTGCCGTGGCCCTGGCCACGGGCGACCAGCGCGCGTCCATTGGGCAGGCCCTTGAGGACCTGCTCGGCATAGCGCGGCGGGGTCACCGGGTCCAGTTCACCAGACAACAGCAGCGCCGGTACGTCACTGCGCAGCGGCACGGCATTGGCTGCCGGTGCCGGCCGGTGCGGCCATGCCGGGCAGGCGGCAAAGAAGGAACTTGCCACGTCGTTGCCGAACAGGCGCCCGGGATCCTCGGCCGGCGCCTGGTAGCGCGGCGCGTCTTCGCTGCAGATCACCGACCAGTGCATGCCACGGTTGATCTGGAAATCCATGCTGCGGTTCGCACCGCGCGCCAGCGAGGCGAGCGGCGCGTAGCGGCCGTGCGCGGCTTCATCAAGAACCAGCGGCAGCAATGAGGCGTACTGAGGTACGTAGGAAAACGCAAACGCCAGGCCCACCACGCTGTCCGGTGTCAGCACATCCTTCCGGGTGTCGTAGGTGCCAGGATCGCGATACTCGACCGGAACCGGTGCACGGCGCAGGGTCTCGACCACGCTGCGCAGCTGCGCACGGGTATCGGTCGGGAAGCGCCGGCTGCAGGCAGCGTCCTTGCGGCACTGCGCCGACTGCAGGGCGATCGCGTCTTCGAACGTTCTGGCGAAATCGCCGCCCACCACCAGCTCATTCGGCACCACGCCATCGATGACGATGCTGCGGGTGTGCTGTGGATAGGTACCCGCATAGCGCTGGGCCACGCGGGTGCCGTAGGACGCACCGATCAGATTGACCCGGTCCACGCCCAAGGCCTGGCGGACCGCGTCCAGGTCGGCAATGGCTTCGGTGGTGGTGTAGAAACGTGCGTCCGCACGTCCCTGCAGGGAAGCCGCGCATCGCTGGGCATAGTCGCGCAGCAAGGCCTCGGAGGGCGCCGCGTCCTCGTCCATCGGCAGTTCCTTTCCGTCCGCGCCGAGGCAGCTGAGCGGGTTGGAGCCGCCGGTGCCGCGCTGGTCGACCAGGAAGATGTCCCGCTGCTTGCGCACCTGGCGCAGCGCGGTATCGACGATGACGGCCACTTCGCTGGCGGCCTGGCCGGGGCCACCGGCCAGGAAGAACACCGGGTCGGGCTGGCTGGAGCCGCTGCTGCCCGATTCCAGCCAGGCGATGCGCAGGCCGATGCGCCGGCCACCGGGCTGGGCCCGGTCCTCCGGCACCTGCAGGGTGGCGCACTGCGCTTCCACGTTGGCACTGGCACCTACCGTGGACAGCGTGCAGGGCTGGAAGTCGATCGTGCCGAAACGGCGGCTGGGTGCATCGCTGGCGCCTTCGGCGCCGGGTGACGGTGACTGGCTGCATCCGGCAAGCATCAGGCTGGCCAACACTGCGGCCAACGCGAGGTGGTGTCTTTGCATCGTGCTCGTTTCCCCTGGAGGACGTTCCTGGCAACCACGACGGGCTGCCGCGGAAGATGTGACTCAACTTACACGGGCACGGCGTCGTCGGCGATGGGCAGACGCGAAATCTCCGCCGGCGTGGCGCAGGCCAGGCGATCGCGGCCGGCGGCCTTGGCCCGGTACAGCGCCGCGTCTGCCGCTGCCAGCAGCGTGGACAGCTCGCCCTGGCCGTCGTCCATCGCCAGGCCGATGCTGGCAGTGAACGTCACCGGCCCGGTGGCCAGCCGCGCCGGCTTCTGCTGCAGAGCGGTACGGATCGCCGCAGCCCGCGCCATCGCTTCCGCCTGCGTGCTGCCGGCCAGCACCAGCACGAACTCCTCGCCACCGTAGCGGCCCAGCAGCGTGTGATGGCCCTGCAAACCGTGCTGCATCAACGCAGCGAAGTGGCGCAGTACCTCGTCTCCGGCCAGATGGCCCCAGCGATGCAGAGCAGGAAGCCAAGCACGGTGAGGGTGGGGAAATCCACGGACATGCGGCGCTCATCGGCCGGGGCGGCGCGCGCATCTTGGCGCCTTGTGCTGCGTTCCCCGTGGCGCTGCCTGGCCCGATGGAGATGCGGGGTCTGAAAACGGCGAGCACGGCGGCCGGTGCCTGCGCAGAATCCGTGGGAAACCAAGGAGACGCCCATGCATGCGTGGTACCTCGGTGGCATCGACCACCGCCCGTTCCTGCACCTGTTCGAAAAGAGCGACACCGCGCTGGCTGCGCTGGGCATCCGGCGTCGCTGGGCCGGCGAATCAGGAGGACACCCCTGCCGGATCAGCCTGAGCGATCCGCCCGGTGGCAGCGAGCTGCTGCTGTTGTCCCACGTGCACCTGCCCCTGCACTCGCCCTATCACGCCTCGGGCCCGATCTTCGTGCAGCGTGGCGTGACCCGCTGCGTGCTGCCGCCGGGCGAAGTACCCCCGTACGTGCAGCGCCGGATGATCTCGTTGCGCGCCTATGACCAGGCTGCATTGATGCTGGCCGCCGAGATCAGCGCAGGCACGGATGTCGGCGCTCGGCTGGACGCGCTGTTTGCCGACCCTGACGTGGCCTTCGTGCAACTGCACAACGCGGCCCACGGCTGCTTCTCGTGCCAGGCGGATCGCGTCGGCATGGCGCCGACATGACCGGATCTCCACGACGTGATCGTTGCCACGCCGGACACGTGATCGCCAGCGCATCCGTTCAGGCCCACGTGAAGCCCGCGGGAAGGGCTTCACACCCACAGTCACGGATCAGCATTTCCATGGTTCCGCACCCGGCACCGCAACTCGATACTCGCGATGGTGCCGCCGAAAGTCCGCCGCGCAGCGCAACTCTGCGGTCACCGCTCTCTTTCGACGACCACAAGGAAGCGCCATGTCATTCCGATCCACACCGCTGCTGCTGGCCACCTCGTTCGCCGCTGCAGGCCTGTGCCTGGCCGGCAACGCGTTCGCCCACGGCACCATGACCACGCCGGTCAGCCGCGTCTATGCCTGTTTCCAGGGCAATCCGGAGAACCCGACCAACCCGGCCTGCGCCGCCGCGAAAGCGGTGGGCGGATCGCAGGCGTTCTACGACTGGAACGGCATCAACCAGGCCAACGCCAACGGCAACCATCAGGCGGTGGTGCCCGACGGCAAGCTGTGCAGCGGCAACAATCCCACCTTCCGCGGCTTGGACGTGAACCGCAGTGACTGGCAGACCACGCCGATCCACGCCGATGCCAATGGCAAGTTCACCTTCGTGTTCAAGGCGACCGCGCCGCACGCCACGCGCGACTGGCGCTTCTTCGTCACCCGCGACGGCTGGCAACCGGGCAGCCCGTTGCGTTGGGCCGACCTGCAGGAGTTCTGCACGCTGGGCAATACACCGCTCTCTGCCGATGGCACCTACAAGCTGCAGTGCACGCTGCCGCAGCGCACCGGCCAGCATGTGATCTACAACACCTGGCAGCGCTCGGATTCGACCGAAGCGTTCTACACCTGCATGGACGTACGCTTTGAGGGCAGCGGCGGTGGTACGACGCCGGCACCGCAATGGCAGGATGCCGGCCCGGTCACCGCCCGCGGTGAATTGCCGGTGGGTACGACGCTGGCACTGCGCGTGTTCAATGCCAGCGGCAACGATGTCGAACGTGTGGAAGCGACGCTGGCCAGCGGCCAGACCTCGGCCGCGCAATGGCCCTTGGCGCTGGCCCGCAAGGTCAATGCCAGTGCCCGGCATGCGCGCGTGGGCGTGCTTGCCAATGGCGTGATCACGCCGTCGGCGTCAGCCACCGACAATCGCGTGTACCTGAAGGACGGCAACCGCTTCCAGCTCGATACCCAGGTGCCGGACCCGGGTACGCCATCGCCGGGTGGTGATTTCGACCACGTGTACCCGGCGGGCATCGGCAGCTATGTGCCGGGCCAGACCGTGGTGAAGAGCAGCGACGGCAAGCTGTATGCCTGCCGCCCGTTCCCGGAGGGTGCATGGTGCAACGTCAATGCCGAGGCCTACCGGCCGGGCGTGGGCGCGGCCTGGCGCGATGCGTGGATCGCGTACTGACGCAGTGATGTGGGAGGCGGTGCACATCACACCGCCTCCTGGCTCCCCTGCCGCGCAGTGGGGCGCGCGTTGCAGAAACAGAGGAACGCAGCAGCCTTTCAAACTTGTCTGATGGGCATATGGCGGCTACATGGGAAGACTCCGCGAGGTTTCCAACACTTCGCAAAGGAGTTCCTGCATGCACCTGTCCCATCGGGCCGTCCTCGCACTGTCCGCCGTTGTCGGCCTGGCACTGTCCGGCAACGCCTTCGCCCACGGCACCCTGTCCAAGCCGCTCAGCCGCGTGAAGCAGTGCCACGAGGGCAATCCGGAGAATCCGACCAACCCGGCCTGCGCCGCCGCCAAGGCCATCGGCGGCGCCCAGCCGTTCTACGACTGGGCCGGTGTCAACCAGGCCAACGCCAACGGCAACCATCAAGCGGTGGTTCCAGATGGCGAGTTGTGCAGCGGCGGCAACAGCAAGTACCGCGGCCTCGATCTGAACCGCAGTGACTGGCCGACCTCGCCGATCCGCGCCGATTCGCGCGGGCGCTACACCTTCGAGTTCAAGGCACCGGCCCCGCATGCTACCCGCGAGTGGAAGTTCTACGTCACCCGCGACGGCTGGCAGCCGGGCAGCCCGCTGCGCTGGGCCGACCTGCAGGAATTCTGCACGCTGGGCAACGTGCCGGTCTCCGGCGACGTCTACAAGCTGGATTGCCCGCTGCCCAAGCGCAGCGGCCAGCACATCATCTACAACACCTGGCAGCGCTCGGATTCCGGTGAAGCGTTCTATACCTGCGCGGACGTGCGCTTCGAAGGCGGTGGTGGCGTTGAACCGCCGCCGCAGTGGCAGGACGCCGGCCCGGTCACCGCCCGCGGTGCGTTGGAAGAAGGCACCACCCTGACGCTGCGCGTGTTCAACGCCCAGGGCAATGATCTGGAGCGTCCGGAGATCACCCTGGCCGCAGGTCAGACCGCTGCGAACCAGTGGCCGCTGGCGCTGGCCCGCAAGGTCAACGCCAGTGCACAGCAGGCGCGTGTGGGCGTGATGAGGAACGGCGTGATCACGCCGGTCGCCTCGGCCACCGAGAACCGCGTCTACCTGAAGCCGGGCAACCTGTTCCAGATCGATACCCGCCTGCCGGGCCCGGTGGATCCGGTCGATCCGCCGCCGGGTGACGACTACGACTTCGTGTATCCGGCCGGTATCGGCAGCTACACGCCGGGCGAAACCGTGGTCAAGGGCACCGACGGCAAGCTCTACGCCTGCCGGCCGTTCCCGGAGGGTGCGTGGTGCAACATCAACGCCGATGCCTATCGCCCGGGCACCGGTTTCGCCTGGCGCGATGCCTGGGTCGCGTACTGAGGCAGGGCACCGGGGGCGGCGTGGCGCCGCCTCCGGTTCTTGGAGTTGCCGGCCAGCGGCCGGCACTACCAGGGTTCGTGGGGCTGCCGGCCAGCGGCCGGCACTACCCTGACTTACTTGCTGCTGACGTACTTCTCGCGGCGGATCTGCGGGTTGCCCAGGCCGGCGGCCTTCAGCAGCTCGGCACAGGCATCGACCATGTCCGGGTTGCCGCACAGGTAAGCGATGTCGGTGGCCGGGTCCGGCGTGAAGCCGGCCAGCGCCTGCTGCACATAGCCGTGCTGTACGTCCGGGTGCGGATCAGCCGGGAGTTCACGCGACAGGCACGGAACATAACGGAAGTTCGGGTGTTTTTCGGCGAAGCTGTAAAAATCTTCGCTGTACAGCAGCTCGCCCGGGCTGCGCGCGCCCTGCAGCAGCACGATCTGCACACCGCGTTCGGCCATGGCCTTTTCCAGCAGCGGCAGCATCGAGCGGTACGGGGTAACGCCGGTACCGGTGGCGATCAGCAGGTAACGGGCGTTGTGGTCACCGGGATTCAGGCAGAACCGGCCATAGGGGCCGGACGCACTGATCTGGCCGCCCTGCTCCAGTGCCTCGAACAGGGCCGTGGCGGCGCCACCGGGCACGAAACTGACGGCGATATCCACCGCCTCGCCTGGGCCCAGCGCGTGGTCGTGGATGGTCGCCAGCGAGTAGCTGCGCTTGGTTTCGGTGCCGTCGGCGTAGCTGAAATGGACCTGGATGAACTGGCCAGGCTGGAAATCCAGCGGCTGCCCATCGTCACGCACGAACTGGTAGTGGCCGACGGTCGGGGCCAGCATGCGGCAGCCGACCAGCTTGAGGGGGAATTGAACAGGCACGACTTTTCGGGACAGTGTGTAGCCGGGGCAAGCCCTCGGGGTCTTCTATAATAGCCCCTCCCCGCCCCTCTCCAGCGCCAGCCCATGGGCGCGAAGGCTTCGAGCTTGGCATCCCAGAACGATACGGCGCCCGCCCTGCGCGTGCGCGACCTGCGCAAGACCTACGACAACGGCACCCAGGCCCTGAAGGGGGTTTCCCTGGAAGTGGCCCCGGGCGACTTCTTCGCCCTGCTCGGCCCCAATGGCGCCGGCAAGTCGACCCTGATCGGCATCATCAGCTCCCTGGTCAACCTCAGCGAGGGCCAGGTGGAAGTGTTCGGCAGCGACCTGGTGCGCAACCGCAGCGCCACCATGCGCCTGATCGGGCTGGTGCCCCAGGAAATCAACTTCAACCTGTTCGAGAAGCCCTTCGACATCCTGGTGAACTACGCCGGCTTCTATGGCGTACCGCGCGAGGAAGCCGAGCAGCGCGCCGAAGAGGAACTGAAGCGCGCGCACCTGTGGGAAAAGGCACAGGTAATGAGCCGCACGCTGTCCGGCGGCATGAAGCGCCGGCTGATGATCGCCCGCGCGATGATGACCCGCCCGCGCCTGCTGATCCTGGACGAGCCGACCGCCGGCGTGGACATCGAGATCCGCCGCGACATGTGGCGCGTGCTGAAGGAGATCAATGCCGCAGGCACCACGATCATCCTTACCACGCACTACCTGGAAGAAGCCGAGTACCTGTGCCGCCACCTGGCGATCATCAACCATGGCCAGATCGTCGAGCAGGGGCCGATGCGCACCCTGCTGGCCAAGCTGGACGTGGAGGGCTTCCTGCTGGACATCGACGGTGACCTGCCGGCACAGCTGCCGGTGATCGAAGGTGCGACGCTGACCGCGCCGGACCCGCACACGCTGGACATCGACATGCCGCGCGCAATGGACCTCAACCGCGTGTTCGCCACGCTCAACGAGGCCGGTATCCGCGTGCGTTCGATGCGTACCAAGAGCAACCGCCTGGAGGAGCTGTTCGTGCGCCTCACCGGCAACCTGGAGAAGCCTGCATGAGCACCACCGAGCTGACCGACGGCCAGCGCAACCGCATCGCGCTGATGACCATCGTGCGCCGCGAAGTCGCCCGCATCATGCGCATCTGGGGCCAGACCCTGGTGCCGCCGGCGATCACCATGACCCTGTACTTCCTGATCTTCGGCAACCTGATCGGGTCGCGCGTGGGTGACATGGGCGGCTACACCTACATGCAGTTCATCGTGCCGGGCCTGGTGATGATGAGCGTGATCCAGAACAGCTACGGCAACATCAGTTCCTCGTTCTTTGGCGCCAAGTTCGGCCGCCACGTGGAAGAACTGCTGGTCAGCCCGATGCCGAACTGGGTGATCCTGTGGGGCTACGTGGCCGGCGCCGTGCTGCGCGGCCTGATGGTGGGCGTGATCGTGCTGATCATAGCGATGTTCTTCACCCCGGTGCGCATCCCGCACCCGCTGGTGATGCTGACCACGGTGATCCTGGGCGCGACGATCTTCTCGCTGGCCGGCTTCATCAACGCGGTGTATGCGAAGAAGTTCGATGACGTGGCGATCGTGCCGACCTTCATCCTGACCCCGCTGACCTACCTGGGTGGCGTGTTCTATTCGGTGAAGCTGCTGCCGGGCTGGGCCGAAGCGGCCACGCACGCCAACCCGATCTTCTACATGGTCAACGCGTTCCGCTATGGCCTGCTGGGCAGCAGCGATGTACCGCTGCCGGTGGCCTACGGCCTGATGATCGGTTTCGTGGTGGTGCTGACGGCGTTGGCGCTGTGGCTGCTGCGTCGCGGCGTGGGCATGCGCAGCTGAGTTTTGCCTGCAGGGCCTGCGGCCCTGCACCCGCTGAATCAACGTCAACGTCAACTTCAACGGCAAAAGCTGACTAGCCGGGGATGGCGGGGTGGGTCCGGTTGCGGGCGACGCCGTGAATCCGTCCATGGAGGCTTGGCCGCGGCATCCATGCCGCAGACACCCCCGCAACCGGACCCACCCCGCCTTCGACAGATTGCCGCTGCTGTTGGTGGGTGTCGACCTTGGTCGACACGATGGATCCACGCCATGCGTGGATGGAGCGTTCACGGCAAGGCCGACGCCCGGATCTTTTCGTTCGGAATTGCGGCTAGGCTGTGGCGATGAAGATCACTTCCATTCCATTGGACAAGGCCGTTGTGGACGGCCCCATCGATGCCTTCAGCCATGCGTTGCTGGGCGATTCACCCACGCTGGATGAGGTGCTGGAATACCTGGCCTCGCGGCACGCGGCTGATCCCCGGTATCGCTACCTGTGCACGCTCGATGATGTCGGCCAATGCCGCTACACCAGCATGCATGCGTCCGACGACGCGCGCATCGCGCTGTACGAGGACGAAGATCCGGAAACCCCCGAAGATGCATTGGCGGCACGCGAGCGGTTGCTGGCGCATGTGGTCGCGCAGCTCGAGCATTCCTCTCATCGGCTGGAATGGAGCGCGCTGGCGGGCACGCTGATGTGCAGCAACGAGGACGTCGAGGCGCTGGTCGCCGCCAATGCAACGCCGGACCTGATCGTCGACGAGGTGGTCTGCGTACAGCAGGTGCCGGTGGACCGCGATGACCTGCTGATTGCCGCCCTGCCCAACGGTTACTTCAGCGCGGACTGGGACATCTTCCAGAATCACGCCCTGATCCGGCACCTGCAGGAACACCATGACTACCGCTTGTTCGGGCTCGGCGCATCGTGGCTCGGCTTCCAGCGCGACAGCGCGCCGTCGCCTGCACAGGCAAATGCGTTGGTCGCGGACCTGCAGCGCGTCTACGCGGCCGGACCGCACGACACGTGGTCAAAACTGGCTGCAACCCTGGCCACCCGCGCCACACTGCTGTTGGGCTACACCGAAGACTTCAGCGAACAACTGCCCTGAGCACCGCTCTACACGAGCGAGCGCAGCGGGCGACCCGCCTCCGCTCCTGATCTGTTTTCCGTGGTGGCCGCACCCGGAAACTGTCAGGGGTCGTGTGCGATGGGCTCGCGGGGGTATCCGCGCCATGGATGGCGCGGCTAAGCCCCCAGGGGTGAGGGCGCTTTGCTTGCGAAGCATTGCTTCGCAAGCGCCCGAACGCACAGCCGCCAGCGGCTGGGCCGGACCGCGGAGCGGGGTTCACGGCGTCCCCCGCGAACCCATCGCACACGACCCAGCTCATGAAACCAACTGCGCGAACCACTACGAGGGGCTCCGCCGTTGGCCGCAATCTCCGGCACAATCGCAGATCTGATTCCCCAGAAAGCGGTGAACGTGCAATGCGCATCCTGATCCTCGGCGCCGGCGGTACCGGCGGTTACTTCGGTGGTCGCCTGGCCCAGGCCGGCGTGGACGTGACCTTCCTCGTGCGCCCCGCGCGCGCCGCACAGCTGGACCGCGATGGCCTGGTCATCCGCAGCCCGCTCGGCGATGCCAGCTTCCCGGTGCAGCACGTCACCGCCGATGCGCTGCCCGCATTGGCCGCGCAGAAGCCGTTCGATCTGGTCATCCTCAGCTGCAAGGCCTACGACCTCGACAGCTCGATCGACGCCATTGCTCCAGCCGTGGGCGCGAACACCACCGTGCTGCCGATCCTCAACGGCCTGCACCACTACAACGCGCTGGACCTGCGCTTCGGCCGCGACGCCGTGCTCGGCGGCCTGTGCTTCATCAGCGCCACCAAGGCCCCCGACGGTGCGGTGCTGCACCTGGGCAAGCCGGCCAAGCTCACCTTCGGCGAACGCGATGGCGGCGCGGCGTCCGCACGCGTGCGTGCCTTCGCCGCTGCCTGCGCGCAGGCCCATCTTGATCACCTGGCGAGCGAACACATCGGCCAGGAACAGTGGATCAAGTACACCTTCCTGACCGCGCTGGCCGCTGCTACCTGCCTGCTTCGCGCGGATATCGGCACCATCGTCGCCACCGATGATGGCGAGGCGATCGTGCGCGGCCTGTACGACGAATGCCTGGCCGTGGCCGAAGCTGCCGGTGAGCCGATTCCCGATGCCGCGCAGGACACCGCACGCGGCACCCTCACCCAGGCGGGCTCGGCACTGAAGGCGTCGATGCTGCGGGATCTGGAAGCCGGCCAGCAGGTAGAGGCCGAACAGATCGTCGGCGACATGCTGGCGCGTGCACGCAAGGCCGATCAGGAAGCCCTGCTGCTGCAGGTCGCCTACAGCAGCCTGCAGGCCTACCAGGCACTGCGCGGCGCGTGAGCCTCCCGTTGCAGGCCGGCGCGCTGCCTATGCGGGTGCTGATCCTCGGTATGGGCTGGAGCGGATGCGTGCTGGCCCCGCATCTGCAGGCGCGGGGCGTGCACGTCGTCGGCACGGTGCGTAACCCCTCGTCGGCGCCGGACGATGGCCTGCTGCGGCATCAGCTGCACGCTGACTCCCCACCGTCGCCCGCCCTGCTCGATGAGGTCGCGCAGGCCGAGGCCGTGCTGTGCAGCGTGCCGCCAGATGCCGCGGGCGACCCGGCACTGCGCCTGCTGCTGCCGGCTCTGCGGGCCAGCCCGGCACTGCGCTGGGTGGGCTATCTGTCGTCCACGTCGGTGTATGCCGATCGGGCCGGCGGCTGGGTTGACGAGCACAGCGCAGCCGATGCCACCGAAGCAGCCGGCGTGCAGCGCCTGCGTGCCGAAGCGCAATGGCGTGCGCTTGCAGAGGAACGTGGCATCGCTTCGGCGGTGTTCCGCCTGCCCGGCCTGTACGGGCCGGGGCGCAATGCGTTGCTGCAGCTGTCACAGGGCCGTGCCCGCCATGTGATTCGGCCGGGCCTGGCGTTCAACCGCCTGCACGTAGAGGATCTTGCGGCAGTGATCGTCGCGGCGATGCAGCGACCGGTTGCGCAGGGGATATACCTGCCCAGCGATGACGAGCCGGCCCCACCGCAGGATGTGCTGGCCTTCGCCGCGAAGCTGGGCGGGTTTGCGATGCCACCTGCCGTGGCCTGGGACGACCCTGAACTCAGCCCGACGCTACGGCGCTTCTACGAGAGCAACAAGCGCATCGACAGTCGTGGCACGCGTGAAGCGCTGGCGTGGCAGCCGCGCTTCCCCAGCTACCGTGAGGGCCTGCGCGACCTGCTCCGGTAGTGCCGGGCGCTGGCCGGCAATCAGGATGTGCTGCCGGCCAGCGGCCGGCACTACCGTCAACCCGCGTCGGGCAGGCGGAAGAACGCACGCGTCGCCGCAGTCGCATTGGCCGCCGTCACTGCAACGTCCTCGCCACGGTCACGCGCCAGTTCTTCCACGATGTGCGAGAGGAACATCGGTTCGTTGCGGCGGTCCTTCGGCATCGGCTTCAGCGTGCGTGGCAGCAGGTAGGGCGCATCGGTCTCGATCATCAGGCGGTTGGCCGGGATGTTCTTCACCAGTTCGCGCAGGTGCGCGCCACGGCGCTCGTCGCACAGCCAGCCAGTGATGCCGATGTACCAGTCCTGGTCCAGGTAATCGAACAGCTCGTCGCGTTCGCCGGTGAAGCAATGCACCACCGCCGGGCCGATGCGTCCTTCAAAGTTCTTCATCTGTGCCATGAAATCGGCATGCGCGTCGCGCTGGTGCAGGAACAGGGGCTTGCCGTTGTCTGCCGCCAGCTGCAGCTGGCGCTCGAAGGCACGGTGCTGGGCCGGGCGCGGCGAGAAGTCACGGAAGTAGTCCAGCCCGCACTCGCCCACCGCCACCACTTCGGGGTGGGCATGCAGCGCGCGCATTTCAGCATCGCATTCCTCGGTGTACTCCACCGCGTGGTGCGGGTGCACGCCGGCGGTGGCGTACAGGAAGCCCGGGTGCTGCTGCGCCAGCTGCAGGGCCAGCGGCGAGTGCTCGCGGCTGGCGCCGGTGATGACCATCTGCACCACGCCGGCCTGCCGTGCGCGGTCGAGGACGGCATCGCGGTCGCGGTCGAAGGAGTCGTGGGTCAGGTTGGCGCCGATATCGATCAGGTGCATGGTCATCGCGGGGGAAAAGTGCCCGCGCATTGTACCTGCGCCCGCCGCGGCCCCTTATCCTTTGCCCATGAATGCCCCGCTCTTCCCGATTTCCCCGCTGCTGCCACAGATCCAGCAGCACCTGGCCGTGCAGCCACGGCTGGTGCTGGAAGCCCCGCCCGGCGCCGGCAAGACCACCCAGGTGCCGCTGGCGCTGCTCGATGCACCGTGGCTGCAAGGCCGGAAGATCATCCTGCTGGAGCCGCGCCGGGTGGCCGCACGCAGCGCCGCGCTGTTCATGGCGCGGCAGCTGGGCGAAGAGGTCGGCGGCACGGTCGGCTACCGCATCCGCTTCGAGAACAAGGTCTCGGCGCGCACCCGCATTGAAGTCGTCACCGAAGGCATCCTGACCCGCATGCTGCAGGATGACCCGATGCTGGAAGAGGTCGGTGCGATCCTGTTCGACGAATTCCACGAGCGCCATCTCAGTGGCGACCTCGGCCTGGCGCTGGCGCTGGACGTGCAGGCGCAGCTGCGCGATGACCTTCGCTTGGTGGTGATGTCGGCCACGCTGGACGGCGAGCGCCTGGCGCGCTTCCTCGATGCGCCGCGGCTGAGCAGCGAGGGCCGCAGCTACCCGGTGACGGTCAGCCATTTCCCGGCGCGTCGCGATGAGGCGCTGGAACTGCAGGTGCGCCGCGCGGTGCAGCAGGCGCTGGCCGAACACCCCGGTGACCTGCTGGTGTTCCTGCCCGGGCAGCGCGAGATCGCGCGGGTGCAGGCCGGCCTGCAGGAATCGCTGGATGCCGGCGTCGAAGTACTGGCCCTGCACGGTGAACTGCCGGTGGAACAGCAGGCGCGCGTGCTGCAGGCGGCCAGCGATGGTCGCCGCCGCGTGGTGCTGGCCACCAACGTCGCCGAGTCGTCGGTGACGCTGCCCGGCGTGCGCGTGGTGATCGACAGTGGCCAGGCACGCGAACCGCGCTACGACCCCAACAGCGGTTTCACCCGGCTGGACGTGGTGGCCATCGCCCAGGCGTCGGCCGACCAGCGCGCCGGTCGTGCCGGGCGCGTGGCCGAAGGCGTGGCCTGGCGGCTGTGGCCGCAGTCGCAGCGATTGGAGCCGCAGCGCCGCGCCGAGATCGACCAGGTGGAACTGGCCGGACTGGCACTGGAACTGGCCGCCTGGGGCAGCAGCGACCTGCGCTTCCTCGATCCGCCACCTGCCGGCCCGATGGGCGCCGCCCGCGAACTGCTGCAGCGGTTGGGCGCATTGTCCAGCAGTGGTGCGATCACCGCACTCGGCCGCCGCGTACTGGCGCTGGGTACGCACCCACGGATGGCGGCGATGCTGCTTGCCGCGCCCGATGCACGTTCGCAGGCGCTGGCCGCCGATCTGGCCGCGCTGCTGGAAGCGCGCGATCCGCTGCGCCAGGGCGGTGACGCGCTGGCGAGCCGCTGGCGCGCACTGGCTGCATTCCGCAATGGCCGCACACCGGGCGATGCCAACCGCGGCGGGCTGGCCGCCATCGATGCCGCCGCCAAGCAGTGGCGTCGCCGCCTGCGCTGCGAAGCCACGCCGCCGGCCAGCATCGAGGCCCATGAGCTGGGTGACCTGCTCGCTCACGCCTTCCCTGATCGGATCGGCTTCCAGCATCCCGGCGATCCACTGCGTTACCTGCTGGCCAATGGGCGCAGCGCGCGCCTGCACGAGCTGAGCGACCTGCGTGGCGAACCGTGGCTGGTGGCCAGCGAGCTTCGCTTTGAGGCACGCGATGCGCTGCTGCTGCGTGCCGCACCGGTGGACGAAGGCCAACTGCGCAGGGCGTGGCCGGAGCGCTTCGTCACCGAAGACGTGGTGCGATGGGACAGCGAGCGCCGCGCCCTGGTGGCCCTGCGCGAGACCCGTTTCGACCGGATCGTGTTGGACAGCCGCTCGGCCGGCCGGGTCGATCCGCAGCACGCCGCGCAGGCACTGACCGATGCGGTGGCCGAGCTCGGCCTGCAGGCGCTGCCGTGGACCGAAGGCCTGCGCCAGTGGCAGGCACGGGTGGAATCGCTGCGCCGCTGGATGCCCGAGCTTGGCCTGCCCGACTGCAGCGACGACGCCCTGCTGGCCAACCGTGCGCAGTGGCTGCAGCCCGCGTTCGCCGGCAAGACGCGACTGGATGCGCTGGACGAATCCAGCTTTGGCGAAGCGCTGAAATCGCCACTGGAGTGGTCACAACGGCAGCTGGTCGAGCGTCATGCGCCGACCCGCATTACCGTGCCGTCCGGACTGGAGCGGCCGATCACCTATGCGCTGGACAGCGAGAGCGGCGATCCGCTGCCGCCGGTGCTGGCGGTGAAGCTGCAGGAACTGTTCGGCCTGGCCGACACGCCGCGCATCGCCGATGGCCGCGTGCCGCTGACCCTGCACCTGCTGTCGCCCGGTGGCCGGCCGCTGCAGGTCACCCAGGACCTGCGCAACTTCTGGGAAAACACCTACGCCGAAGTGAAAAAGGAGATGAAGGGCCGCTACCCGCGCCATCCGTGGCCGGATGACCCGTGGACGGCCACGGCCACGCACCGGGCCAAGCCGCGCGGAACCTGACGGGCGGGGTCGGATCCCATTGCATCGCGATGGGCTCTGACCCCAGGCGTGGCGCTGGGGTCAGAGCCGTTTCCCAACGGAAAGGGATCCGACCCACCCTGCCTGATCCTGAATGGCTACGCTAAAGTCACACCGCCTGCGTCCCCGACTGACATACCGTTTACGGGCAACACGCGACACTGGACTTCGACCCGAGGCAAAGGACCCCCGCATGAGCAAGCTGACTGTAATCACCGACCGCGCTCTGGAGCGCGCCCTGGAGCTGGCCCACACCGCCGGCGATGGCCTGAAGAGCGCCGGTGGCAGCCTGCGCAACGCGGACTGGATCAAGACCGGCGCCGCCCTCGGCGCAGTAAAGACCGGCGGCAAGGTCGCCACCAAGTTCGCCCGCCGCAACCCGGCCGTGACCATTGCCGCGGCTGCCGTCGGCGTCGGCCTGCTCGGCTATGCGCTGTACCGCAAGCAGCAGAAGAAGAAGGCTGCCAATGGCCACGTGGTGAATGGGCAGGCGCAGCGCATCAACGCACGCGACCGCCGCAACGACACCGTGGTGGACGAGCACAGCGATATCGGCAGCGACGCCTGAGTGTGACCGACCGGTTCAGAGCCCTTCCTGCGGAAGGGATCTGAACCCGGGCCGGGGCCGGATGCCGCGAGGTATCCGGCCCTTTCTGTTTCAACCGATCTGCCGCCACTGCCCCGGCTGCAGGTCGTCCAGCCGGTAGGGCCCCATCGCCACCCGCACCAGCCGCAGCGTTGGCAGGTTCACTGCGGCGGTCATCCGCCGCACCTGGCGGTTGCGGCCCTCGCGGATCGTGATCGCCAGCCAGGCATCGGGCACGGTCTTGCGGAAGCGCACCGGCGGATCGCGTGTCCACAGCGACGGCGCCGGATCGAGGCGCTCGATCTTCGCCGGCAAGGTCGGTCCGTCGTTCAGCTCGACGCCGTCGCGCAGCTGTTGCAGCTGCTCATCGCTGGGCGTGCCTTCCACCTGCACCCAGTAGGTCTTGTCGGCCTTGTGCCTGGGATCGGTGAGCTTGTGCGCCAGCGTGCCGTTATCCGTCAGCAGCAGCAGGCCCTCGCTGTCATGGTCCAGGCGGCCCGCGGCATACACGCGCGGCGGCAGGCCGAACCCGGCCAGGGTCGGCCGCGCCGGCACGCTGCGGTCGGTGAACTGGCAGAGCACGTTGAAGGGCTTGTTGAAGGCGATCAGCATTGCGGGCACGGCAGTCGGCGGGTGGGGCATTGTCCCATTCCCGCATCGCCGCCGCGATCACCACTCAGCCGAAGACCTTCCTTTCCATCAACAGCGCAACGAGCACCACCACGGCGCCGCACGTGGCGGCAGCGTTGGCGCGATACCGTAGCCGCGCTACCGGTGGGCAGGCCCTGCGCGCACGTTCGTCCCACAGGCAGCCCACGAGCAGCACCGCAAAACCTGCCGCCGCCACGAGATCATGCACGTGACCCGCATGGAACACGAAGTCGTACAACCGCGGCAGCGCCATCAATGCGAAGGCGAAGTACAGCACTTTCTTCAACAGCACACTCCATTGGTGGCAGCGCCGGGCATTGCCCGGCCGCTACCCATTCCGCCCGACACCGCGCTGCGCGCTCACCAGGCGCAGCCCGGCGCCCCCTTTACGGCTTGATGAAGCGCAGGGTCATGCGGTCGCTTTCGCCGATCGCCTGGTACTTCGCATCATCGGCCTTGTCGTGCTGGTTGGTCGGCGGCAGCGTCCACACGCCGTTCGGGTGGTCCTTGGTGTCGCGCGGGTTGGCGTTGACCTCGCTGCGCGCGTCCAACCTGAAGCCGGCGGCCTCGGCCATCGCGATCACCTGCTGCTGGCCGACATAGCCGGTGTCATCGTCGTCGGCCACGTCGGCCTTGGCGCGGTGCTCGACCACGCCCAGCACGCCGCCCGGCTTGAGCACGTTGAAGAAGCCCTGGAACATGCCCTGCGCCTGGCCGGCCTTGCGCCAGTTGTGCACGTTGCGGAAGGTCAGCACCACATCGGCTGAACCGGCCGGGCCGAACACCGGCTTGGCCGGATCGTAGGCCACCACGGCAGTCTTGCCGAACTGTGCCGGTGCAGCGGCGTACTTCTTTTCCAGACTGTCGCGGCTGCGCTGCTGGTAGTCGCGTCCACGGCCTTCGGGCACCGCCATCGGATCGACCACCGCAGCAACGTAGTGGCCCTTGTCGTGCAGCAGGGGCGCCAGGATCTCCGAGTACCAGCCGTTGCCGGGGGTGATCTCGATGACGGTCTTTTCCGGCGTCACCTTGAAGAACGACAGCGTCTGCGCCGGGTGGCGGAAGCCGTCGCGCTTGACGTTGTTGGCATCACGGGTGGGTGCCTTCACCGCCGCGTCGATGGCCGGCGACACCTGGATCTTCGCCGGCGCCACCGTGGCCGGTGCGGCGAACGCGGGAACAGCGGCAAACAGGGCCGAAGCAAGCAGCAGGCGGCAACCACGCAGGGACGAAGCAGGCATCATCGGAGCGACTCCAGCGGAAGATGCGGCGAGACTAGCAGCCGCGGCGTCCCAGGTGTTCACAAAACGTTAGCTGCGTGCCTATCGCGGAACACTGTTTTGTGGTCGCCGCCGCAGCACGGTCACACTACGCGTTTTATTCTGGAGCACTTCCCCCAAGGAGTCCGTGCCCATGACGGCAACCCGCGAACTGGGCCGTTCCGGCCTGCATGTACGTCCGCTCGCCTTCGGTGGCAATGTGTTCGGCTGGAGCGCCGATGAGAAGGCCAGCTTCGCCCTGCTCGATGCCTTCGTCGACGCCGGCTTCAACCTGGTCGACACCGCCGATGTGTATTCGGCCTGGGTGCCGGGCAATGCCGGCGGCGAATCGGAAACGCTGATCGGCAAGTGGTTTGCCCGCAGCGGCAAGCGCGACAAGGTGGTGCTGGCGACCAAGGTGGCCAAGTGGGCCGAACGCCCCGGCCTGACCCCGGACAACATCAATGCGGCGGTCGAGGATTCGCTGCGCCGCCTGCAGACCGACGTGATCGATCTGTACCAGGCCCACGAGGATGACGAGTCGACGCCGCTGGAAGCGACCCTGGCTGCATTCGGCCGGTTGATCGAAGCTGGCAAGGTGCGTGCGATCGGTGCTTCCAACTACAGCGCCACGCGCCTGGCCGATGCGCTGAAGGTGTCCACCGACTACAAGCTGCCGCGTTACGAAACCCTGCAGCCGGAGTACAACCTGTATGACCGCGCCGGCTACGAAAAGGAACTGGAACCGCTGGTGCAGCGCGAACAGATCGGCGTGATCGGCTACTACGCGCTGGCCAGTGGCTTCCTCAGCGGCAAGTACCGCACGCCGGCCGATGCGGCCAAGAGCCCGGCGCGTGGCGAGAACGTGGTGAAGCGCTATCTGAATCCGCGTGGCCTGCGCATCCTGCAGGCACTGGATGACGTGGCCAGCAAGCACAACGCCAGTGCCGCGCAGATCGCACTGGCATGGCAGATCGCACGGCCGTCGATCACCGCGCCGATCGTCAGCGCCACCAGCGTCGAGCAGCTGCACGATCTGCTGGCGGCGGCCAACGTGTCGCTGAGCGTGCACGATGTCGCGCAGCTGGATGCCGCCAGCGCGGAAGCGTGAGGGCCGGTAGTGCCGGCCGCTGGCCGGCATTGCACACATACCGAAGAAAATAATTGAACAAAATGGTTGCGCACGACTAAATCGTGGTTTATCGTGCGCACCTCGTTTCAACAACCACTGGAAACTTCCCTTGAACGCGCATTCCGTCGCCATCGCCAAACTGCTGCCATGCCTGCGCATGGACGGGCCGGCGCGCGCGTTCGGCAAGGAAGACCAGCTGACAACGGCCTGATACCCGCCCTGCGGAGATCGGCCACCCCGATCTCCGAGGCCTGACGACGCCCTCGGAACGCAAGTCCCGGGGGCGTTTTCGTTTGCGTCGACACAAGGACCCGCGATGCCAGAACTGCACCCCGCGCGGCGACCCGCCGCTCACTGACCCAGGCTTTTCCCGCCCCGCCGAAGGATTTACTTCGCGCGACTGGCAGCGCCTGGACATTATCTGCATCGCATCAGAACATTATCGCTCGCCGATAATGTCGGTGGCCTGCACCCTCGATTATCCAACGGTCCCGTTTCAACCACGGGCTGGTGCGCGCGGCGTTGCCGTGGCGTATGCCGGAGGTCGCGGACATGCCATCGCCTGGATCGCCTGCTGGAGGCAGGCACCGGTTCGCCGGTACTCGGTTCGATTCCGCGCGGTCCCCAACTGGATAGCTCAGCTTGGTCAGAGCAACGGATCCGTAATCCGTCTGTCGTGGGTTCGATTCCCACTCCAAACCACATGACCTGTCACGTCATGACTTGAAGCAACACCCGGGGGCGCAAGCCCCAGCGGCCATCGTCGCCGTCCACCGACATCGCCTTCGGGCAGGAACGTGGAAGGCAACGGACCTCACGCCGGGCCCCGGCCCGCCGCCACTGCCAGCCACGTTCCGCACCGGTGCTGCCTGCCGGGAACGACGATGGCAGCACTGCCGGCGCATCGAAGGCTCCGCGCGCGGACCGTCCGCCGATGGCCGCCCTCTTCCGCTGCCTGCACGTGATGTGCAGGCAGCCTCGCCACGACCGGATCGACCCGGGTCATGGCGATTCATCCGCAACGGGTCGAACCACCAGAGCCATACAAGGAGAGACTCCCATGTTCTGGACCATCAAGGTCGTGATCGGCGACGGCGAGCGCGGCCTGGTGTATCGCAACCGTCGTTTCCAGCAGATCCTGCTGCCGGGCGTGCACCGCCTGTCGCCGTTCGGCGGCCGGCCGCACGTGGACATCCACACTGCATCGAAGGGCGCGGCCTACACTGGCAGCGACCAGGACAGCCTGATCGAAGCGCTGGGCGCACAGCTGGACACGCACTTCGTGCTGGCCAACGTCGGCGCCAGCGAGGTCGGCCTGTTGCTGCGCAACGGCCGCATCGATGAAGTGCTGCCGCCGGGCAGCCGCCGTCTGTACTGGCGCGGTTCGGTCGATACCCAGGTGCAGGTAATGGCGTTGGGTGACGAGCCGCGCATTCCGGCCGACGTGCAGCAGCGGCTGGGCCAGCTGGGCGTGCTGCCGCGTGTGGCGGTGATCAGCACGGTGCCGAGCGAGTCGGTCGGCCTGCTGTTCATCGATGGCACGCTGCGGCAGACGCTGGACGCCGGCCTGCACGCGTTCTGGAACTTCAACGGCAACGTGTCGGTGGAGCGTGTGGAACTGCGTGCACGTTCACTGGACGTGTCCGGCCAGGAACTGCTCAGCCGCGACAAGGTGACCCTGCGGGTGAACCTGGCCGCGACCGTGCAGGTGGTCGACCCGGTGCGTGCGCACCGCACGCTCAGCAATGCCGATGAGTTCGTCTATCGGCAGCTGCAGTTCGGCCTGCGCCAGGCAATTGCCGCGCGCAGCCTGGACGAGCTGCTGGGTGACAAGGCGGCACTGGACGGCGAGATCGCTGCGCATGTGCAGGCGGCGATCGAAGGCCACGGCGTGCGCTTGCTCGGCGTCGGCATCAAGGACGTGATCCTGCCGGGCGAGATGAAGGAGATCCTCAACGGCGTGGTGCTGGCCGAAAAGCAGGCCCAGGCCAGCGTGATCCGTCGCCGCGAGGAGGCCAACGCCACGCGTTCGCAGCTCAACACCGCAAAGCTGATCGAGGACAACCCGGTGCTGATGCGCTTGAAGGAGCTGGAGGCACTGGAGAAGGTCACCGAGAAGATCGACACGCTCACCGTGTTCGGCGGCCTGGATGGCGTGCTGAAGCAGCTGGTGACGATCAGGTAGGGGGTAGCGGTGGCGCAGGGACGCGCCGCCGGCCCATCAATGACATTAAGGAAGACATGGACACTCAACAGAACTATCAATGGCTGCATGCCGAGGGCACCACGCCGATCAAGGGCTGGGTCAACGGAGTGCCGCTGGAAGCGCAGGCGCATGAGCAGCTGCGCAACATCGCTGCGATCCCGTTCGTCGGGCCGTGGGTGGCCGTGATGCCGGACGTACACCTGGGCAAGGGCGCGACCGTCGGCTCGGTGATCCCGACCCGCGGTGCGATCATCCCGGCCGCGGTCGGCGTCGACATCGGCTGCGGCATGGCGGCGGTGCGTACCACGCTGCGCGCCAACGACCTGCCCGATGACCTGCGGCAGCTGCGCAACAGCATCGAGCGCAGCATCCCGGTGGGCAACGGGCGCGGCGGCGAGCATCACCGCATGCCCGACAGCATCCACACCCGGCTGGTGCAGTCCGGGCTGGCCGCCGGCCTGGAGAAGATCAAGGACAAGCACCGCCGCATCCGCACCGACAAGCTGGACCGCCAGCTGGGTACGCTGGGCGGCGGCAATCACTTCATCGAACTGTGCCTGGACGAGACGGACACGGTGTGGGTGATGCTGCACAGCGGCTCACGCGGTACCGGCAACCTGATCGGCACCTACTTCATCGAGAAGGCGCGCGAGGAACTGGCCCGGCGCGTGCTGGGCTTCCACCTGCCGGACAAGGACCTGGCGTTCTTCATGGAAGGCGAGCCGCTGTTCGATGACTACGTCGAAGCGGTGTCGTGGGCGCAGGACTACGCCCGGCAGAACCGCGAGGCGATGATGTCGCGCGTGCTGGCCGAGATGCGCCACCGGCTGCCGAAGTTCCAGCTGGCGGCGATGGCGGTGAACTGCCACCACAACTACGTGCAGAAGGAGATGCACCACGGGCAGGAACTGCTGGTGACGCGCAAGGGCGCGGTCAGCGCGCGTGAGGGCGAGCTGGGCATCATTCCCGGCAGCATGGGCACGCGCAGCTACATCGTGCGCGGCAAGGGCAACGCGGACAGCTTCCACAGCTGCAGCCACGGCGCCGGCCGGGTGATGAGCCGTGGCACGGCGCGCCAGCAGATCACGCTGGCCCAGCACCGCGAGGCCACCGCGCACGTGGAATGCCGCAAGGACAGTGGCGTGCTGGACGAGTCACCGGCCGCGTACAAGTCGATCGACGATGTGATGGCCGCGCAGCTGGACCTGGTCGACGTGGTGCACACGCTGCGGCAGGTGCTGTGCGTGAAGGGGTAATGGAGCGGTGCCGGCCAAGGCCGGCCTCTACCAGAGCAACACGTGGCGTCGGGGGTCAGATCCCTTTCTGCGAGAGGGATCTGACCCCGGCACATTCAGCGCGGCACGCTGTCCTCGGCCACCAGCGCATGGTGCACGCCGATGCCCGCGCGCACGCCTTCGGCCATGGCCAGGGTGATGTTGCCCACCGTGGTCGCATCGCCTGCGGCATACACGTTCGGCACCGAGGTGTGCTTCATCGCATCGACCTCGATCAGCACGCCCAGCGGGCTCTCGACCAACGTGCAGCCCAGCTGCTGCACCAATGGCGTGGCCATCGCCTGGGTGGCCGGCACGAACAACGCACGCTGGGCGATTCGGCGGCCGTCGGCCAGCTCCACTTCCAGCCAGGTCGGCTGGTCGCCCTGCACGCCCAGCACGGGTGACGTCTCGATCTGCACGCCGCGCTGCTGCATGGCGGCGCGTTCCTCATCCGTGATGTCCAGTCCCATGCTGAAGAACGTGACATTGCCCCAGTCCGCGAACAGCGGCGCCTTGCTGGCGGACATCGGATGACCGCCAAGCAGGCCAATGGCACCACCACCCACTTCATAGCCATGACAGTACGGGCAGTGCAGCACGGTGCTGCCCCAGCGCTCGGCGAGGCCGGGCAACGCCGGCAACTGGTCGGCGATGCCGCTGGCGAGCAGCAGCTTGCGCGCGGCCAGCACCTGGCCATCGGCGGTACGCACTTCCACGCCTTCGGCGCTGGCGGTGGCCTGCACGGCTTCGGCATGCACCCAACGCACCGTGGGGTAGTCCAGCAGCTGCTGGCGCGCGGTCTTCAGCAGCTCGGCGCCACTGATGCCATCCAGCCCGAGCACCCCGTGCGAATGACTGGCGAAACGGTTGCGCGGCGAACCGGCGTCGATGACGGTGACCGGGCGACGGGCACGGGCCAGGATCAGGCCGGCGGCAATGCCGGCATAGCTGCCGCCGACGATGAGCACATCAGGATTCATGGTGACCTTCCAGGGAACGGTGATGGGCAAGATGGCGGGCGAAGTCGGCGCCGAGCTGATCCAGGGTGGTCGCCTGCAAGCGTTGTTCGAGCAGGCGCTGCGCCTCGCGTGCACCCTCGAGCAGGGCGCTGTTGACCAGCTGCTGGATCGGGCAGCCACCGCCGGAGTCGCGTGCGCCGACCTGGACCAGCGGTGGTGCGCCCACCGCCAGGTAGATGTCATGCAGGGTGATCGCCGCGGCATCGCGTGCCAGCAGGCTGCCGCCGCCGTGGCCGCGGGTGCTGCGCACCAGGCCGGCCTTGTGCAGCTGCGCCAGCAGGCGACGGATCACCACCGGATGCATCGGCAGGCAGGACGCCAGCTGCTCGGACGTGCGCGGGGCGGCATGGCCGACCAGGTGCGCCATCACATGCAGGGCGTCGGACAGTGGATTCGCGGATTTCATGTAACAACGATAGTTACATTTAAATTCTCTGTCGAGGGTCTTCTTTCGTTCCATATGGACACATTTGTCCTATGAAACACCCCCTTCACATCACTAAACGAAACGGTAATGTGATGGGCGTCGCACTTCAGATGCGAGGGGACAGGTCGATACCGCATTGCCCCTTCCCGAGAGTCCCTTCCATGAAAGCGTCTGTCCGTGCTCCGCGCCTGCAGTCCAAGCTGCTCGGCGCGGTTTCCGTTGGTCTGGCCGTGGTCCTGCTGTGCGCATTGGCGGGCCTGGCCTCCGCCTGGTTGAAGCTGTCCACCGAGGTTCCACCCGAAGTCGCGCACAGCCGCGACGCCGAACGCCTGCAGCGCGAGTTCCGCGGCCAGGTGCAGGAATGGAAGAACGTGCTGCTGCGCGGCCACGACGACGCGCTGCGCCAGCGCCATCTGGACGCCTTCGACAGCGAGGGCCGCCTGGTCGAGCAGCTGGCCAGGGGCCTCGTAGCCAGCCCGGACATACGCACGCGCGAACTGGCACAGTCCTTCATCGGCCTGCACACGCAGCTGCAGAAGGACTACCACGCCGCCCTGCAGGCGTTTGCGGAAGCCGGCTACGATCCCGCCGCCGGCGACAACCTGGTGCGTGGCAAGGACCGCCCGGTGGCGACCGCACTGGATGCGCTGAGCACGCATGCCACGCAGGTGGCCGAAGCAACCGTAGCGGCGCGGTCGCAGCAGGCGCGGCAGACCCTGCTGCTGTGCGCGGCGCTGACCGTGCTGGCCGCCGTGTTGCTGCTGATGGGCCTGGCCTGGTGGCTGCGGCGCGCGGTGGTGCAGCCGGTGCTGGCGGTGGAAGCCGCTGCGCGTGCCGTGGCCGCCGGTGATCTGCAGCACGTGGTGCAGGTGCGCAGCCGCGACGAGATCGGTCGCCTCGCGCAGGCGATGCAGGCGGTGCAGTCCACGCTGCGCGGCGTACTGGACGCACAGGCGACGATGGCGCAGGCGCATGACGCCGGCACCATCAGCCATCGCATGGATGCCAGTGCATTCCCGGGCGCGTTCGGCACCATGGTGGCCGACTGCAACACGCTGGTTGACGCGCACATCCAGGTGAAGATGCGCGCGATCTCGATCATGGGCCGCTATGCCGTCGGTGACCTCAGCCAGGACATGGAACGCCTGCCCGGCGAAAAGGCCGTGATCACCAACGCGTTGGATACGGCCAAGGCCAATCTCGGCATGATCAACGGCGAGATCCGCCGCCTGGCCGAAGCCGCCGCCGCCGGTGACTTCGGCCAGCGCGGCGACAGCGCACGCTTCGAGCATGATTTCCGCGCAATGGTCGACGGCTTGAACCGATTGATGCAGACCACCGAACTGAACCTCGGCGAGGTCTCCAGCATGCTGCGCGCGATTGCCGACGGCCGCCTCGGCGCGCGCATGCACGGTGATTTCCAGGGCGTGTTCGCGCGTATCGCCGGCGACGCGAACACCACCGCTACGCAGCTGGCAACCATCGTCACCGACATCAAGCACGCCTCCGGCAACATCCACACGGCGGCGGCGGAGATCGCCGCCGGCAACAACGATCTGTCGCGCCGTACCGAACAACAGGCCGCCAACCTGGAAGAGACGGCGGCATCGATGGAGGAACTGACCTCCACCGTGCGCCAGAACGCCGAGCATGCGCGCCAGGCCAACCAGCTGGCGATCGGCGCGCACACCGTTGCCTCTCACGGCGGCAGCGTGGTCGGCCAGGTGGTGACGACGATGGGCGCGATCGAAACCTCGTCGCGGCAGATCGCCGAGATCATCAGCGTGATCGACGGCATCGCCTTCCAGACCAACATCCTGGCGCTGAACGCCGCGGTGGAAGCGGCACGCGCCGGCGAGCAGGGCCGCGGCTTCGCGGTGGTTGCCAGCGAAGTGCGCACCCTGGCACAGCGTTCGGCGGCAGCCGCGAAGGAGATCAAGGCGTTGATCGAAGCGTCGGTGGAACAGGTCGGCCACGGTGCACGGCGCGTGCGCGAGGCCGGTGACACCATGGCCGAGATCGTGGCGTCGGTGCAGCGCGTCACCGACATCATGGCCGAGATCTCCGCCGCCTCGCAGGAGCAGAGCGCGGGCATCGAACAGGTCAGCCAGACGGTGATCCAGATGGACGGCACCACCCAGCAGAATGCCGCGCTGGTGGAGGAAGCCAGCGCCGCCGCGCGCAGCCTGGAGCAGCAGGCGAACCGGTTGATCGACGCGGTGGATGTGTTCGATCTGTCGACCACCGCCGCAGCGAAGGACGCGCTGGCGCGCGCGGCCTGATTGATCCGGTTGCCGGCCAGCGGCCGGCAACCCCACCACCACATGGGTAGCGCCCGACCGTTGGTCGGGCGATGGCAGGGGCCGTGCGGACCAACGGTCCGCACCCACCGTAACCTGCGGTAGTGCCGGCCGCTGGCCGGCAACCCCACCACCACATGGGTAGCGCCCGACCGTTGGTCGGGCGATGACAGGGGCCGTGCGGACCAACGGTCCGCACCCGCCGTAACCTGCGGTAGTGCCGGCCGCTGGCCGGCCACCCCACCACCACATGGGAAGCGCCAGACCGTTGGTCGGGCGATGGCAAGGGCCGTGCGGACCAACGGTCCGCACCACCGTAACCTGCGGTAGTGCCGGCCGCTGGCCGGCAACCCCATCACCACATGGGTAGCGCCCGACCGTTGGTCGGGCCATGGCAGGGGCCGTGCGGACCAACGGTCCGCACCCACCGTAACCTGCGGTAGTGCCGGCCGCTGACCGGCAACCCCATCACCACATGGGTAGCGCCCGACCGTTGGTCGGGCGATGGCAGGGGCCGTGCGGACCAACGGTCCGCACATACCGTAACCTGCGGTAGTGTCGGCCGCTGGCCGGCAACCCCACCACCACATGGGTAGCGCCCGACCGTTGGTCGGGCGATGGCAGGGGCCGTGCGGACCAACGGTCCGCACCCGCCGTAACCTGCGGTAGTGCCGGCCGCTGGCCGGCAACCCCACCACGACCTCAGCGCAGGTAATCGCTCCGCGCCATCGCTTCACCCAGGTAATCCAGGAACGAGCTGATCCGCGCCGACACCGCCGTGTTGCGGTAATACACCGCGTGGATCGGCTGGTACACATCCAGCGTCTGCGTCGCCAGCACCGGCACCAACGTGCCGGCGGCGCGGTCGCGGTCGGTCACGAAGTCGGACAGGCAGGTGATGCCCACGCCTTCCACCGCCAGTCGGCGTAGTGTTTCGCCGCTGGACACCGCGATATCCGGTCGCACCCGCAGCAGGCCATCGGCATCGCCCGGCAGCGGCCAGTGATTCAACGATTCCGGTTCGTTGAAGCTGAGCAGGGTGTGCTGGCCCAGCGCGGCGACGCTGGCCGGTTCGCCGTGTGCCGCCAGGTAGGCCGGACTGGCCACCAGCCGCAGCTGGCAGCGACCCAACGGCCGCGCATGCAGGGTGGAGTCGGCCAGCAGCCCGATCCGGATCGCCAGGTCGGTGCGCCGTTCCAGCAGGTCGATGTAGCGCTCGGAGCTGTTCAACTCCAGCTGCACCTCCGGGTAGCGCGCGCGGTACCCGGCCACCAGCGGCGCGATCACGTGCAGCACGAACGGCATCGCCGCATCCACGCGCAGGCGTCCGGCCGGGCGCTCGCGGCGGGCGGCCATCTGTTCCTCGGCGGACTCCACCGCATCGATGATCGCCCGTGCATGGCGCAGGTAGGCCTCGCCCTCTGCGGTCAGGTGCAGGCGGCGGGTGGTACGGGTCAACAGGGTGGTGCCGAGCTTGTCTTCCAGCCGCCCCAGCGCCCGGCTCACGCCCGACGGCGTCTGCCCCAGCTGTTCGGCGGCAGCACTGATCGACCCGCTGTCGATCACCGCGAGGAAGGCCTGCATTTCATCGAGAGTGGTCTTCATGCCTCCATTATTGACTGGGCGGCAATAGTGATTGGCGTGAAGGCCGGTTTTTTCCGCAAAGGTGCGCCGCGCACACTGCGCGCCTTCCTTCCCTCCGGAGCCGGCCATGATCCGTGGCATTCCCCTCGCCCTGCTGGCGCTGACCCTCGGTGCCTTCGCCATCGGCACCACCGAGTTCGTCATCGTCGGCCTGATTCCCACCATTGCCGCCGACCTTCAGGTCAGCCTGCCCTCGGCCGGCCTGCTGGTCTCGCTGTATGCCCTCGGCGTGGCCATCGGTGCGCCGGTGCTGACCGCGCTCACCGGCCGCGTGCCGCGCAAGTCGCTGCTGGTGGCGCTGATGGTGCTGTTCACCCTCGGCAACGTCATCGCCTTCCTGGCGCCGGGCTACACCTCGCTGATCGTCGCCCGAATCCTCACCGGCCTCGCCCACGGTGTGTTCTTCTCGATCGGTTCGATCATCGCCACCGCGGTGGTGCCGAAGGAGAAGGCCGCCAGCGCGATCGCCATCATGTTCACCGGCCTCACCGTGGCGCTGGTGACCGGGGTGCCGCTGGGCACCTTCATCGGCCAGCACCTGGGCTGGCGCGCCACCTTCCTGGCGGTGGCCGCTCTGGGCGTGATCGCCCTGCTCGGCGCGCTGCTGTTCGTGCCGCGCAGCGTGCCGCAGAGTGCGCCGGCCAGCTTCCGCCAGCAGCTGGCCGTACTCGCCCAACCCCGCCTGCTGCTGGTCTATGCGATGACCGCGCTGGGCTACGGCGGCACCTTCCTGGCCTTCACCTATCTGGCGCCGATCCTGCAGGACGTCACCGGTTTCTCCGCCAATGTGGTCAGCCTGGTGCTGCTGGTGTACGGCGTGTCGGTGGCAATCGGCAACCTGTGGGGCGGGCGCATGGCCGACCGCATGGGTCCGGTGCCCGCACTGAAGCGCATCTTCGCCCTGCTGGCCATCGTGCTGTTCGTGCTCACCTTCACCGCCTACAACACCTGGCTGATGCTGCTCACGGTGCTGGCACTGGGTGCGGTGGCGTTCGGCAACGTGCCCGGCCTGCAGGTCTACGTGGTCAAGCAGGCGCAGCGCTATGCGCCGCAGGCCACCGACGTGGCCTCGGGGCTGAACATCGCCGCCTTCAACATCGGCATCGCGCTGGGCGCCTCGCTCGGCGGGCTGGTGGTGGAGAACATCGGCCTGATGCACACGCCGTGGCTGGGCGCGCTGGTGGTGGTGGGCGCGTATGCATTGACCGTGCTCAGCGGCCGCCTGGACCGCCGCGACGGCATCGATGACCGCGCCGATGGCATCGCCGTGGCCGCGCATTGAGATAAGTCATGCCGTGCCGGCGCCCTGCCGGTACGGTGGTGCAATGCACCGTTGCCGGCACGCATGCGGCCACTGGCCTACCCTTTGCCGGATATTCGCATCCCTCCCCTTTGCTGGAGCTCCCCATGACTGTCCCCGCCTTCGGTCTCGGCACCTTCCGCCTCAAAGACCAGACCGTGATCGATTCCGTGCGCAATGCGCTGGATGTCGGCTACCGCGCCATCGATACCGCGCAGATCTACGGCAATGAAGCCGAGGTCGGCCAGGCCATCGCCGATTCCGGCGTGCCGCGCGAAGAGATCTACCTGACCACCAAGGTCTGGATCACCGAGTTCAAGCGCGAAGCGCTGCTGGCCAGCCTGCGTACCAGTCTGGAAAAGCTGCGTACCGATCATGTGGACCTGACGCTGATCCACTGGCCGTCGCCGAACGACAAGGTCGACGTGCCGATGGAGGAGTACCTGACCGCACTGGCCGAGGCCAAGGCACAGGGCCTGACGAAGGAGATCGGCATCTCCAACTTCACCATCGCACAGACCCGCAAGGCGATCGAGATCCTCGGCGCCGATGCGATCACCACCAACCAGATCGAGATCCATCCGTACCTGCAGAACCGCCTGCTGGTGAAGTTCCTGCAGGACAACGGCATCCACATTACCGCCTACATGAGCCTGGCCTATGGCGAGGTGATCAAGGACCCGGTGATCCAGGCCATTGCCGGCCGTCACCAGGCCACGCCCGCGCAGATCGCACTGGCCTGGGCACTGCAGCAGGGTTACTCGGTCATTCCGTCTTCGACCAAGCGCGAGAACCTGTCGGGCAACCTGGAAGCGGCCGCGATCCGCCTCACCGACGAAGACATGGCGCAGATCGCCAAGCTGGATCGTGGGCACCGCCTGGCCAACCCGGAAGGCATTGCGCCGGCCTGGGATTGAGGCCCTGTTGTTGTAGAGCCGAGCCCACGCTCGGCTGCCGTCTCCCTGGAGCCGAGCATGGCTCGGCTCTACAGACTGGATCCCCGAGGCGCCACCTCGTGCAGCATCCGCAGCACCTCGTGCACATCCAACGGTTTGCACAGGAAGCCGGCGGCGCCCATTGAACGCGCCCTCTCGATGACCTGCAGACGCGTGTCCGCGCTCATCACCAGGATGGGCGGACCGTCCGTTCTGGAGCCGACCGCTTCAAGTATGTCCCAACCGCTGCAACCCGGCATATGAAGGTCCAGCAGCACCACGTCTGGCGCAAGCGACGCCACCGCAGCCTGCGCATCGCGCCCGTCGTGCCGGCAACTCAGTCGATGACCTGCACATTCCATCAGCCGCTCGACCACCTGCCGGTTGGTTTCCACATCCTCGAACAGCAGGCAATGCAGGGATCGTACCGACGCCGCATGTGCCTTGAACACCGCCTCAAGCGAAGGTGATGCTGCCTCGCCGATCACGGCAGGAGCGGTGAAGCACCACTGGAACGAGGCGCCACCCCACGTGCTGCGGCCCACCTCGATCGTCGCGCCCATGGCATCGGAAATCAGTCGCACGATGTAGAGCCCAAGCCCAACCCCCTGCTCGCAACGGGCATCGCCCTCGCTCACCTGGACGAAGGGGGAGAAGATCGCCTCCTGGTCGCTCTCGTCGATACCGCACCCGGAGTCGGAAACGGTCACCCGCACCTGCCATTGCTCACCGATGCGGGAGGCGTCAATGGACACGCGGGTCTCGCCCCCCACCGGGCTGAACTTGATCCCGTTGCAGACAAGATTGCTGATCACCTGTTCGACCCGGCCTGCGTCAACCAGCATCCACACTGCGGGATCGCAGTCCTCCACCGTCAGCAGTACACCTTTCTCCGCAGCAGCCGGTGCGCAGCTTTCCTGCATCGCATCGAGCGCGGACGCCAATGAACAGGGTTGAGGACGAAGCCGCAGCGTTCCACCCTCGATGCTGGCCACATCGAGGACATCATCAATGCGATGCCGCAGCGCTCTTGCCTGCCGGGCCACCAACGCAAACGAACTGCGCTGCGCCGGCGTCGCGGCGTCCATGTCCAGCAACTGGATGCCATTGATGATGGCATTCAACGGCGTCCTCAGCTCATGGCTCATCGTTCCGATGAACCGCCCCTGGGCCTCGCGCGACGCGACGGCACGGAGCGCAATATCGCGCATGGCCGCAACCATGGAGGCAACCACGGCCGGCAGCAGGATCGTCAGCGCCAGGGCATAGGCCAGGTAGGCAGGTCGCGAGATCCAATAGCCCTCCGGCGCGGCCCACAGCAGCCCCAACGCCGTTGCAGCGATGGCTGGCGCGATCGCCCTCCGCCCGTAGGCAGCCGTCGCCGCGATCACCAGGAAGGGCAGCGTTGCATTGAGCGTCATCAGAAGAATGAAGGCTGCATCGACCTGCACCGTCACCATCACCAGGCTGAGGAGCAGGCCCACCGCGTCGCGCCATGCCACACCGCGATCCTTATGGAGGTTCACCCATGCGGCCCATGCCACGGACGCAACAAGCAGCGCAATCGACGCAGGCAGCACCTTCGCCGCCTCGTTGGCCAGCACGGGTTGTGGTCCATCCATCCAGAGCCAGCACCACAGCACGGTCAGTGCCTGCAATACCACTCTGGACAGGCTGGCACGCGGCTCCTGCAGCCAGGACAGCAACAGCGCAAGTCGTTTCATTTCCAGTGAGCGGGCCGCCTGAAGCAGTGCGTCGGGGCCAGGATCGAGCAGAGCAGAGGGTGCATGGGGCATGGCCGGACTCCTTCACCTGTGAGAAACGATGGAACGTTGCAGAAGGCGCTGCGCCGCTACCGCCAAGGCTTGGGAGCGGCGTCGTATGTGGTCTGCCGCCGCGCCCGATCGAAGGCACTCACCCAGGTCGTCGCACGCGCTGGCGATCAGCCTGCTGCCCAGCGCCGACGTGATGCTCTTGAGCGCGTGCAGGCGCGCCAGTTCTGCATCCAGATCGCTGCTGGGCGTACTCGCAGACTCCGCCCTCCACCGTGCTATCGCTTCGTCCAACGCAGCAACAAAGGACGGCAGCTCGCATGGTGACACCGCGGCAATCACCTTCAGCATTGAATGCTCGCCAAGCTCAGGGCGATCGGCGCCTGCCGCCTGCGTTCCCGCCATGCCACGTCGATCGATTGCGTGCATCTGTCTCCGCCATATGTCGCATGCGACCTGTTCGTGCATGTCGCTCCCGGCCAAATACGATTTCGTGCAGGGCCATTCGCGACAACGCATCTTCCCGATTCGCTACTGCATCCGCTCATGAATGAGAGCGAACAAACCCGGAAACCGCTCGGAAAACACGTATCCCAGCCCTAATCCAAGCAATACGCCGCCGAGAATGACGCCCGCTCTTGCGGAGGGTGACAGTCGCTTCAGATCCATGGCATCCAGCATCCACACAACGAAGGCCCCGCGCCATCGGAATTCATTCAAACTTTCCTGAGGTGCACTGTGCTGGCGTTTACCCTTCTTCTTCTGCTGGCATGTGCTGCACTGATCGCCACACGCCGATTCCGCACCGCGGCACTCCTGTCGGTGCTGCCCCTGATGGCCCTGTCCAGCGCAACGGGCCCGATAACGCAATGGATGCTCGACCGGGCCCAGGCCAGCGCTGCACTCACGACACCTGCAGATCGGCCGAAGACAACGATCGTGCTGCTGGGCGGTGGCATCGAGCACCATGCCGAGGGCTCCAGCCCGGGTCTGGTGGGGTACAGCCGATTACTGGTTACGGCGCAGCGCTATCTGCTCTGCCAGCAGAAGCACGAGACCTGCAGGGTGATCGTGAGCGGAGGTGCCTCACGAAACCGTAAGACCAGCGAGGCCAACGTCTACGCGCGCGAGCTGGCCCGTCTGGGTGTGCCGATGGATCGCATCGAGCAGGAGGATGCCAGCGCCAACACCTGGGAGAACGCCCGGAACAGCAGCGCGATGCTCCGCCACGATCCATCGCGCGTGGTAATCGTGACCTCGGGTCTTCACCTCAGGCGAAGCCTGCTCTATTTCCAGCATTTCGGCGTGATTGCCGAAGGCCTGCCCAGCGACCGGCTACGCGCTACGCCCGGATGGCTCCCCTCGGCCTTCAACCTGCTGCTGGCTGAGGTGATGTTGCACGAACGTATCGGCGTGCTTCGTTACCACGCCTACAACAGACTGGGGTGGAACGAACCACCGATGCCACCGATCCCCTTCAATCCACAGACAGCCACCCACGCATCGCCGCACTGACCTCGTCCGGCTTTTCCATCGGGGCCAGGTGCCCGCAATCGGGCACCACCACCAGCTGCGAGTGCGGCACCAGGTCGTGCATTTCCTCGCTCACCGCCAGCGGCGTGATGCGGTCGTTGGCACCGCACACGATCAGCAGCGGATCGCGGTAGCCCGCCAGCACGTCATGGCCGTCGCGCCGCTCCAGCGCACTCTGGCGCAGGAATACCTCCGCCCCCAGGCGGGCGGTCATGTCGCGCACGCGCTGCACCAGCACGTAGTCGTCCAGCCGTGAGGCGTCGATGTAGCTGCGCATCAGCACATCGCCGAAGCCATGGAACTTGCCAGGCAGGCGCACGCTGGCGCGCTGGCTACGCCGTTGTTCGGCACGTTCCGGTGAATCGGCGTGGATCGAGGTATCGATCAGCGCCAGCTGCAATACGCGCTCCGGGGCGATGCGCAGGATCTGCTGGGCCACGAAGCCACCCAGCGAGAAACCGGCCAGGGCGAAGCGCTCCGGTGCCTGTGCCAGCACGTCCTCGGCCACCGCCTGCAGGGTCTCGCCGCGGGTCTGGTCGCCTACGGTGCAATCGGCAATGTCGGCCAGGTCGGCCAGCTGTGCGCGCCACAGTTCAGCATCGTTGAGCAGGCCGGGCAGCAGCAACAGGGGGATACGGTCGGTCATGGGGGTATTGTCGCGCCGGTGCGGTGGTAGCGCCATGCCAGCGACCGCGCCAAGCGCGGCGACATGCCCCGGATGAAACAGGCGCGCCGGACCCGCGCCCGCTTCTGGATACCCTGTGGGACGCCAGTCAGACCGATGCCGCGACGCATTCCTCGGCGTCGGAAGCAGGCGCCGTCGACGCCCCACGCTGGGGCCGCACCTCCTGGACGATCCGCCCCTGCTCCATCACGTGCACGCGGTCGGCGCTGTTTATGGTCTCCGGCCTATGAGCCACGATCACCTTGATCAGCTCCATACGCTGCACGGCTTCGTTGACCAAGCGCTCGCGCATGACATCAAGATGGCTGGTGGCCTCATCTAGAAGCAGAATCCGTGGCCGGCGGTAGAGGGCGCGGGCCAGAATCACGCGCTGCTTCTGACCGCCTGAGAGCGAGTTGCCCATGTCGCCGATATGACCGTGGTAACCCATCGCCATCCCCGCGATCTCATCATGCACCGCGGCCATTCGAGCAGCTTCCTCAATGCGCTGTTCATCGAAGCCGCTATCGAAGCCGCTGATGTTGTCGACAATGCTTCCGACAAACAACTGGTCATCCGGGATCGCATCAAGCTCGCTGACCCGGGCGAACAGCCGCATCGAAGCGATCTCGTGCAGCGCTTACTACATGCCCGGAGCGCTCCAACGCATATCACTGCTGCAGCAGGTGGATGCGCAGCATCGTGTCCACCGCATACGGCGACTTACCCACGCGACCCGAACGCGGGTAATCTGGCTCGATCCGGGCCAGTAGTGCCTTTCATGGCGCTACCCAGTCCACCTCGTAAAGGAGAATCTCGCGCCGGGTCTGCTTGCGCTTGCCCAGACCCTGCGTATCGCCAAATGTCAGCTGCATGGATGGCTTCTCAACGTGTGCCTCTATTGTCTCTCAGGCCGCCGGCCAGCGGACAGCACTACCGAAGTAGTTGTTCAGAGCATCCGTAGATGCAGGTCATGAGGACGGCAAATCTCGCTCAGCCATCAGCGACCAGTGGACTAAGAATAAGCCAATCTATAGACAAATAACGTTATTCATCCCCCTCGACCTGTACATCGACCTTATCCCGAAAAATAACTGAAATTAAAGACAAGAGCAGAGCTGGAAGCCCCAAGAGAAGCACGAACGACAAAGGCGCACCGAACGACCATAGAGCGGCCGAAAACACGGCAGCCGAAACCCCAAGCAGCAGGAACGAGTACTTAATTTTCCCTATTAACAGGTAACTTGCCGTCGAACACATCAGCGAGAATGCGGCAACAAAAGCTCCAACCTCCTGAGGAACCTGCAAAGGCTCAGCACCCCGAAGCGCCGCCACCAGCATCAGCGCTGACGCAGACGCCATTGCTACCAGGGAAATAAAGTAGAACTTGCCATGCCGGCCATCAAATCCATCAGTAATCTTCATATCGACTCTCAATGGATCGCAGGGCGAAAGCCCCGCGATCCAGCTAATGATTGACCAGCGCTAAGGATGTTCTGAACAGCTCCCTGCGAACTGTGCAGCAGTGCCCGCCACAGACTGCCGCTTCGGGGGACACTACTGAGCCGCGTAGTGGAGTACATCATACGGCTGACACTTGGGGATGCGCAGGGCCTGGGCAAGCGCAAGCAGACCCGGCGCGTGATTCTCCTTTACGAGGTGGACTAGGTAGTGCCATGGAAGGCACTACTGGTCCGGATCGAGCCAGATTACCCGCGTTCGGGTCGCGTGGGTCGGTCGCCGTATGTGATGGAGACGATGCTGCGCATCCACCTGCTGCAGCAGTGATATGCGTTGGAGCGATTCGGGCATGTAGCAAGCGCTGCACGAGATTGATTCGATGCGGCTGTTCGAGCGGCTCACCAGTCGTTCTCAGGTCAAGATGCCCTGCATAACTCGCGTGGACTCCATGCCAAGCGTCGAGAAGGGCCATGACGATTGCTCTGGTCCATCAACTGCCGCATTGAAACCAATACGGACTTGGCGTCCTTGCAGGAATCAGCCGCAGCTGCAACTCAAGCGGCAACCTTGCAAAGTGATCATTTCGACTCGTGCTCTTCCCGAATCCGCTCGCGCCTGACGTCGGCATGCCTGGCTATCGCAATGACAACCGCTCCTATGAACAAGAACGGCAAGATCCGACCGTCTGCAGTTGCCGCCACCATAGCTAGGCAGCACACGCAGATGGCGAAGGTCTTTTCGTTGATACCTTGGATCCTCACAAATTTCCTCATGCCTGCAACATCGGGAAACATCCTCTTTCAATAAGGTCACGAAGGACCGCTGCCACGCAGTGGCGCAATGTAGCGTTGCTTCTTCGCTGAGTTGAAGAGCGAAATGCGTCAGTAGCCGCTTCTTTCCTTCTGGTGATTCAGTCACTCCTACGCAAGAGACACAGCAGGCGCCCGGTACGCCGACATGCGTGGACCACTCGGACGTCACTGGCGTAGGGTATAAGCCATCGTTGTAGTCAATATTCAATCGTTGAACGACTGACAGCAGCGCAATCATCAGCATGAGCTTGCTTTACGACGCCGCCGATGTGATGACTGGACTGACCGAGGTGCTGTGCTATGGCACGGCGGTGGAGGTGGACCCCTTGCGGTGACGTTGTCGAACCGGGCGCAGGCTCGGCTCTACAACGGGGTTTCGGGCACCTCGACCTGCTGCACCGGCAGCGTCACCACCATCACCGTCGGGTCGTCCGGATCGAGTTTGGTCTTGAAGCCCAGGCTCTGGCACATCGCCAGCATGGTGCTGTTTTCGCGCAGCACCTGGCCTTCCACCACGTCCAGGCCCAGCCACTTGGCGTACTCGATCATGATCGCCATCAACCGCCAGCCGATGCCGTGGCCCTTCAGGTCCGAGCGGATCAGGATGCCGTACTCGCCACGGTGGTAATCGGCATCGGCGTGCAGGCGCACCGCGCCAAGCATTTCGCCGCTGCGTGGTTCGATCGCCACCAGTGCGATCGAGCGTGCGTAATCGAGCTGGGTCAGGCGCGCGATGAACTCGTGGCTGAAATGCTTCACCGACTGGAAGAAGCGCAGGCGCAGGTCCTCGTCGCTGACACGGGCGAAGAATGCGCGGAACAGCGCATCGTCTTCCGGACGCACCGGACGCACGAAGGCGCGGCCGCCATCGGACAGTTCGATGGTGCGCTCCCACTCCTTCGGGTACGGGAACACCGAGAAGCGCGGATGACCGCGGCCCTTGTGCAGAATGCGCGACGGCGCCACCGCCACGCGTGCGTCGAGCGCGAGGATGCCCTTGCTGTCGACCAACAACGGATTGATGTCCAGCGTACGCACTTCGGGAATGTCCGCGGCCAGCTGTGCCAGCTTGACCAGCGCCAGCGCCAGTGTGCGCTCGTCGGCGGCGGGCACATCGCCATAGGCCTTGAGGATGCGCGAAGCCCGGGTATGGCCAATCAGCTCGTGGGCCAGGCGCAGGTCCAGCGGCGGCAACGCCAACGCCTTGTCATTGATCACTTCAACTGCGGTACCGCCACGACCGACCACGATCACCGGGCCGAACGTCGCGTCATCGGCGATGCCGACAATCAGTTCACGCGCCTTCGGGCGAACAATGGTCGGCTGCACCAGCAGGCCATCGATGCGGGCATCCGGCCGCAGCTGGCGTGCGCGCGACAGGATCGCGTTGGCCGCGCTCTGCACCGCCGGCAACGTGGACAGGTTCAGGCGCACGCCGTCCACTTCCGACTTGTGCGGGATGTCCGGTGACAGGATCTTCAGTGCGACCGTGGCACCGCGCTCGAGCAGCGGCTGCGCCAGGTCCATCGCCTCGTGCGCATCGCGCGCATGCATGACCGGTGCGGACGGAATGCCATAGGCCTTGAGCAGTTCATGCGTAGCCAGCGGGTCCAGCCACTGCTGGCCGTTGGCCAGCGCGGCATCGACCAGCGCGCGTGCGGCCGCCGCGTCGACATTGAAGTCCTGCGGCAGGCTGGGCGGCGTTTCCATCAGCGCGTTCTGCGCTTCGCGATAGCGCACCAGATGCTGGAAGCCGCGCACCGCTTCGGCCTCGGTCGGATAGGTCGGCACCCGTGCCGCGTTGAGCGTGGCGGTGGCCTGGTCATCGTTGCCCAGCCACACCGCGAATACCGGCTTGTCGCGATGGTGGCGCGGACGCAGGCCGAGCGTGCGGGTCAGCGCCTGCGCAGCGTCTGCAGACGAGGTGAATGCGGTGGGCACATTGACCACCATCACCGCGTCGTTCTCGTTGTCGGCCAGCAGCGCTTCAATGGCGGCGGCATAGCGGTCACCATCGGCGTCGACCACGATGTCGACCGGATTGCTGCGCGACCAGCCCTGCGGCAACACGGCGTCGAGTTTCTCGACCGTGCTGTCGGACAGGTTGGCCAGCGTGCCACGCAATGCAATGAGCTGATCCACGGCAAGGCGGCCGACACCGCCACCATTGCTGAGAATGGCCAGGCGACGACCGGGGAACGTCCCCAACCGGCCCAGCGATTCGGCAGCCGTGAACAGCTCGTCCAGCGCGCTGACGCGCAGCAGGCCGGCGCGGTTGAAGGCCGCACCGTACACGTCGTCGGTGCGGGCCAGGGCCTGCACATGGGTATCGCGGCTGCCCGGCTGCACGCGCTCGGCGCGGCCGGACTTCACCACCACCACCGGCTTGGCGCGGGCGGCGGCACGCGCGGCCGACATGAACTTGCGCGCATCCTTGATCTGCTCGACGTAGAGCAGGATGGCGCGGGTGCGGTAGTCGGTGGCGAAGTAGTCGAGCAGGTCACCGAAGTCGACGTCCATCGTGTCGCCCAGCGAGACCACCGCGGAAAACCCGACCGAGCGGGCCACGCCCCACTCCACCAGCGCGGCGGCAATGGCCGAGGATTCGGAGATCAACGCAAGATCACCGGCCTGCGGGAAGTGCGCGGCGATGCTGGCATTGAGCCGTGCGTGCGGTGCAATCACACCCAGGCAGTGTGGGCCGAGGATGCGCAGGCCATGCTTGCGCGCCACCGCCTCCACCTGCGCCGACAGCGAGCCCGGGCCTTCACCCAGGTGCGCGGTGAGGATGATTGCCGCCTGCACGCCGCGTTCGGCAGCGGTGCGCACCACCTGCGGCACGATCGACGCCGGCGCGGTGATCACCACCAGATCCGGCACCCAGTCCAGGTCCTTCAGCCGCTTCACGGTGCGGATGCCATCAATTTCGGCATGCCGCGGGTTGATCCACGCCACCTTGCCGGGGAAGCCGGTGCCGCGCAGGTTGCGCATCACCGCACGTCCGGCCGAGCGCTGACGCGGGCTGCCGCCGATCACCGCGACCGACTGCGGACGGAACACGGACTGCAGGTGGTAGGTACTCATGCGCCTACGGTAACCAAATTCCATGACGATGGGGTCAGATCCCTTTCCCCAGGAAAGGGATCTGACCCTTGCGTGACCCTTGCGTGCCGACCAAGGTCGGCAACTACCGGAGCACGCTGCTTCAGGGGTCCGAGCCCTTCGCTGCGCGAAGGGATCCGACCCAGTAAACGACCCCGGCCTACAACAGCGTGCCGTGCAGGATCATCGCGGCGATGCTGAAATAGATCACCAGCCCGGTCACGTCCACAAGGGTGGCCACGAACGGGGCCGAGGCACTGGCCGGGTCGAAGCCGAGCCGCTTCAGGATGAACGGCAGCATCGATCCGGACAGCGAGCCGAACGTGACGATGCCGATCAGCGCCGCGCCGATGGTGATCGCCAGCAGGATCCAGTGCTCGCCGTAGTCATGCAGGCCACCCAGCTGCCAGATCACGATTCGCACGATGGCCAGGCAGCCGAGGATCGCGCCCAGCACCATGCCGGTGGGCACTTCGCGCAGGGCCACCTTCCACCAGTCGCGCAGGCGCAGTTCGCGCAGCGCCAGGCTGCGGATCAGCAGCGAGGTGGCCTGCGAACCGGAGTTGCCGCCCGAACTCATGATGAGCGGAATGAACAGGGTCAGCACCACCGCACGCGCCAGTTCGTCCTCATAGTGCTGCATCGCGCTGGCGGTCAGCATCTCGCCCAGGAACAGCACGCTCAGCCAGCCGGCGCGCTTGCGCAGCATCTCGAAGAAACCGATCTGCATGTACGGCTTGTCCAGCGCTTCCATGCCGCCGAACTTGTGCGCGTCCTCGGTGGATTCCTCGATCAGCGCATCCAGTACGTCATCGACGGTGACGATGCCGAGCATCTGCTGCTGCGCATCGACCACCGGGATCGCCAGCAGGTCGTGGCGACGGATCAGCCGTGCCACTTCTTCCTGGTCCATCAGTGCGTCCACCGTCACCGGTGGATTGACCTGGGCCACGTCCAGGATCGACTCCTCCGGCAGGCCGGTGATCAGCCGGCGCATGGTCACCACCTGCTGCAGCTGCTGGCTGGCCGGCTCCAGCACGTAGATCGCGTACACCGTTTCACGGGTGCGCTCGACCTGGCGGATGTGCTGCAGGGTCTGCGCCACGGTCCAGCTGGCGGGTACCGCCACGTACTCGGTGGTCATCAGCGCGCCGGCGGTGTTCGGCGGGTAGCTGAGCAGCTTCTGGATGGCCTGGCGGGCGTCGGTGCCCAGCAGCGGGATCAACCGGGCGCGTTCTTCCTCATCCAGCTCATGGACGATGTCGGTGGCGCGGTCGTCGGCCATCAAGCCGAGCAGGGCGGCAGCGCGCGCCGGCGGCAGCGCAGCCACCAGTTCGCCGCTGCGGTGCAGTTCCGGCGCTTCCAGCATTTTCACTGCACGCGGCAACGGCAGCGCAGCCAGCGTTTCCGCGGCGCGGGTCAGTTCCAGCGTGTTGAGGAATTCCACCGCATCGGCGGTGTTGAAGTTCGCCAGCGGCGCGGCCAGTGCGGCGGCATCGGCCACCGGGCGCAGCAATTGCTTCTGGTTCATCGGGTTTGCCTTGTGGGGGTGCGACCTCGCGCAACGCCAACGCAGGCAAACCGTCCCGATGTCAGGCGGTGGCCATCGCTGGCGTCGAACGAGGTCGACTTCTACTGTCGCTGGACATGGGTTGGGGACTCCGGGATGCGTGTGCCGACGGACGCGCCGCCAGCGGCGGGCAGTCTGGACCCGTGGACCATGCAGGTCAACCCGGTCCCGCCGCGGCAGCACCCTGCCCGCAGGTTGTTCTCGTGCGTACACAGGCCGGCGCGCATAATGGCGCGGTGGTGTTCGCCACGCTTTTCCCAACCCGAACGGACGCACAGCGGCTCCCCCGATGACCAGGTATTCCCATGCATAGCGGTGGTCTGGAACTGGCGCTGGTGCTGCTGCTGGCAGCGGTCATCGCCGTGCCGGTGTTCAAGAAGTTCGGTTTCGGCGCGGTGCTGGGCTACCTGGCGGCCGGTGTGGTGCTGGGCCCGGACGGGCTGGGCTTCGTGCAGGACGCCGACCGCATCCTCGGCGCCGCCGAGATCGGCGTGGTGATGCTGCTGTTCGTGATCGGCCTGGAGCTGTCGCCGGCACGCCTGAAGGTGATGCGGCGCTCGGTGTTCGGCGCCGGTGCGGCACAGGTGGCGCTGTCCGGGCTGGTGCTGGGCGGCCTGCTGCTGCTCGACCACTTCCAGTGGAAGAGCGCGCTGGTGGTAGGTGTGGCGCTGGCGCTGTCATCCACGGCGGTGGGCCTGCAGCTGCTGTCCGAGCACAAGGCGATCAACAGCGACCACGGCCGGTTGGGCTTTGCCATCCTGCTGTTCCAGGACCTGATCGCGATTCCGCTGCTGGCGGCCATCCCGCTGCTGGGCGGGGTCAAGAACGAGACCCTGCGCTGGGAAGATGCGGCCGTGGCGCTGGGTGCGCTGGCGGTGGTGATCCTGTGCGGACGACCGGTGCTGCGCAAGGTGTTCAGCATCATCGCGCGCACCCGCAGCCCGGAAGTATTCACTGCCACCGCCCTGCTGGTGGTGCTGGGCACCGCCTGGTTCATGCAGGAAGCCGGCCTCAGCCCCAGCCTCGGCGCGTTCCTGGCCGGCGTGCTGCTGTCCGATTCGGAGTTCCGGCATGAGCTGGAAGCGCAGATCGAGCCGTTCAAGGGGCTGCTGCTGGGCCTGTTCTTCATCGCAGTGGGCATGGGCATCGACCTGGACCGCATCGCCGCCGAGCCGTGGCTGATCGCCGCAGGTGTCGGCATCCTGCTGGTGGTCAAGTTCAGCCTGCTCTACGCGGTTGGACGTGTCGCCCGGCTCAGCTCGCGGCAATCGCTGCTGCTGGGCAGCGTCCTGTGGCTGGGCGGTGAGTTCGCCTTCGTGGTGTTCAACGAGGCACAGCGCGCGCACCTGCTGGGCAACGCCAACCACGACCGGCTGGTGGCGATCGTCGGCCTGTCGATGGCGATCACGCCGCTGTTGATGATCGCGCTGCTGAAACTGCTCGGCCAGGAGAAAGCCACTCCGCGCGAGCCGGCCGAGGCCGACAAGGTGGCGCCGGACAACCGGCCCAAGGTGCTGATCGCCGGCATGGGCCGCTTCGGCCAGGTGATTGCGCGCCTGCTGACCGCGCAGAAGGTGCCGTTCGTGGCGCTGGAGGCGAACCCGGATACCGTGGCCGACCTGCGCCGATTCGGCAACCAGCTGTATTACGGCGACCCGACCCGGCCGGAGATGCTGCGCGCGGCCGGGGGCGAGCACATCGATGTGTTCGTGATCACCGTGGATGACCCGGAAACCAACCTGCGCGCGGTGCGCATGGTGCGCCGGCTGTACCCGGACGCGACGGTGCTGGCGCGTGCACGCAACCGTCAGCATGCGTGGCGGTTGATGGACATGTCGGCCGAGCCGTTCCGCGAAGTGTTCGGCACCAGCCTGGAGATGAGCGGCCGCGTGCTGACCGCGCTGGGCGTGGCACCGGACGTGGCCGAGCGCCACGTGCAGCGCTTCCGCGAGCACGATGAGCAGCTGCTGCGCGACCAGTACCTGGTGTACGACGACGAGGCGGCGGTGATCCAGACCTCGCGCGACGCACGCAACGACCTGATGCATCTGTTCGAGGCCGACGCGGAAAGCGACGGCAAGTAGGCGTGCCGACCAACGGTCGGCACCCACCACGGATTGCAGTAGTGCCGGCCGCTGGCCGGCAATCTCGCGTCCCCGGGGTTTCATGAGGTTGCCGGCCAGCGGCCGGCACTACCCACTGCGGATTCCGGCCGTAGATCCACGCCATGCGTGGATGTCGCAGACCTCGGCTCAACCGTTGTCGCGCAGGAACCGCGCCATCGACGAGACGCCCGGCACGCGCGGTTCAAACTCGCCGGCCACGTCGATGAAGCCACGCATCACCGCGATCTCGCGCGGGCTGCGGTTGAGGCTGTCGCGCGCCTCCGGATCGGCACCAGCGCGCAGCAGGCGCTGCACCAGCAGCGGCAGACCGTGCAGGGCCGCGAGGTGCAGCGGTCCGAAGCCGCGCGGATCACGCACCTCAAGGCTCACGTCTTCGTCCAGCAGGCGTTCCACTGCGGCCATCACCACCTGTTCGTCGCAGGCGGTGCCGGGCTCGGCGCGTGCGCCCAGCAGCAGCAGCAGCGGCGTGACCGCACCGGCCGCGGCCTGGTCCGGTTCGGCACCGGCCAGCAGCAGGGTGTCGAGCAGGGCGAGCAGGCGCGAGCGGTCGCGGGCACTGAAGCCATACAGCGCGGCACAGTGCAGTGGGCCCAGCTGCTGGGCGTCACCGGCGTGCACGTCGGCACCGGCGGTGAGCAGGCGGGCAACGATGTCCGGCAGGCCCAGCGCGGACGCCAGCATCAGCACGGTCACTCCGCCCGGCAGGCGGTGTTCCAGCTTCGCGCCAGCGTCGAGCAGGGCCGAGACGATGTCCACCTGGCGCATGCTGACCGCCGCCGACAGCGGCGTGGCACCACTGGCCGCTGCATGCTGCGGATCAGCGCCACGCGCCAACAACAGGTCGGTCACCGCCAGATGGCCACCGCCGGCGGCGCGCAGCAGCGCGGTGCAGCCCTGCGCATCAACCGCATCGACGGCGAAGCCCAGATCGATCAGGCGGCGTACCGCATCCACGTCACCGGCCATTGCGGCGGCCGGCAGATCGGACTCGCGCAGGGTGCGGCGCGGCAACGGCCACACCCGCCAGTCCAGCCAGTCGGCCAGATCGCGGCGACCAATCGACAGCGCCACGCCCAGCGGCGTCTGGCCATCGGCGGCGCGTGCTTCCGGCGAGGCACCGTGCTGCACCAGCAGCTTCAGCGCGCCTTCGCGGGCCAATGCGGTGGCCAGATGCAATGCGGTCATGCCATGGCTGTCGCGCGCTTCGCGATCGACGCCCGCCTTCAGCAGCGCCTGCTGCAGGCGCAGCCAGCCCAGGCGCACCGCCAGCGACAACGGCGGATCACCGGCCGGCGAAGCCGCGAACGGATCGGCGCCACGCTCCAGCAATTCCAGCGCCAGCTGTTCCAGGCCACGGGCGGCCTGGTCGTGCTGCGCACAGGCCGCCAGGAAGCGCGCCAGGCCACCGCGTCCGGCCGGCGACAAGCCACGCTGCAACATCACCTGCAACGCCGGCACCGCATCGATTCCGCGCGACAGCAACGCGAACATCGGCGTATCGGAACAGGCGTCGCGCACGTAGGGATCGGCGCCGTGGCCCAGCAGCCAATCCACCGCGCGCGGCTCCAGCGCCAGCTCGGGGTCGAGCAGCAGGCCGCCCAGTTCTTCCGGCTGGCACAGCTTGGCCAGCGCGGCCATGCCTTCGGTGTTGCCGAAGCCCAGCGCCTCGCGCAGCAGGGTCAGCGGCGGGCGGTCCGGCAGCAGGCCGCTGGCACTGGCGGCTTCGCCACGCTCGGCCAGGCCGTCACTGACCGCGGCCGGCAACGGATAGGACGGATCCAGCAGGGCGACAATCGCCCAGCGCCCGGCTTCGGCAGCGTAGTCCACTGCACGGCGACCGACCGGATCGGTCGCGTCGGCGGCGATGCCCAGCTCCACCAGGCGCTTGACCAGCAACGGCGAGACATCCTCTGCCATCACCGCCAGCTGCACTGCGTTGCGCCCTTCGCCGTCGACGGCAACCAGGTCCGGCTTGTGCGGCAGCAAGTGTTCGACCACCGCGGCGCGCCCGGCACGGGCGGCTTCCAGCCAGGGCGTACGCCCCAGTGCATCGCGTGCTTCCAGGTTGGCACCGGCGGCCAGCAGCACGCCGATGATTTCAACGTGGCCGGCCAGCGCCGCCTCGTGCAGCGCGCTGCGGCGCTGGCGATCACGCGCGTCGGCACGCGCCTTGTGCTTGAGCAGCAGCTGCACGCCAGCCGGATCGTCGTCTTCGGTGGCGGCGGCGGCCAGCAGCACCGGGGTGCCCTCTGCCGGTTCGCTGCGCGCACCGCGTTCGAGCAGGAAGCGGGCCAGACGCCAGTTGCCGACCTGGCAGGCCACGGCCAGCGGCGACCAGCCCTCGTTGTTCAACGCATCGACTTCGGCGGCGGCATCGCGCAGCAGCGCGGCCACGCCCGGGTCGGAACTGCGCGCGGCATGGTGCAGCGGGGTGTTGCCATCGCTGTCGGTGGCACGCGAATCGGCACCGTTGGCGAGCAGGGTCATCACGGCTTCGGGGCGGCCATGCCAGCTGTCGCGGGTGGCGGCCAGCAGCGGGGTCATGCCCCGGTGCGGCGCGTTCACGTCAACGCCGCGGGCAATCAGTTCGCGCAGCAGGCGCAGGTCCGGCAGCACCGCCGCCAGCACCGCCAGGCTGCGCTGGTCGCGCCAGTTCGGGTCGGGCAGCGCGTACGGATCGGCGCCGGCCTGCAGCAGCTGCAGGCCGCGGTCGATGCGGCCGTGGCGGGCGGCTTCATACAGGGCCGGGGTCAGCTCCTGCGGAGCCATCGCCTCCAGCGGCGCGGTCTCGGCCGCGGCAGCGAACATCGGTTCGTGTTCTGCGCTGGACGTCGCCATCGGGCTGGGTCGCAACGACACCAGCGGCGCCGGCGCGACCCGCTGCAGCAGCAGGTGCAGCATGGGAGACACCACCACCACGGCCAGCGCAGCGGGCCAGCGGGCGCTCTCCGGCAGCAGTCCCGGCCAGGCCGGCAGCACCACCAGCGCGGCCAGCGCGATCACCAGCGCCGCCACGCCGAGACCGCGCCAGGCGGTCAGGTCGCGACCGGCCAGCGCCTGCCAATGATGGGCCAGGCGGCCATCAAGCCGTTCGACATCGTTCCACAGCGGCCAGGTGCGCCAGGCAGCGAGCAGGCCGGCACTGACCAGCACGCTCAGGCCCAGCACCGCCGCAAGGCTGCCGCTGTCACGCAGCGCCGCCAGCGGCCAGGCCAGCAGCAGCGCCAGCAGCAGCGGTGCGGCCGCCCACAGTGCCAGCAGCGCCGGCAGGTCCTGGCGTGCAACCACCTTCAGCGGCAGCAGCGCACGGCTGCGCCGCCACCACGATACGCCCAGCGCGAACGCCGGTTGCGCCAGGGCGGCGAGAATGGCACCGGCAACGCCGCCCACGGCAGCACCCAGTGCCAGCACGGCGCCCACGGCGAAGGCGATCGACAGGGCGCGCGGACGGGAGGCGTCAGTCATAGTGGCGCGGCATCAGGCTGGCCACCGACGGCGGCACCTGCAGGTAGAACCCGCGCTCGCTCATGTCACTGCGAACCTTGTCCGGGTCGGCCTGGGCCAGGCGACGCTGGGCATCCAGGGCCACGTCCAGGACGAAGGTGAGCGCACCCAGCGAGGTGAGCAGCGGCGCAGGCAGCGCGCTGAAATCATCGCGTCGGGGAACGTAGACGTAGGTGTCAGGCTTGAGTTGGCTTTTATAGACGTAGGCGTGCATGTCCGCGGGACGATAACCCGGGAAGAGCCATGATTGTGTCGGAAAGCCGACACCGGGGAAAGCCGTCGGCCGACGATGGCGGCGTGATCGACGGCGTTTCCCCGACGGGGTTCAGCAATGTGGCGGCGGCGTTCAGGCAACGCCGCTGCCCTGCGGTCGCTTACTTGACCTTGGCGTAGGTGCCCTTCAGCGCCACGCCAGCGAGGATCGTACCGGCATAGCATTCGTAGTTGGTGCTGCTCTTGAACTCGTTCTTCTTGTAGTAGCTGACGATGTCGACCACCGCGTTGGCACCGCGCGACTTGGCGCCGTCCTGCAGTGCGCGCAGCGCCGACAGCGCGACCCAGCGGCAGGCCTCGGCATCGCTCTTGTTGGCGGCGTTGGTCTTCTTGTTGGTCACGTCCTCGCCCAAGCGCTGCTGCACGCTGACCGGCTGGCCGGCCAGGTAGAAGCGCACGCTGCCGTCGATGCCGGCGTCCCGGGCGGCCTGCGAGGTGATCAGCTCCTGCAGGGACTGCTCAACGCGGGTGTCGCGGGCGGAGGCGGTGGAGGTCAGGGCCAGCAGTGCAGTGGCCGTGGCGATCATCAGGGTGCGGCGCATCGGAACATCTCCTTGTCGGGGGTGCGGGTGGGTTGAGGAAAAAGGCGGGATGGGACGGTGGATCATTCGCTCCAGCGGCGGAACACCAGCGAGGTGTTGATGCCGCCGAAGGCGAAGTTGTTGCTCATCACGTACTCGGCCTGCAATTCGCGGCCCTGCCCGGTGATGAAGTCGAGCTGGCCGCAGCGCGGGTCAACCTCGGCCAGGTTCAGCGTGGGGGCGAACCAGCCGGCACGCATCATCTCGATGCTCAGCCAGGCCTCGAACGCACCGCAGGCACCGAGCATGTGGCCGACGTAGCTCTTCAGCGAGCTGATCGGTACGCGGCTGCCGAACACCTGCGCGGTGGCCTGGGTCTCGGCGATGTCGCCGTGATCGGTGGCGGTGCCGTGGGCGTTGACGTAGTCGATCTGCGCCGCCTCCAGGCCCGCATCCTCCAGCGCCAGGCGCATGGCCTGGGCCATGGTGTCGGCGCTGGGCTGGGTGACGTGCTGGCCGTCGCTGTTGGTGCCGTAGCCGACCACCTCGGCAAGGATGGTGGCACCGCGCGCCTGCGCGTGCTCCAGGTCTTCCAGGATCAGCGTGCAGGCACCCTCGCCCAGCACCAGGCCATCGCGGCCGGCATCGAACGGGCGCGGCGTGGTCTGCGGCGCGTCGTTGCGCACGCTGGTGGCGAACAGGGTGTCGAACACCGCCGCAGCGGTAGCGTCGAGCTGCTCGGCACCACCGGCGACCATCACCGTCTGCTTGCCGCTGCGGATCGCTTCATAGGCCGCGCCCACGCCCTGGCTGCCCGAGGTGCAGGCGCTGGAGGTGGTATAGACACGCCCGGACAGGCCGAAGAACACGCCGATGTTGACCGGCGCGGTGTGGCTCATCATCTTCAGGTAGGTGGTGGCGCTGATGCCTTCGGTGGTGAACTCGTTGAGCATGCGCCCGAACTCGCCGGTGGCTTCGTGGCTGCCCGACGAGGAACCATAGGCCACGCCGGTGCGACCGCTGCGCAGCACCGGGTGCTCGTGCAGGCCAGCTTCGCGCAGCGCCACTTCGGTGGCACGCACCGACATGATCGCGACCTTGCCCATGGAGCGGGTGGTCTTGCGGTTGTAGTTCGGCGGCAGCGCGAAGTCCTGCGCCGGCGCAGCCAGCTTGGTGTTCAGCCCGGCATAGACATCCCACTCGGGCATCGCGCGCACCGCGTTGCGGCAGCTGCGCAGGTGCGCCTCGATGGTCGGCCAGTCATGGCCGAGCGGACTGATCGCGGACGCACCGGTCACCACGACGCGACGATCGGTGGCCATCAGAGCATGCCCCCGTTCACCGAGATCACCTGGCGGGTGATGTAGCCGGCCGATTCGGACAGCAGGAACGCCACCGTGGCCGCCACTTCGTCGGGACAGCCGACGCGGCCGGCGGGAATCAGCTTGAGCGCGTGTTCGATCACTTCATCGTTGAGCATTTCGGTCTCGATCAGGCCCGGGGCCACGCAGTTGACGGTGATCTGGCGGCTGGCCAGTTCCAGCGCCAGGGCCTTGGTGGCACCGATGATGCCGGCCTTGGCGGCACTGTAATTGACCTGCCCGCGGTTGCCGGCCAGTCCGGACACCGACGACAGGGTAACGATGCGGCCCGGCTTGCGCCGCCGCACCATCGGCATGATCAGCGGATGCAGCACGTTGTAGAAGCCATCCAGGTTGGTGTGGATGACCTGGTCCCAATCCTCCGCCGACAGTGCCGGGAAGGCGCCATCACGGGCGATGCCGGCATTGCAGACCACGCCGTAGTACGCGCCGTGCGCTTCGACATCGGCCTCCAGCGCGGCGCGTGCGGCCTCGCGGTCGGCCACGTCGAACATCAGTACGCGGGCCTGCTGGCCCAACGCGTGGATCTCGGCCACCACGGCCTGTGCCTCATCCAGGCGGCTGCGGCAATGCACCACCACGTCGAAGCCATCGCGCGCGATGCGCAGCGCGATGGCCCGGCCGATGCCCCGGCTGGCGCCGGTCACCAGCACGCTTCGATTCCCTGTCATGCCTGTCCACTCTCCAGATAGGCCATCGCATCGGCCGGTTCGAATACCGACACGTTGGCTGTCGCCCATTCGTCCTCGCCCGCCAGGATGCGGCAGGCGAACATCCCCAATCCATTGTCACCCAACAGCTCGCAGCGCGCCTGTACGCGCAGCCGCGAGCCGCTGGGGAAGCTGCAGCGCGCGCTGTTGTAGCGGCGGCTGCCGAGCAGGAAGCCCAGCTGCGGTGGCTTGCCCGCTGCACGCGCACGGCAGCCGGCCCAGGCCGCGATGGCCTGTGCCATGTATTCGATGCCCACCCAGGCCGGCACTTCGTGGTTTTCCACGAACAGGCCGGCCTCGGGCACCACCAGTTCCGCCTCGATGGTGTCCTGGTCCCAGTGCGTGATGCGCTCCAGCAGGCACATGTCCTGGCGGTGCGGTACCACCTCTTCAATTGCATACAGCATGTTCATCGACGCTCCAGCGCCAGCACGGCATTGCTGCCGCCGAAGGCGAACGAATTGCTCAGCACCCGCCGCGGTGCCTGCGCCAGGCGGGTGGCCGGTGCGACCAGCGGCAGTGCCGGCAGCGCGGGGTCTGCCACGCCGTCCCACCAGTGCGGTGGCAGTTGCTGCTGCGGGTTCTCGGCCAGCACGATCCAGCACAATGCAGCTTCGATCGCGCCTGACGCACCCAGCGTATGGCCGGTCAGGGGCTTGGTCGAACTGGCCCGAATGCCGTTGCCCAGCACCTGCGAAACCGCCAGGCTTTCCATCGCATCGTTGTGCCCGGTGGCGGTGCCATGCAGGTTCACGTAGTCCACTTCATCGGCCGCCCAGCCGGCGCGCTGCAGCGCCTGCTGCAGGGCATCGATGGCACCCAGGCCCTGCGGATCGGGGGCGGACATATGGTGAGCGTCGGCCGATTCGCCCCACCCGGCCAGGCACACCGGACCCGGCTCGCGGGTGAGCAGGAACAGCGCGGCGCCCTCGCCGATGTTGATACCGGAGCGGTGCTGCGAGAACGGATTGCAGCGCAGGGCCGACACCGATTCCAGCGCGCTGAAGCCGGCCACGGTGAAGCGGCACAGCGAGTCCGCACCGCCTGCGATCACGGCGTCGACGATACCGGCTCGCAGCATGCGTGCAGCCGACATCAGCGCCTTGGCACTGGACGAACAGGCGGTGGACAGGGTCCACGCGGGCCCTTGAGCGCCGCTGCGCTGACGCACGAACTGCGCGGCAGTACCCATTTCCTGCTGGGCGTAATCGAAGCCCTGCGGCCACTGGCCCTGTTCGGCGTGGGTGCGCAGGGCCTGCTCGGACTCACCAATGCCCGAGGTGCTGGTGCCCAGCACCACCGCCACGCGCTCGGCGCCATGGCGGGTGATCGCGGCGGCCACCGCCGGAGCGATCTGCGCCAGTGCCACGTCCAGCAGGGCGTTGTTGCGCCCGCGCAGGGCCACCGGCAGTTCCTCCAGCGCCGGCAGTGGCGTGCGTACTTCTCCCAGCGCCAGGGTGCGCCCCGGCAACAGGCTGTCGTTGTCACTGAGCCCGCCCGGCACGTCGGCGAACATCGCCGACGCGACAGCGGCGCGGCCATCGCCGAGCGCGCAGACCACGCCCAGGTCGTTCAGGTAGATCGGTGCACTCATCGGTCCTGTCCGGCCATGTCGATCGATTCGATGCGCAGCGCATAGCCTTCGGCACGGTTGTCCAGCTGCACGCTGCCATCGTCCAGGCGCTGCAGTTGCAGCCACACCGTGCCATCGCGCGACAGGCTGCGCTGCTGGCCGTCGTCGCTGACCTGCCAGTCGGACGGCAGCGCGGCGGCGATGGCCGCGGTCGGCCACAGCGCGAACTGCAGGTCATCCAGCACACGCTCGGCACGTACCTGCGGCGGCAGCCACGGCGCGCGCTGCTGGGTCAGCTGCTGGCCGTCCCACTGCAGGCGCACGCCGGTCTGGCCCATCGCCTGCACCGCCAGCTGCACCTGCTGCGCGTCGGCTTCCAGCAGCGCGTCGAGGTCGCGCTCATGGCTGCCGAAGCGGAAATGCAGCTGCTGCTGCAGGGCCAGCGGCGCCGGCAGGCTGGCCGGCGACAGCCGCAGCGGCGGCAGCTCCACCTGGGGCTTGGGCATGCGCCCGGCACAGGCGGCCAGCAGCAGGCACAGCAGCAGGGCCGCAGTACGGAAGATCAGGCGCTGCACAATTCCTCCAGCACGCGCATGCGGCGACCACCTTCATCGGCCACATACGGATTCTTGGTGTCCCAGGCGTAACCGGCCAGGATGGAGCTGATCATGTCGCGCACTTCGGGCTGCTGCTGCGGGTGGTAGATGATCTTCTGGAAGCCGCCCTGGTACCAGCTTTCCACGAAGCGGCGGAAGGTCTTCACGCCGGCGCGCAGCGGGATCGAGAATTCAGCTTCCCAGTCTACGGTTTGGCCGGCATAACGGCGCTTGAGGCACTCGCTGGCCAGCTGCGCGGACTTGAAGGCAATGGTCACACCGGACGAGAACACCGGGTCGAGGAACTCGCCGGCGTTGCCCAGCAACGCGTAGCCGGGGCCCCACAGCGAGCTGACATTGGCCGAGTAACCCGTGATGCGGCGCACCGGCAGCACCGCCCATTCGGCATTGGCCAGCAGGCGGGTCAGGTTGGGGTCCTCGCCGACGATGGCCTGCAGCTTCTGCAGGTCGTCGCCTTCGTAGCGCTCGAAGAACGACGGCTCGGCGACCACGCCCAGCGAGCAGCAGCCGTTGGAGAATGGAATCGTCCAGTACCAGACGTCGATGTGTTCGGGATGGGTGGTGATCAGGATCTTGTTGCGGTCGAAGTCGGCTTCGGCCGGAATGTTGTCGCGCACGTGGCAGAAGATCGCGCCGCGCACCGGGAAATTGGATGGCGATTCCAGCTGCAGCAGGCGCGGCAGCAGGCGCGCGAAGCCCGATGCGTCGAGGATGAAATCCGCCTCGATGCGGTATTCGCTGCCATCCGGGCGGCGCACGCTCACCGCAGGCTGTTCACCGGGTTCGACCGACAGCACTTCATCACCGAAACGCAGCGTGGTTCCCATGCGCTCGGCGCCGCGTGCCAACACGTTGTCGAAGTCGGCGCGCTGCACCTGGTAGGTGGTACCCCAGCCCGGCGAGAACTTCTTCCGGAAGTCGAAGGCAGTACGCGCTTCACCGTGCACGAAGGCCGCGCCGTTCTTGTACTGGAAACCGGCCTCGACCACATCCTGCAGCAGCCCGGCTGCTTCGATGTACTCCATGCTCTGTGGCAGCAGGCTTTCGCCGATGGAGAAGCGCGGGAACTGCTGGCGCTCCAGCATCAGCACCTGTCGGCCCTGCTGGCGCAGCATCGCCGCGGCCACGGAGCCGGCCGGGCCTGCGCCGATGATCAGGATTTCAGTGCGTTCGACAGCATCCACAGCAGTACTCATCGGGGCGTCCTTGTTGCTCGATCAGGGAAAGAAGAAAAGCGGAAGGCGGACTCAGGCCGGCGGCAGGTCATGCGGTGGCGGCCGGAACAGTGGCGAGATCAGCCAGACCAGGCCGATGCCGAACAGCAGGGTCAGGCCGAACGCGCGCAGCGCCGGGGTCTGCGACAGGCCCAGCAGGCCGAACGACAGCCAGGTGCTGGCCGCACCCACGCAGACCGCCAGCCATGCGCTGGCATCGCCACGGTGTTCGATCAGGAAGATGCCGTAGTCGATGCCCATGCCCAGCAGCAGCATCAGCGCCAGCACGTTGAACAGCTGCAGCGGCTGGCCGAACAGGCCCAGCAGGCCCAGGGTCAGTGCGCCGGCAATCAGGGTGGGGGCAAATACGCGCCAGGCCTGGCGGCGGTAGCGCAGCCACAGCGCACCGAACACCAGTGCGATGCCGACCAGCAGCAGCCCGCCCATCAGCTTGCGGTAGTGGCCCAGCAGCTTGGAGAAATCGGAGGTGCGGTCTACCCAGCGCACGCCGGGCAGGCCTTCGGCAGCACCCTGCAGCGTGGCCAGGGCATCGGCGCGCGACAGGTCATCGACCATCACCACGCTGATCATCTGCCCACCGACTTCACCCACCCACAGGTGGCGGAACGGCTGCGAGGCCGGCGAGGCCAGGAAGGCTTCGGCGGTGAGCGGCGCGCCGGCGAACTGCGGCCGCTGCAGCGGCTCGCCCACCGCCTCGGACACGGCCGACAGCACGCCGGGTTCCACCTTCGCGGTCAGCGCAGCATCGGCCTGCTGGCGTGCCGGTGATGGCAGCCAATCGCTGATCGCGCGATAGCCACCAATGCGCTTGTCGGTGGCCAACACACGCAGGCGCTCGGTCAGTGCTTCCTCGCGCTGCAGCAGCTGCGCGGCATCGACACCCTGCACCAGGTAGAACTGCGCCGGACTGGGCATGCCCAGCAACTGGCTCAGGCGGATCTGCTGCGCCATCAATGCCGGCGGCGAGGACTGCAGGCTGCGCAGGTCGTCGTTGCTCTGCAGGCGCGCGATGCCGATGGCAGACAGCGCCAGCGTGATCACCACGAACATCGTCACCGCGCGGCGGCCATGCAGGCGCGGGAAGCGCTCCAGCGTATTGCCCAGCCACTGCGAGAAGCGGGTCTGGCGGATCTCGCCACCGTCGAGCCACGGGAACCAGAAGATCACCGTGAGGAAAGCTGCGGCCAGGCCCACCACCGAGAACAGTGCCATCTGGCGCAGGCCGGGGAACGGGGCCAGGCCCAATGCCAGGTAGGCCAGCGCACTGGTCAGCAGGGCCAGCCACAGGCCGGGCAGCAGATGCCGCAGCAGTTTCCAGCGACGATCGGCCGGTTCGGCCTGGCGCGAGGCGAACCAGTGAATGCCGTAATCCTCGGCCACGCCCACCAGCGACGCACCAAACACCAGGGTCAGCACGTGCACCTTGCCGAACACCAGCACGGTCACCGCCAGCGCCACGCCACAGCCGATCAGCAGCGAGGCGGCCACCAGCAGGATCGGGCGCAGCGAGCGGAATGCCAGCCACACCAGCAGCAGCACCGCCGCCAACGACCCCCAACCGATGGTGTTGATCTCCTGGTTGGCCTGCACCGCGGCGGCCTCGGCATGCAGCGGCACGCCGGCATGCAGGATTTCAAGCTCAGGCGCCGCCGCCGTGGCGGCCTGCCCGGCACGTTCCAGCAGGCCATCGAGGTGGCGCTCGCCATCCAGCTGGAACGCCGAGCCGGGCGTATCGAACTGCAGCACGGCCCAATGCCTGCCCTCGGCTTCAAGCAGGCCGTCATCGCCCAACCGCAGGCCCGAACCCTGCGCCTGCTGCTGCCACCACTGCGGCCACAGCGACAACGGATCCTGGCGCCATTCAGTCAATCGCGGCGCACCCATCGGGCCATACAGCGCAGCCAGCGCCTGCTCGGCCAACACGCCCGGTTCGCTGCCCAGCAACTGCTCGCGCTGGGCCGGTGTCAGCAGGCGGTCGCGGTACGGCGCGTAGAACGCGCGCGCCTCGTCAAACCAGCCTTCGATCGAACCGCTGGGTACCAGCAAGGCATGGTCGGCATCCTTGGCCATGGCCGCCGCAAAGGCCGCCTGCGCGCGCTTGGCAGCCGCGCTGTCCTTGCTGCCGAGCAGCACCACGACCTGCCGCGAACTGCCATCGGCAATGCGCCGGGTGACGTCGCTCAACAGGCGGTCGTGCGCATCCTGCGGCAGCAGGGCGAGGATGTCGGTGTCGATCCGCGATTGCTGGCTCCACAGCTGCCACTGCTGCGCGCCCAGCGCCAGCAGCACCAGCAGCCAGGCAATGCCCAGCCAGTGCCACCAGCGCCGCAACCGGTCCGGTGCGTTCGATGCCACGGCCTCACTCAAAGCGGCGGGCCTCGTCGGCATTGAGCGTGGCCGGCGCCTCGCTCAACGCGCTGAACTGGATCTGCGTGCGGTCCTTGTTGGCCTCGACGATCTCGACCTGGCGCACGTAGCGGTCGCCCTGCAGGGTCAGCGATTCGAAGGCCTTGGCCAGCATCGCCGACTTCGGCGTCAGGCGCAGCCGCCAGCCCTGCCCTTCACGGCTGGCCGCCACGTTGAACTGGCTGGACAGTGCCTGCACGTCGCCACTCATCAACGCGAACATGATCGCGTTCACTGAACGCATCGCCGGCTGCTGCCGCGCGTCCAGTTCGACGCGGGTGCTGCCATCACGCTGCCGGCTGAGGATGCGATCGGCGGTGACCACTACTTCCGAGGGGAACGGCTTGAGCGTGGTCCAGATCACGCCGTGCTGGCGCGCGACCACGAACCGGCCCTGCGAGCGCAGCGGGTTCTTGAAGCCACTCACCTGCTTTTCCTGGCTGAACTGGCCACGCAGCACATCCGGCCGCGCCACCGCCTGGGTGATCGCATCGATGGCAGGGTCGGCCGCCTGCACCAGTGGTGCGGCCACCAGCAGCAGCGCGCACAGCAGCGCACGCGCGAAACGGTTCGCTTGGTTCATGGCGCAGGCACTCCCAGGCGTTCCCACAGTACCGGCGGGCACTGGTACAGCATTTCCTTGCTGGCCGCGTCCACCGCGACCTGGATGGTCATCGCCCGGGTCAGCACCTGGCCGCTTTCCGCATCGAGGATTTCGTACTCGATCTTCAGCCGGTTCTCCCATTCCACGATGCGCGCGATCACGCGCAGCGCCTGGTTGAACAGCAGCGGGCGCACGTACTTCACCCGCGCATCGACCACCGGCCACAGGTAGCCCGATTCGAGCATCTGCGGATAGTCGTAGTCGTAGCGACCGAGCAGCGCGCAGCGCGCGATCTCGAAGTACTTGAAGTAGTTGCCATGCCAGACCACGTTCATCGGATCGCAGTCATGGAAGGCGGGCGTCAACGCAATCTCGCCAACCCGTTCGATAGCCTCATTCACCGGCATACAGCTCCCAACGTTGCGCGCGGATCTCCACCAGCAGTTCCCGCAGTTCGCGATCCAGCGCGCGGTCTTCCTCGACCAGGGCGATGCGCTGCCCCAGGTCGGCGTACATGTCGGCCAGACTGCCATGCAGCTGCGCATTCAGGCCAACCCGCTCACGCAGGGCCAGGCCCTGGCGCGCGGCGATCAGCATCGCGGCCACCACCTGTTCAGTCAGCTCGATCACCCGCAGGCAGTCGCGCGCGGCGATGGTGCCCATGCTGACCTTGTCCTGGTTGTGGCACTCGGTGGAACGCGAGAACACGCTGGCCGGCATGGTCTGCTTCAGCGCTTCGGCAGTCCAGGCCGACACGCTGATCTGCAGTGCCTTCAGGCCATGGTTGATGGCCGCGCGCGGACCGGTGGCCGCCGACAGGTTGGCCGGCAGGCCATGGTTGTAACGGGCGTCCACCACCAGCGCCAGCTGCCGGTCGAGCAGATCGGCAACGTTGGCCACGGTGTTCTTCAGGGTGTCCATCGCCAGCGCGATGTGGCCCCCGTAGAAGTGGCCGCCATGCAGGATGCGCTCGCCGTCGGCGTCGATCAGCGGGTTGTCGTTGGCGCTGTTCAGTTCGGTCTCGATCAGCTGGCGCAGGAACGGCAGGCTGTCCTCCAGCACGCCGATCACATGCGGTGCGCAGCGCAGCGAGTAGCGGTCCTGCAGGCGCTGTTCATTGCGCGGCGGGCGCTCGCTGTGCAGGTCGCTGCGCAGGCGCGCGGCGATGCGGCCCTGGCCCGGGTGCGGCTTGGCTGCGAACAGGGTTTCGTCGAAGTGGTGCGCGTTGCCGTCGCTGGCCAGCACGTTGAACGCGGTCAGGCGTGTAGCCATGCGTGCCAGGTAGTCGGCGCGCTGCCAGGCCAGGCAGGCCAGGCCGGTCATCACCGCGGTGCCGTTCATGATCGCCAGGCCTTCCTTCGGCCGCAGCTTCAGCGGGTTCATGCCGATCTTCGCCAGCACGTCCGCCGCCGGCTGCACGCGGCCGTCGTGCAGCACCTCGCGCTCGCCGCACAGCACCGCCGCCACGTAGGACAGCGGCGTCAGGTCACCGCTGGCACCGACCGAGCCTTCGGCCGGAATCATCGGCAGCACGTCGTGCTGCAGCAGCGTGGCCAGGCCTTCCAGCAGCGGCAGGCTTACACCGGACATGCCGCGCACCAGAGAGGCCAGGCGCGCCGCCAGCACCGCACGGGTCTCGACCGGGTCCAGGTAACGGCCCAGGCCGCAGCCATGGTAGGTGTACAGGTGGTGCGGCAGTTCAACCACCAGCGCCGGTGGGATGTTCACCGTGCACGAATCGCCATAGCCGGTGGTCACACCGTAGATCACGCCGTCCTCGCGCAGCAGGCGGTCGAGGAAGTCGGCACCGCGCTGGATGTGCGCGCGGAATGCCGGCGCGTCGCTCAGTGCGGCCTCGCACTGGCGCTGGGCCAGGGCAACCACGTCTTCGATGGTCAACGGTGCATCGCCAAAGCGGCACACAGGTACGGCGTCAGTCGTCATGCGGAGCCTGATCCCAGAAGGGGAAGAAATTGAACCAGTCCAACGGGGACTGGATGACCTGGAGTTCCAGCCAACGCGCGAAGCGCTGTGCCTGTTCGGCCAGTGCCGCATCGCGTGAGCCGCGCGGCAGCACGATGCGTTCGGCGAACTGTTCGAATGCCACGCGGTAGCCCTCGCCCTGGTGCAGGCAGGCCATGGTGTAGACCGGGCAGCCCAGTGCGGCGGCGAGCACATAGGCGCCGATCGGGAACGGGGCGCGGTGGCCAAGGAAATCGGCGGTGACGCTGCGTCCGCCCTGCACCGGCGTGCGGTCGCCGACGATGGCGACGAAGCCCCCCGCCGCGACGCGCTCGGCCAGCATCACTGCCGTGGCCGGGCCCATTTCGGTTACCTGCACCAGTTCCACCGCCGCCAGCGGGTCCAGCCGTTGCAGCAGGCGGTTGAAGCGCTGCGCATGCGCGGTGTGCACCAGCACGGTGATGCGGAACCCGGGCACCTGTTCGGCCAGCACCTGACACAGTTCCAGGCAGCCGATGTGCGCGGTCAGGATCAGCCCGCCTTCGCGGCGCGCGATCTTCTGCAGCACCAGGTCGCGATGCAGGTGGATGCGTTCGGCCGGATAGCGCCCGCCCAGGCCGAGGATCTTGTCCAGCATCGTGTCGGCGAAGGCGAAGAAGTGGCGCAGGCTGTCGCGCCGGGTCGGCGCACGGCCCAGCACACCGCTGTGTGCCTGCAGGCGCTGGAGGTACTGCATGGAGGCCTGGCGGCCGACGCGGTTGCCCAGCCAGTGGCAGGCCACCACCGGCCACACGCACAGTCGGAACGGCCAGCGCCCGAACCAGCGGTGCACCCAGCACAGGAACAACACGCCGGCCACCGACGTCGATTCGCCGATGTCGGCCCAGTGCGGAGCGCCCTGCGCGGCCGCCATCTCAGCGCTGCCCCCGCAGGCGGCGCCACAGCAGGCGCGGTGCGCGCCAGAGCATGCCGAAGAACAGGCGTGTATGCATGCGGCTGATGCGCACGTTGTCGCGCCACACATCGAAGTGCGACACGCCATCGGCGGGATAGGTCACCCGCGTGGCCAGGTGCTCGACCGGCAGCTGTCGCCAGTACAGGCGCACCATCACCTCGGTATCGAAATCCATGCGGCGGCCGATGGTCTCTTCACCGATCAGGCGCAGCACCGGCGGCAGCGGATACACGCGGAAGCCGCACATGGTGTCGCGCAGGTGCAGCGACAGCGTGTTGATCCAGACCCAGATATGGGTCGCGTAGCGTCCGTACAGGCGCGCCTTGGGAACACTGGCGTCGTAGGCCGGGATGCCGCAGATCACCACACCCGGGTGCGCACGCGCCGCCTCGACGAAACGCGGCAGGTCGGCGGTATCGTGCTGGCCGTCGGCATCGATCTGCAACACGTGGCTGTAGCCACGCGCAGCGGCTTCAGCAAAACCGGCCAGCATCGCCCCACCCTTGCCCTGGTTGATGTCCAGGCGCAGCAGGTCGACGCCCTGGCGCTGTGCCAGCGAACGCAGCACCGTCGCGCACGCTTCATGCGAGCCATCGTCGACCAGCAGGCACGGCAGCCCGGCGGCCTGCACGCCGTCGACCACCGCCGCGATGGCGTGCTCGTGGTCGTAGACGGGAATCACCACCAGTGGCGCGAACGCGGCACCGGCAACGGCCGGATCAGTCCGCATCGGCGAAAACCACCTTGCCGCTGGCATGCACACCGTGGCTGGAGGTGTAGCGGAAGGCCAGCACATTGCGCGTGGCATCCCAGTCCAGCTGCAGGGTCAGCTCATCGCCCGGGCGGGCCACGTGCTGGAACTTCACCGCATCCATGCGCAGGAATCCGGCCGGCATGCTGAACGCCTGGCGGCCAAAACGCACGGCCCAGTCCAGCTGCGCCACGCCGGGCAGGATCGCCGCCTGCGGGAAGTGGCCCTGGAACGGCCGCAGCGCCGGGTCGAGGGTCATGCGCAACGTAGCGCTGGCAGCATCGCGGTGATCCCAGACCGGCACCGGCATGAGCGGCTGGAACAGCGCCGCCAGTGCCGCCTGGGTGACCTTGCCCTGTGCATTGATCGGCAGCGCATCCACCAGGCGCCAGCGGCGCGGCCGGGTGACCGCGTCATGCGCCTGTGCCAGGCGCGCGCCAAGGCGCTGGCCCAGCGCGCGGCGCGCGGCGTCACCGCCCTCCAGCAGCGCCAGGCTGGCCGGTACCACCACCGCTGCCAGCTGCTCACGCTGTCCTGGCAGGACCAGTACTCTCACATCGTCCACTTCGGTGTCTTCGCGCAGCGCGCGTTCCAGCGCATCCAGCGAAACGCGGCGCTCCTCGATCTTGACGATGCGGTCGGCACGGCCCAGCAGGCGGAAGCGGCCATCGGCCAGGGCTTCCACGCGGTCCTGGGTGCGCCACCAGTCGAGGGTTTCCAGATGCGCCGAGGCGACGGCCAGGCAGCCATCCTCGATGCGCCACTGCACGCCCGGCAACGGCTGCCACGGTGGCAGGTCGGTATCCCAGCGGCGCCAGGCGATACCCCCGGTTTCGCTGCTGCCGTAAACCTCGGTCGGTGCCACGCCCAGCCATTGCCGTACCTGGCGTGCGGCTCCTTCGGGCAGCGGGCCACCGGAGGAGAACACCGCGCGCAGGCGGCCGTGCAGGCTGGCCCAGTCGAGCTGCTCGGGCAGGCGCTTGAGGTGGGCTGGCGTCGCCACCAGCACCGTGTCGGTACCGGCCAGCGCGCCCACCAGGTCTTCGTGGAAGAACCGGCGCGGATGGATCAGGCGGCCGGCGGCCAGCGGCCACAGCACCCGGAACAGCAGGCCGTAGATGTGCTGGTGGGACACCGTGCCATGCACCTGCACGCCTTCCAGCTGCGCGCCGAACGCAGCCTGCAGCGCATCCACCTCGCGCGCCAGCTGGTCCATGCGCTTGTTGATCGCACTGGGCTGGCCCGTGCTGCCGGAGGTGAACACGCACAGCTCGCAGGCGCGCTCGTCCAGCACCTGCAGTTCGCCGTCCACGCCAACGGTGGGGGCAACCAGCGCTCGGTAGTCGGCGGAAACATCGCCGGCAAAACCGCTCACCTGTGGCTGCAGCGCCTGCAGCGTGGCCGGCAGGTTGTCGGCAGCCAGGAACACCCGCTTGCCGGCATGCCAGGCGCCGAACAGCGCAGCAGCGAAGGCCACCGCATCATCGAAGTACAGGGCCCAGTCACGGCCATCGGCAGCAGCAAAGGCCGCACGCCAGGCCAGCACCCGCTGGCGGAAGCGGGAATGGTCGATCACCTCGCCATCGCACACGCCGATGCTGCGCTGCGGCTGCGGGTCCACCAGCAGCCGGTCCAGGGCAATCCACTCAGCCATGCGCGTGCGCTGCCTTGACCCGACGCCGCACCAGCCACTCACCTGCAAACAACACGCCCATCATCACGTACGCCAACAATCCGTTGTAGAGCATCCAGACCCGGTCCGACGCGTAAAGCGCGGTCAGCAGGGCCAGGCTGCCGTTGAGAACGAAGAAGCCACACCACACCTGGGTGACGCGGCGGGTATAGGCCACCGCGAACGCCGGCAGGTCCGGCTCCTGCAACCGCGCCAGGCGTTCCACCAGCGGCGGGCCGAAGCGCAGGCTGGTGCCGAACACCGCCAGCATCACCATGTTGACCAGCGCCGGATACAGCTTCAGCGGCAGGGCCTGGTTCAGCACGGTGGCCAACACGGCCAGCAGGCCGGTTCCCGCGGCGGCGGCCCACCACAGCGGCTGGCGCGTACTCAGCGCACGCAGCAGGGCCAGGGTGAACAGCAGCAGCGACAGCCAGCGTGGCTCGAAACGGCCCATCGCCAGGTACACCAGCACCGGGTAGGCCAGCGAGATCGCAGCCACCACGACCGTGCGTGCGCGTGCCATGGCGGAGCCGCCGGCGCTGCGGTCAGGCGGCTGCCTGGTCCGGCAGCAACCCATGCACGACATCGACGATGTCCTGCACGGTGCGCACGGCCTTGAACGCTTCCGGCTGCAGATTGCGGCCCAGCAGCGGCTTGAGCTGCACGATCAGGTCGACCGCATCGATGCTGTCGATATCCAGGTCGTCGTACAGGCGTGCCTCGGGGGTGATCCGGGCGGTTTCGATCTCGAAGCTGTCGGTCAGGATGCTGACGATGCGTTCGAACAGTTCATTCTTGGTCATGGCAATTCCTGGCGCCGTTACGACTGGCGGGCGGCGACGAACTCGCCGAGCGCGCGCACGCTGGAGAAATGGCGACGGGTTTCTTCCGAATCGGCCGAGAGGCTGACACCGTACTTCTTCTGCAACGCCAGGCCCAGCTCCAGCGCGTCGATCGAATCCAGGCCGAGGCCCTCGACGAACAGCGGCGCGGTCGGATCGATGTCCTCCGGCGTGATGTCCTCCAGCGAAAGGGAGGAAATGATCAATTCCTTGATCTCGTGCTCAAGTGCTTGCACGGGGCGGCTCTCCAGACAGGTCGAAATAACGAGAAAGGTGCTCGGTAACGCGGCGTGCCGCCAAGGCATCCCCCCTTGGCGAGTCGTCTTCGGCCAAGAAAGGCGCGATCGGGATATCTTCGCCGATCTGCAGCCGAACGTGAAAGCGACGTGAGGGGACACGATACCACTTCTGTCCCTTGGTCAGGGTTGGCGGGCTGCAGGTGATCCGCACCGGGGTGACGTCGATGCGGCCCCGTACGGCGATGTTGGCGGCCCCGCGCTGCAGGCGCGGCGGCTGCCCGGGCACGCTGCGGGTGCCCTCCGGAAAGATGACCAGGGTGCCGCCGGCATGCACCGCGGCCACGCAGTCATCGACCAGGCCGGCGCCATCGTCATTGGAGATGTAGCCGGCGGCCCGTACCGGACCGCGCATGAACGGGTTGCAGGCCACGGCCCGCTTGACCACGCAGTCGGCGTTGGGAAGCAGCGAGATCAGGCAGACCACGTCGATCAGGGTCGGGTGGTTGGCCAGCACCAGCAGGCCGTCACGCTGCAGGCGTTCACCGCCCTCGATCTCGTAGGTCATCACCCCCAGCCCGCGCATCAGCCGCAGATGGCTGGCGAACGCGACCTGGACCACGCGCCGGGCGCGCCGGCGACGGGCCACCGGGTCCCGCATCAGCAGCAGTACCGGCATCACCAGGACGCCGAGCAGCAGCCCGCCCAGGCCAAACGCAACAAAGCTCAGGCCGGTGCCAAACACCCGCCAGGCGTGGTCGAGGCGGCGCGGCAGCTCACTCACGGCGGCCCCAGCGCCAGCGCTGGCCATGGGCCACGTGCTCCAGCACTGGCGCGCCGGACAACAGGAAGCGATGCAGGTCCAGCGCGTGCGGCAGCAGGCCGGGCACAGTGCTGGCCTGGCCGTCGGCCGGCTGCCACTGCAGCGCCAGCGTCGGCCGGCCCTCTGCTGGCGCGGTCAAACGCCAGCACCAGGCGAAGAACGGGTCGGGTTCGTCGGCGAACGTCGCGTAAACCTCCGGTAGCGGCGACTCGTAGACCACCACCCGTACCTCGCGGGCGCCATCGGCAAGCAGGGCGACGGCCTCCAGGCACGCGGCTTCGACCGTTGCCTGGCCAGCAGCCAATGCCAGGTAGTTGCCGCGATGGCCGCGGGCGATTGAATACAGCGCGGCGATCGCGTTGTGCACCGACAGGCCAAATCCGGTGGGCGACAACGGCTGGTCGCCGACCAGCGCCCCCAGCAGGTCCATCGAACGTGCGACGTCGCCATGGCGGCTGGCGAACACCAGCGGCACGTCGCTGTCGGCCCCCTGCCCGTCCTCGCACCAGCACGCGGTCTGGATCGCCATGCGGCCCAACCGCTCGATGCGACGGCGTTGCATTGCCGGAACCTCTGCCAGTGCCGGCGTATCCCCGCCGTGCGGCAGGTACGGCGCTTCGGCCCAGCCCAGCCACTGGCTACGCTCGCTCAGGCCGGGCGCCCACGCGGCCCAGTCGACGATGGAGAATTCAATCATTTAGCGTTGGTGCTTCAACGGGAGAACGATAGGCACGAGCCATTACGGCGACGCGCGGCGGCCCCCCATTCCTGCAGCCGTGCGTCCGTCCAGGACGTCGCCGGCTGCCCCCCTGGCTGCCGGAAAGGAGCGCACGCTAGCACGTCCCGCCCGGGGTGTGCAGGTTTCACATTCCCCAACACGGGGCCCGGCACCGGCGGGCCCCGCCTTCAACCCATCAGTGGTAACCGGTGTCGGCGTGCACCTTGCCGCGGAACACCCGGTACGACCACGCCGTATAGCCGAGGATGACCGGCAGCAGAATGACCAGCCCGACCAGGGTGAAGCCCAGCGAGGAGGCCGGCGCGGCGGCCTGCCACAGGGTCATCGACGGCGGCAGCAGGTACGGCCACATGCCCAGCACCAGGCCAAGGAAACCAAGCACGAACAGCGCCAGGCTGAGCAGGAACGGCGGCAGGTCGCGGCGCGGATGGGTCGCACTGCGCCACAGCGCGGCGGCCACCGCCAGGGTCAACAGCGGCACCGGCGACAGCCACCAGAAGTTGCCGTCGCTGAACCAGCGCGCCATCAGCCGCGAATCGAGGAACGGCAGCCAGCTGCTGACCAGGCCCATCGCTGCGATCACCGCCACCACCAGCGGCCGGGTCATCTGCCGTGCCAGCGCCTGCACGCGGCCTTCGGTCTTCAGGATCAGCCAGGTGCTGCCCAGCAGTGCATAGCCGGCCACCAGCGCAGCACCGGTCAGCATCGCGAACGGGCTGAACCAGGCGAACGGCCCGCCCTGATAGACACCGTCCACCAGCGGGATGCCCTGCACCAGGGTGCCGAGTATCACGCCCTGGGCAAACGTGGCCAGCAGCGAACCGAGGCCGAACGCCACGCTCCACAGCCGGCGCGATCGATGCGCCTTGAAGCGGAACTCGAACGCCACGCCGCGGAACACCAGCGCCACCACCAGCAGCAGCACCGGCAGGTACAGCGCCGACAGCAGCACCGCATAGGCCTTCGGGAACGCCGCCAGCAGGCCGGCGCCACCCAGCACCAGCCAGGTCTCGTTGCCGTCCCAGATCGGCGCGGCGGTGTTCATCATCAGGTCCAACTGTTCCTCGTCCTCGGCGAACGGGGCGAGGATGCCGATGCCGAGCACGAAACCGTCCAGCACCACGTACATCAGCACGCCGAAGCCGATCACCGCGAACCACGCCACCGGCAGCCAGGTCATCAGGTCCATGTCAGCGCTCCTCCAGCGGTTCGTCTGCCGCCGACAGCGGGCGTGCCGGGGTGTGGCTGCCGTGGTCCAGCGACGGCCCATCATCATGTGGCCGCGGTCCGTGGCGCAGGATCTTCACCAGGTACCAGATGCCCCAGCCGAACACGAAGGCGTAGCCGACCACGTAGACACCCAGCGACAGCGCGGTCATCCACGCGCTCTGCGGGCCGACCGCATCAGCAGTGCGCAGCACGCCATACACCACCCACGGCTGGCGGCCCATCTCGGTGACGAACCACCCGGACAGCAGCGCGATGAAGCCGCTGGGCAGCATCCAGTTCCAGCCGCGCAGCAGCCACGGCGAATCCAGCAGCTTCCTGCGCCACAACTGGAACGCCGACACCCAGGCCAGCAGCAGCATCAGCGTGCCCAGCCCGACCATGATGCGGAAGGCGAAGAACACCGGCGTCACCGGCGGCCGCTCGCTGGACGGTACCGAGGTGAGCGGGTCGAAGGTACCGTCCAGGCTGTGGGTGAGGATCACGCTGCCCAGCTTCGGAATGGCAACTTCGAAATCATTGCGCTCTTCCTTCTCGTTCGGCAGCGCGAACACCACCAGCGGTACGCCCTCGCCCTCCTTGGTTTCATGCCAGTGCGCTTCCATCGCCGCGATCTTCATCGGCTGGTGCTTGAGCGTGTTCAGGCCATGCATGTCGCCGACGAAAATCTGCACCGGCACGGTCAGTGCCGCGAACGCCACCGCTGCGATCAACATGCGCCGGCCCGCTTCCACGTGCGTGCCCTTGCGCAGGTACCACGCGCCCACGCCACCGATCACGAAACAGGTGGTGATGAACGAACCCAGCGCCATGTGCGCCAGCCGGTACGGGAACGAAGGATTGAACACCACCTGCCACCAGTCCACCGGATGCACCACGCCGTTGACCATCTCGTAGCCGGCCGGCGTATGCAGCCAGCTGTTGGACGACAGGATCCAGAACGTGGAGAACAGCGTGCCCAGCGCCACCATGCAGGTGGACAGGAAATGCAGGCGCGGCGAGACGCGGCCCCAGCCGAACATCATCACGCCGAGGAAGCTGGCTTCCAGGAAGAACGCGGTCAGCACTTCGTAGGTCAGCAGCGGGCCGATGACCGTGCCGGCCACCTCGCTCAGCCGTGGCCAGTTGGTTCCGAACTGGAAGGCCATGACGATGCCGCTGACCACGCCCATGCCGAACGACACCGCGAAGATCTTCTGCCAGAAGAAATACAGCTCGCGCCACACGGGCAGCTTGGTGCGCAGCCAGCGCCATTCGATGAAGGCCAGCCAGCTGGCCGTGCCAATGGTGAAGGCGGGGAACAGCACATGGAAACTGATGACGAACCCGAACTGGATCCGGGACAACAACAACGCGTCCAAGGGACGCCTCCTGCCTGTGACCGGTGGGATACCGGACCACTTTAGGAGGATTTCGTTAAGACGGGATGCGACCGGGTGACGCGCTGCTTAACTTTGTCGCAGGTGAAGCTGGGTGACAGGATGAATGGGCTACAGCGGCTTCAGCAAGGTCAAGGGCGGCTCCTTGGCGATTCGCAGGGCCCGGGGTACCAGTGCAGTCAAGCAGGCCGCCATCACCAGCACGACAGCGCTCGATATCGAGAACCACGGTGAACCTGTGCTGCCGTCCTGCGGCGACCCTACCCACTGCAACGACAACGCGCCGAGCAGGGTGCCCAGCGTGGTGAACAGTGAAACCTCGAACATGATTTCGGCAAAGATCACGGACCTGCGAGCACCCAATGTCCGTCGGACCCCAATGGAGTGCCGGCGCCGATCAAGCCACGCGCCCACAACTCCGGAAACGCCGGCCATCAGCACACCGAGAACAACGGCGGTCATGACCGCGAGCACGGTCGTAGCGAAGCGATCAGCTTTGACGTAGGCGTCGCGATAACCCGCCAGCGTCTCGACACCGGCTGGATGCATGATCCGATAAGGCCGCTGCAGCGCATCGGCGGTGCGATCAAGCGATGAACGATCAACCTCCGACCTCCACTTCGCCAGATAATAGCGACTGGCGCCCATGGGAAGGCCCGGGAGCAGCACCCACTGCGAGTCCCGCTCATTGCCGCCTGGCGCCGGTCCAGCAACAGACGCAAATACGCCCACGATGACCCGGCTGCTGCCGGGGCCGAAATACAGGTGGCGGCCAACAGCATTCCCCGTTCCGAACAGATGGGCAGCCAGCGATTCACTGATCAGCACCACCGGAGCGCCTTCAACCATGTCCTCCTCCATGGCATCGCGCCCCAGGACGATTCCCGCGCCCAGCATCGCCAGCAAGCCAGAGCTTGCAGTTACAACGGGAACGCGATCACATCCAGCAACGTCTGCCGTGCCCGCGTTCATCGAATGCACCATGGCCGACTCACTGGTGCATACGCCGTATCGATGGGCTCTTCCCCCGAACGGAACAGCGTCGCTCACAACCGTGTCCTGAACACCGGGCAGCCGGATCGCGGACAGGTCTGCCCGCAGCACTGCCGCATCCGCGCCTTCTTCGACATCAGAGACTCTGACCACACCAATCGATGCTGCCTCCCGGATGCTCCCGGCGTTCAATCTGGCGAAGCTGTCCAGCGCAGATTGCAGTGCGAACGCACATGCCAGGCTTGCAAGCGCTGCCTGCACTGCAAGCAGTGCGGCGCTTCCCAAATGTCGTCGGGTCTCCCTCATCGATTCGAACATTTCAGGCAGCCCCCTTCGCGAAGGCACTCGACAGGGAGCTGACCCTGCAGATTTCAAACGACGGGACCAATGAACAGAGCAACGTCGTGACGACTCCCAGGCCAGCGGCCATCAGCATTGCCCCAGCATGCATCGCCGTTATCGCGCTGGGCAGAACGTCTCCCGCAGCAACCACCCGGATTCCCAGCGTGTAGGTGACGACAGCGAGCACACTGCTTGCGGCTCCCGCCGCGATGGATTCCCACATGAGCTGGATGAACACGTCCCGACGTCGCGCTCCCAGTGCACGTCGTATCGCGAGCTCCCGCCGACGGCGCCCCAGACTGAAGCTCAGCAGCGCCGCCGCGTTGACGATGCACACACCGAGAAGGATCAGTGACAGCCGAAGCTGCATCCTGGCCCGCTCCGGAACCAATCCCAGCCTATCCAGCCACTCCATCAACGGCCAAAGTGCCACCTGCTGGGTGCCTGGTTCGATCCGAAGGCCCTTTGCCTGTGCATAGGCATCCAGATTCGCCCGGTAGGCGGCGACATCGTCCGCGGTGGGCAGCCACGCCCACAATTGGAGCCATGACACGTTGGCTCCTGCAGGGTCCGTGTCCTGGTCACCCCCCCAGATCGCCGTCCCATCCACAACAGTCAGCCTGTCCGCGATTGCGGTCTCAACTGGCAGGTAGATCTCGTCAGGTTCCACAAACGGCCGGCGTGTGAGATCTCCCTGAAACATCGGTACCGGATGCCAATCCTCCGCGACACCCACAACAGTGTAGGTGCGCCTGCCCAGTTCCAACCGATGACCAACACAGTCCTGCGCACACTCGCGCTCGGCGAGCGCACGCGACAGGACCACTATCCGACTCGCAGCATGCCCCTCCTCGGCGGTCCATGCCCGCCCTTGAACAACGGCGATGCCAAGGACACTGAAGACTTCAGAGGTGGCGAACCTCGCACGCAGCCTTGCGCTGGACGCTCCCGGCCGGGAGAGCGTCACCGCCCCCCCTGCCATTGCTGCCTGCTTCCACGCCCGGCCCTGGTTCAGAAGCACCTTCGCATCTGGCCAGGTCAGTGCCTGGCCAGGATCCGGCGAACCCCTGCGCAGTGCGTCTGGACGCGCGTCAAGGTACGGGCGGAACAATGCCGAGCTCCTGCCTGGCGCGGGATCCGACGATGCCTGGAGAACAATGGAGAGCATCACGGTCGTGATCCCCACCCCCGCACCCAGCATGAGAGCGATTGCCAGATGAGTGCCGATCCGTTGCTTGAATCGGGCAAGCGAAAGCTGGATGTAGTAGAGCATCATCCAATTGCATCCGGCGTTGGATTACTGGCGCACCTGTCCATGTGATTCTCACTCCATACCCGTGGAAGCTGATGGTTGAGAGTCTCTGATTGTGAAACTCCGACTCAAGCGGAGGCATGGAGTTTGCAACTTTCCTCAGGAAACACACGTAGCTCGCGGACCCTGAATAGAGCGACTGCCACTGATGACGAGGCCGACGTGACGGAGTCTGACGGGAAAGGCCAACTGCCGACGTGGAGACAACGCCCGACGCTTGGATATCTGATCGGAAGTTGGAGGAAGAAGCGTCCCAAAGCAGTTGCGGGCGTCAATGTTCTTCTAGACCCAGAAGTACCAGGCCGCTGCAGCCAGCAGCGCGCCAAACAACAGCACCTGCACCACCACATAGCCCACGCCACTGTCGCGTGACTCAGCGGCAATGCGCTTCTGCAGCGCCTCACTCACATCCGGCGTTTCTTCCCGCTGCACCTGCTCACGCAACGCCTGCGCCAGCGCGCGCTTTTCCGCATCGCGAGGGTCGGTCGGTCGGTTCACAGCAGTTCTCCGGCGGCGGCACGCCGCGTCAGTTCCTGCTTCAGGACCTGGCGCGCACGGTGAAGGTGGCTCTTGATGGTACCGCGCGCCAGCCCGGTCACCTGCTCGATTTCGGCCAGATCGAAATCCTCCAGGTAGTGCAGGCCGACGATCAGGCGCTGCGGTGCACTCAGCCGTTCCAGCGCCGCGCCGAGCTGGCGCCCTGCCTGCAGCGCCTCGCTCAACTCAACCGGGCCCGGGCCTTCATCGCCGACACCCAGTTCCTCCGGCACCTCCACGGCCACCATCCATTGCGCCTCCAGCCGCCGCCGGCGCAGGTGCTGCAGCGCCGTGGTGTAAGCGACCCGGGATACCCAGGTGCGCAGCGAGCATTCAAAACGAAACCGGTGCAGCTGGCGGAACACCGCAAGGAAATTTTCCTGCAGCAGGTCGGCCACCTGATCACGATCGCCCACCATGCGCCCGATCACATGCGCGCAGGTGCGTTGATGGGTCTCGACCAGCTGCGAAAACGCCACCTGCGAGCCATCGATGATGGCCCGCACCAGGGCCTGGTCCGCGTCCAGCGGTCCGATGGGTGCCTCCGTCTTCGCGTCGTGGCGGCGACGGCCCCGCAGTGCCGACAGTGCGTCGTCGAGCAGGCTCATCTACGGGGCGCCCCCTGTGCCCGTGGCACGCCTGCCTCAGCCCTTGCGCGCAGCAGGACGGGTGAAGTGCCAGGCCAGCAGCTGGCCCAGGCCGGCACTGCCGACCAGTGCGGCGGCGGCGCCGAAGGTCAGGTCACGGGCACCCATCGCTTCCAGCAGGGCCATGGCCAGCGCCAGGCAGACCAGGCTGATGCCCCAGCGCAGCGCGCCCTGGCGGCGGCGCTCTTCTTCCAGCACGGCCAGCGAGCGGATCACTTCCTCGGGCACGTGCGGGGCCACCAGCTTGCTGCGCGCGCGGGCATCGGCAATGGCGTGGATCGCGTAGGCGATGCAGATGAAGAGGGTGATCGGGATCAGTTCCTGCATGGTCGGGCTCCTGTTCGGTGGATGATGCGGGTTCAGGAGAATGGATGCGCGAGGCCGGCCAGCGGTTGCACTACTTTGCCAATCCCGCTGCCATGACCTGTGGCCCCTGCCCCCGGCCCTTGCGGCTGCTACGCTTGGCCGGTTTTCCTCTACTGGTGCCGTCCGCCCATGTCCCGAGTGCTGCCCCTGTCCCTCCTGCTGTCGGCCGTGCTGGCCGCACCGGCCGCGCATGCCGCGCCGACGCCGATCACCATCGAACAGGCCATGGCCGACCCGGACTGGATCGGTCCGCCGGTCGAGAAGGCCTGGTGGTCGTGGAACAGCCAGCAGGTGGAGTACCAGCTCAAGCGCAACGGCAGCCCGGTGCGCGATACCTTCCGCCAGCCGGTGGCCGGTGGCGTGGCCGCGCAGGTGGCCGATGACCAGCGCGGCACCCTGGACGTGGCCGAGCCGGTCTACGACCGCAGCCGCAGCCGCAGTGCCTTCGTGCGCAATGGCGACGTGTTCGTGCGCGACCTGCGCAGCGGCGCGCTGACGCAGCTGACCCGCAGCAACGAGCGCGCGGGCAACGTGAACTTCGCCGCCGACAATGGCGTGATCTGGCGCGTCGGCCAGAACTGGTTCCACTGGACCGCCGCCAGCGGCGTGCAGCAGGTGGCCAGCCTGAAGGCCGAAAAGGATCCGCGTACACCGCCGAAGGCCGACGTGCTGCGCGACCAGCAGCTGCGCACGCTGGAAACCCTTCGCCGCGACCGTGACCAGCGCGAAGCACTGAAGGACCAGGACCAGCGCTGGCGCCAGGCCGACCCGACCCGCGCGCCGGGCCCGGTGTACCTGGGCGCCGACGTGGAGATCGCCGACAGCGTGCTGTCGCCTGACCTGACCCACCTGGTCGTGGTGACCAAGCCGAAGGACTTCGATGACGGCCGTGGCGGCAAGATGCCGCTGTACGTGACCGAGTCGGGCTACGAGGAAACCGAGGACACCCGCACCCGCGTCGGCCGTAACGGCTTCGAGCCGCACACGCTGTGGTACGTGGACGTGCGCACCGGCAAGGCCGAGAAGGTTTCGCTGGCCGGCCTGCCGGGCATCAGCACCGATCCGCTGGCCGAGCTGCGCCGCAAGGCCGGCAAGGACGCGCTGAAGGGCGAGCGCAGCCTGCAGGTGATGAGCGACTTCATGGGCGGTGGCATCCGCTGGAGCCCCGATGGCCAGCAGGCCGCGGTGATGCTGCGTGCCAACGACAACAAGGACCGCTGGATCATCAGCGTCAACGCCGCCGACGGCCGCGTGCAGAACCGCCATCGACTGACCGACACCGCCTGGATCAACTGGGGCTTCAATGATTTCGGCTGGATGGCCGATGGCCGCACGCTGTGGCTGCTGTCGGAGGAATCGGGCTTCTCGCACCTGTATACCCAGTCCGGTACGGGCAAGCCGCAGGCGCTGACCAGCGGCAAGTGGGAAACCTCGGCGCCGGTGCTGTCGGCCGACGGCAAGGGTTTCTACTTCCTGTGCAACCAGCAGGCGCCGCATGACTACGAAGTCTGCGCGGTCGACACCGGCAGCCGCCAGGTGCGCGAGCTGACCAGCCTCAACGGCGTGGAAGACTTCTCGCTGTCGCCGGACGGCCAGCAGCTGCTGGTGCGCTACTCCGGCGCCTACCTGCCGGCGCAGCTGGCCGTGGTACCGAGCACCGGCGCAGGCCAGGCCCGCGTGCTGACCGACACCCGTACCGCCGACTACAAGGCACGCCAGTGGATCCAGCCGAAGCTGGTGGCAGTGCCGTCCAAGCACGGTGCCGGCGTGGTCTGGGCCAAGTACTACGAGCCGGAAAACAAGGAACCGGGGAAGAAGTACCCGATCGTGATGTTCGTGCACGGCGCCGGCTACCTGCAGAACGTGCACCAGCGCTACCCGGCCTACTTCCGCGAGCAGATGTTCCACAACCTGCTGGTGCAGAAGGGCTACATCGTGCTGGACATGGATTACCGCGGCAGCGAGGGCTACGGCCGCGACTGGCGTACGGCGATCTACCGCAACATGGGCCACCCGGAACTGGAAGACTACAAGGACGGCCTGGACTGGCTGGTCGACACCCAGCAGGGTGACCGCGACCATGCCGGCATCTACGGTGGTTCCTACGGCGGCTTCATGACCTTCATGGCCCTGTTCCGCTCGCCGGGCACGTTCAAGGCCGGCGCCGCGCTGCGCCCGGTGGTGGATTGGCACCAGTACAACCACGGCTATACCAGCAACATCCTCAATACCCCGGACATCGATCCGGAGGCGTACCGCGTGTCCTCGCCGATCGAATACGCGCAGAACCTGCAGGACAACCTGCTGATCGCCCACGGCATGATGGATGACAACGTGTTCTTCCAGGACTCGGTGAACCTCACCCAGCGCCTGATCGAACTGCACAAGGACAACTGGTCGATCGCACCGTACCCGCTGGAGCGCCACGGCTATGTGCGCGCCGATTCCTGGCTGGACCAGTACAAGCGCATCCTCAAGCTGTTCGAGCAGAACCTGAAGTGAGCAACGCCGCGGCCACGATCCACATCGTGGCCGCGGTCATCCTGGATGACCGCGGCCGGGCGCTGGTGGTGCGCAAGCACGGCGCCAGCCGCTTCATCCAACCGGGCGGCAAGCCCGAACCCGGCGAAGCGCCGCTGCAGGCGCTGGCCCGCGAACTGGACGAAGAACTCGGTGTGCAGTTGTGCGCCGATACCGCCATCGCGCTGGGCACCTTCGAGGATTGGGCGGTGAACGAGCCCGGCCATCGCGTGCAGGCACAGGCCTGGTGGGTGCGGGTGGACGGCACGCCACAGGCATGTGCCGAGATCGCCGAACTGGCCTGGGTGCCGCTGCAGCCGCCGCATGGCCAGCCCTTGGCACCGTTGAGCGAACACCATATCCTGCCGGCCGTCGCCACCCGGGTGACGGCCCGCTGATCGCGCGGGCACCGATTGCAAGGACACCGGATGTCAATGTCGATCCCGCCGATTCCCTCGCTGGTCCAGCCGACCTATCACGCCTGGGTGCGCCCGATCGCACACGCTTCGTTCTGGCTGTCGCTGCTGCTCACGGTGTACTTCGTGATGCAGGGGCTGCTGCTGTGGCCGCTGCGCAACCTTCCGATCTGGCATCTGGTTGAGAGGGAAGTACAAGACCAGCACCTGCACAGCCTGACCTGGCTTTTGGCGCATCCGGTGGCCGCGTCGATGATTGCCGCGCTGCTGTGCCTGGCCTCGACGCTGGCCAGCTGGGGCCTGCTGCGCGAGCGCAGCTGGGGCCTGTGGAGCTTTGTGGTGATCCTGCTGCTGAGCGCATTGGCCAACTTTGCGGTCGCCGGCTGGTTGGACGTGTTCATGCGTGATGTCATCCCGTTTCTCTCCGACGACGCCGTCCTGCAGCAGGAACTCCATCTGAAACGCTGGTTGATCACGCTGACCGTGGTGGCCATGTCATTGGTGCTCCTCGGCCTGCAGGGCTGGCTGGCCTGGCGCCTGTTGCGGCCGGACATCCGCTCGCGCTTTCACTGAGCCACACCCCTTTCCCGCACGACAAGGACCGTCGCTTGCGCTTGCTGCCCCTTCTCCCCGCATTGCTGCTGTTGACTGCGCTGCCTGCCGGCGCCGATGCGCTGCAATGTGGCGAGTACCGCAGCGCCGATGGCGGCATGGCGCTGGTGTTCACCACTCCCGGCAGCGGCTACCACCACGATGAGGGCAGCGAGCCGCAGCCGCTGTGGGTTAATCGCGGTGCGGCACAGACGCGGTTGGTCATGCTCGACGATGGCGTGGCGCAGCCGATCCGGATCAGCGCCGATGGGCAGCGCATCGAGCACGACGGGGTGGTGCTCTACACCCTGCGCCAGTCCCGCACCTGCGCCAGCGAGCCCAGCGCGATGGACGGCAGCTGCCGCGTCGCCGGCAGCCACTGCGTTGCACGGCTGCCCACGGCCTCACCCGGCCAGGCCCAGCGTGCGTGCAGCGAAGGCGTTGGCGCGGGCTGCTCGGCGCTGCTGCGCCAGCTTCGCGATGGAACAACTGTAGTCGGCAGCGATGACACCAGCCCCGCGCGCTTCGAACGCCCGCCCATCTGCCGCGAACACACGCCCGGCCATGACCCACAGGCCTGCGAGACGCTGACCGGCGATGCGCTGGCCGCCGCCATGCAGAAGGTCGGTGAACGCCTGCAACAGGAAGACGAAGACATGCCGGATTCACCGCTTCCGGCCGCTGCACGCGATCGCCTGCAGCAGTTGTGCCTGCAGCAACGTGGTGGCCGCTTCTGCGTCGAAGTAGCCGCACAGCAGCTGATCGCGCTGGAGCCCGCATTGGCGGTGCAGGCGCTGCAGGTGGTCTGCGATGCCGGCCGCACCAGCGCCTGCGAACGCATCGCACCGCTGCGCGGTCCCGGCGCTGACCTGCGCCTCGTCCCGGCCCAGCAGGTGCCCTGCGGCCGCTACCAGGCCGATGGAGGCGTGATCGACAGGCTCGACTTCGGCGATGGCACCCGGGCCCGCCTGCAGAACGGCGCCATCCACCTGCAGCAGAACGGCGAAACCCTTGTGCTGCGCCAGTTCGGCAACGGCGATCTGCTCGGCATGGATGCGCAGACCGCCTACCAGCGTTACCAGCCCGTGCCCGGCACGGCAGAATGTACGCCCCCGCGCGAGGGCCCTGGTTCGCCGTAGCGCCTGGAGTTTCCCGTTCGATCGTCAAGGAGACGACATGCATTCACCCGCACCGCGCCAGCGCTGGCTGGCCTGGGCGTTGCTGCTGGCCGCACCGATGGCCGCCGCACAGTCACCACAATGCGGCCTGTTCAAGGCCGACGAAGGCAGCAGCACGCTGCGCATCAGCTCACCCAACCGTGGCGAGCAGAAGCACTTCGGCAGTGCGCCGTCTCCGGTCGCGTTCCAGCAGATCGACGGAAAGCTGCAACTGGTGAACCTGGAACATGGCCTGCCCAGCGCGCTGCAGGTGCGCGACCGTGGCCGCACGGTCGAGGTGGATGGCACGACCTACATCCTGCTGGCCCCCGAACAGTGCGCCGCAGCAACCACGCCGGCTGAAGGCAGCTGCCTGGCCAATGCCGTGGCCTGCCTGGACAACCGTCACGAAGCCACTCCGGCCACGCTGGAAGCAGGGTGTCGGGAAGGCGTGCCCGGCATGTGCCTGCAACTGGCTGATCGTTGGCATGAGGAGGCTAAACCTGTCGTCGAAGCCGATCCTGTCCAGCAGAAGGCGGCCCTCGACGCCGCCCTGTCCGGTATCAAGCTCCCCGCTGCCTGTGACAACGGTGGCTTCGAACAGGAAACCCCGGCATGTGCCGCCGCGCTCGAGGCCGACCCCGCAGTGCAGGCGCAGCTGGTCAAGGCCGCGATGACGGCAGCCATGACCGAAGCCATGGTGACGATGACGGCGCCGACCGTGCCGGTGATCATTCCGGCTGAGCGGCGGCAACAGTTGTTGCGGCTGTGCCGCGAGGTAGCGCATGGCGGCTTCTGCGAGCGGGTGGCCGAACTGTCCTGGGACGCGGGAGATCCCCTGCTGGCGGTGCAGGCGCTGGCTGCGGCCTGTACACCGGGCAACGACACCGCCACCTGCGAGCGTCTGCCGGCGTTGCAGGCGCTGGGCGCATCATTGCAACCGCAACCGGCAACGGCCCTGCCCTGCGGCAACTACCGGGCCGATGGCGGTCTGATGGACACGCTGGACTTCGGTGACAACGGCCTGGTCGGCGTTGGCTGGAACAGTCATCTCCGCGCCCGCGTCGAAGAGGGCGACATCCGCATCCGCCACGACAGGGGCGGCGACTTCGTGCTGCGTCCGCTGCCTGGCGGCCAACTGCTGGGCCTGGATACCTGGACCCGCTTCCAGGTGTTCACCCCCACTGGCGATGGCCCGGGCCGCTGCAGTGCACCGAAGCAGTACACCGTGCTGCCGCTACCCCAGGATTGCCCGCAGGCGCTCGCTGCCGGCGGGGCGGAAGCCTGCTGCGCGCAGGGCAAGCTGCAGGGCTGCAACGTACTCGGCAACCGCCTTGCGCTGTCCGGGCACTGGCTGCAGGCCGCCGAGCACTACACCACGGTCTGCCGCGCCGGCGTCCGCGAGGGCTGCGAGAACCTGGTCACGGCCCAGGGCAACGATGCCGAGGTGGATGCACATGCACTGCTGGACCGGCTGTGCAAGGCCGACCGCAGTGGCCTGCACGTGGCCTGCGACGTGCTCGGCACCCAGAACTGGGAACTGATCGATCTGGGCCGCGCGCTGCAGAAGGCGGCCGATGACGCGGCATCAGACGACACCCCGCCGCCACGCCATTCCAACCGCAAGCGCTGAGCCGGCCAGGGCCTGTCCGCAGCTTCGGGCGGGCCCTGCGGTAAAGTACGCGCCATGAACGAATTCGAGCGCGTGCGCGCCTACCTCACCGACCTGCAGGACCGCATCTGTGCGGCGATCGAGGCCGTCGATGGCCGGGCCCGCTTCCAGGAAGACCTGTGGCAGCGTGCCGAGGGCGGCGGTGGGCGCACCCGCGTGCTGCGCGACGGCGCGGTGTTCGAGCAGGCCGGTATCGGCTTTTCCGATGTGTCCGGCAGCCGCCTGCCGCCGTCGGCCTCGGCCAACCGCCCGGAACTGGCCGGCGCCTCCTGGCGCGCCACCGGCGTGTCGCTGGTGTTCCACCCGCTCAACCCCTACGTGCCGACCACCCATGCCAACGTGCGCTTCTTCCAGGCACAGCGCGACGGTGAAGTGGTGGCCAGCTGGTTCGGCGGCGGCTTCGACCTGACCCCGTTCTATCCGTTCGACGAGGACGTGCAGCACTGGCACAAGGTGGCACGCGATCTGTGTGCTCCGTTCGGCGACGAACGCTATGCCGCGCACAAGCGCTGGTGTGATGAGTACTTCTTCCTGCGCCACCGCAATGAAACGCGCGGCGTCGGCGGGCTGTTCTTCGACGACCTGCACGGCGACTTCGAGCGCGATTTCGCTTATCTGCGTGCGGTCGGCGATGGTTTCCTCGACGCCTACCTGCCGATCGTGCAGCAGCGCAAGGACACCGCGCATGGCGAGCGCGAGCGCGAGTTCCAGCTGTACCGCCGCGGCCGCTACGTGGAGTTCAACCTGGTCTACGACCGCGGCACGCTGTTCGGCCTGCAGAGCGGCGGCCGCAGCGAGAGCATCCTGATGAGCCTGCCGCCGCGGGTGCGCTGGGAGTACGGCTTCGTCCCGGAAGCGGGCAGCGCCGAGGCGCGCCTGGCCGACTATCTGGTGCCGCGCGACTGGCTCTGATCTTCCGGCGCCACGCCTGACCCGTGGCGCCCTCTCCTGCCTGTGGTGCGCCCTGCACCGGACAGTCCCTGCTCACTTCCTTCAAGGATGACCCCATGCCCGCCGCTGTTTCCCCCCGCCCCCGCGCTGCGGGCTGGCGCTCCCTGCTGTTGCTTGCATTGGCCTCGGCCAGCCTGCCGGCCGCCGCGCAGTCGATGGCCTGCGGCACCTACAAGGACAGCAGCGGCAACACCACGCTGACCCTGGAGAGCGAAGGCCACGGCTTCCTGTCCGGCCCCTACCAGGCCACCGAGGAGCTGCGCATCGCCCGCCAGGAAGACGTGCTCGGTACCGGCAACCTGTCCACGGGCCAGCTGGAAAACTGGTACTTCTCGGACAACGACCGCACGATCAGCACGCCCTATCGCGAGTTCACCCGTGAGCACGCCGCCGCCTGCAAGACGATGCCGCAGCCCGTCGAGGACGGTTGCGTGATGAACACCTCCGAGTGCCTGGAGGCGCTGCCAGAGGCCGCACCCGTGAAACTGCACGCCTGGTGCGCCGAGGGCGTGGGCGCAGCCTGCATGCGCCTGCTGGAGACCTACCAGCAGCAGGCCAGGGACGCAGCGCCCAGAGAGGAAGAACCGCCGATTCCCGAGATCTGCAGGGAGGAGCTGCCCTCGTTCGACGCCGAGGGTTGCATGACGGCAGCCAAGGAGATTGCCTCGGAAATGATGGGCAAGGCCCTGCTCGGCCTGCAGCATTCCGTGGATGCGCCTCTGCCACCTGCACAGCTTGATGAACTGATCGACCTTTGCCGCGTGCAACAGGGCGAAACGTTCTGCGCCGACACCGCCGAAACCTTGTGGAGCAGTGGCCGCCTGCAGCAGGCCCGCGATGCGCTGCAGCGATCCTGTGCACAGCGCGCGGATGCCCCGGCCTGCGGTCCGGCCAAGGACCTTGCCGTTCTCGCCACCGCCCCCGCGGCAGCGCTCACGCCGGTGCCGGCTGCCGCACTGCCCTGTGGCAGCTTTGAAGCCGAGCGCAGCGTGCTGTCGCAGCTGCGTTTCCTCGAGGGTGGTGTGGTTGAGGCCGGTGGCCGCGAACAGCCACTGCGGGCAAGCCTGCGCGATGGCCGCATCCTCATCCACCGCGATATCGGCAGCGACTTCGTGCTGCAGCTGCTGCAGAACGGCAACCTGGTCGGTATCGACAGCGGCAATCGATTCGCCTATTACGAGCGCAAACCGGCAGCCGGCACTACCCGCTGCACACCGTGAATGATGCCCTGTAGCGCCGAGCCCATGCTCGGTGCTGCACGATCAGGTGCCCTTTCGCGGAAGGATGGTGATGTGCCCGGTCGTCTCCAGCAGGGCGATCTGCACATCCTCGATCCGCAGGCCACCCTGCTGGCGCAACGCAGCATCGAAATCGGCCCGGCTGATCAGTTCGCGGCGGAGAACACCCTCCAAAAGCCGGCCATCGCGCGCGATTACGGTAGGTTCTCCTTCGATCATCCGCTCCATGCGTCGATTCCGGATGGTCAGCCAGCCCACCCCATAGTTGAGCAGGATGAGGGTCGCGGCCAGCAGCAGGCCGCCGCCCAGCGAGGTATCGGTGCCCAGCAGCGCGTTCTGCACCGCATTGCCCAGCAGCACGATCAACAGCACGTCGAAGGGCGTGATCTGCCCTAGAGCCCGCTTGCCGCCAAGCCGGACCATGCCCAGCACCACGACATAGACCACCACCGCGCGCAGGATGAACTCCCACCACGGCATTGCCAGTGCGAACAGGTCGGGCATGGTCTTCCCCTGTGGAACGGTAGCCCAGCCTAGCACCAAGGATCTGACCCCATCTCTGGTGCTGCGGCGGCACAAATAAAAAGCCCCGCTGACCAGGGGGAGGTCAACGGGGCCGGGGAACGGGCACTTGGGGAGGAGTCCCCGTTCCGAGATCTGCTCCAGGGGATGGGAGAGATCCACAACAGGCGTTGCGCCTGTCGAGAGTTATAGAAGCACTCCGAACACTAACGGTTCGTGAAGGGGCCCAATTTAATGAACCTCGATCAGGACAACATTCATGATCGAGTCAGAAACCTCTGACGAATGAACGAATTCACGTCGTTTTCGGCCTGAAATGCCCTCAGTGCGCTTCGTCCCAGTTGTTGCCGACGCCGGTATCGACCACCAGCGGCACCCGCAGTTTGGCCGCTTGCGACATGCGCTCGACCACCTGCAAACGCAAGTCTTCAACGAAACTGCTTTCGGTTTCGAACACCAGTTCATCGTGCACCTGCAGGATCATCCGTGCCGGTGCGCCGCTGTCACGCAGCCACTGGTCCACGTCCACCATCGCGCGTTTGATGATGTCGGCGGCGGTGCCCTGCATCGGCGCGTTGATCGCCGCGCGTTCGGCACCGGCGCGCAGGCCCTGGTTACGTGCATGAATGTCGTTCAGGTACAGGCGACGACCAAACAGGGTTTCCACATAGCCCTGGTCGCGGGCCTGCTGGCGCATCCGCTCCATGAAATCGCGCACGCCCGGGTAGCGGCTGAAGTACAGCGCCACGTAGTCCTGCGCCTGGCCACGGTCGATGCCCAGGTTGCGGGCCAGGCCGAAGGCGCTCATGCCGTACATCAGCCCGAAGTTGATCGCCTTGGCGGCGCGGCGCTCGTTCGGGGTCACTTCCTCCAGCGTGCGCCCGAACACCTCGGCGGCGGTGGCACGGTGCACGTCGGCGCCCTGCTCGAAGGCACGCACCAGGCCCGGGTCCTCGGACAGGTGGGCCATGATCCGCAGTTCGATCTGCGAATAGTCGGCCGCCAGCAGCTGGAAGCCCTCCGGCGCCACGAACGCACGGCGGATGCGACGGCCGTCCTCGGTGCGGATCGGGATGTTCTGCAGGTTCGGGTCCGACGAGGACAGGCGGCCGGTGGCGGCTCCGGACTGGTGGTAGCTGGTATGCACGCGGCCGGTATCCGGGTTGACCATCTCCGGCAGCTTGTCGGTGTAGGTGCTGCGCAGCTTGGCCAGCCCGCGGTACTCCAGGATCACGCGCGGCAGCTCGTGCTGGTCGGCAATCGCCTCCAGCGCCTCTTCATTGGTGCTGGGCTGGCCCTTGGGGGTCTTCACCACCGCCGGCAGCTTCAACTCGTCGAACAGCACCGCCTGCAGCTGCTTGGGCGAATCCAGGTTGAAGCTGCGCCCGGCCAGCTCGGTGGCTTTCTGCTGCGCGGCCAGCATGCGCGAAGACAGGTCCTGGCTCTGCCGGCGCAGTTCGTCGGTGTCGACCCGCACGCCGTTGGCTTCGATGCTGGCCAGCACCGGCACCAGCGGCATCTCGATGCCGCGGTAAACGCTGTCCAGCGCCGGCTCGGCCAGCAGCTGCGGCTGCAGCGCGTGGTGCAGGCGCAGGGTGATGTCGGCGTCCTCGGCAGCGTAGCGGCTGGCCTCGTCGATGCCCACCTGCGAGAACGGAATCTGCTTGGCGCCCTTGCCGGCCACGTCCTCGAACTTGATGGTGCTGTAGCCCAGGTAGCGCAGCGCCAGCGAATCCATGTCGTGGCGGGTGGCGGTGGAATTGAGCACGAAGCTCTCGAGCATGGTGTCGTCGTGGTAGCCCTGCACCTGCACGCCGTGGCGGCGCAGCACATGCAGGTCGTACTTGCCGTGCTGGCCCAGCTTCTTCTTCGCAGGGTCCTGCAGCACCGGGCGCAGTGCATCCAGCACCTGCTGCAGCGGCAGCTGGGCCGGCGCACCCGGGTAATCGTGGCCGACCGGAATGTACGCCGCCCTGCCCGGCTCGACGGCCAGGCTGATGCCCACCAGCCGCGCGCGCATCGCGTCCAGTGCATCGGTCTCGGTATCGAAGCTGATCAGGTCGGCCTGCTGCAGGCGTTCGACCCAGGCCTGCAGCTGCTCGGCGCTCAGCACGGTCTCGTATTCACCCGGCGCGGACAGTGCCGGATCCAGCGTGCCGGCGGCGGGCGCCTCGACGCTGCCACGCGCGAAGCCGGCCGCAGTGCCGCGCAGGCTCGGGGTCGCCTCGCTGGCGGCCACCGGTGCCGGCACCGGCGCACCCAGCTCCTTCAGCGCCTGGGTGAAGCCGTAGCGCGCATACAGCTCGGTCAGCTCCGGCACGTCCTGCTCGCGCAGGGCCAGCGTGGTCGGGCTGGCGTCCAGCGCCAGGTCGGTGCGGATGGTCACCAGCTCGCGGTTCAGCGGCAGGCGCTCCAGCGCCGCGCGCAGGTTTTCGCCGATCTTGCCCTTCATCGTCGGCGCGGCCGCCATCACCCCATCCAGGTGCTGGTACTCGGCCAGCCACTTGGCGGCGGTCTTCGGCCCGCACTTCTCCACGCCCGGCACGTTGTCGACGGTGTCGCCCATCAGCGCCAGCAGGTCGATGATCTGGTCGGCGCGCACGCCGAATTTCTCCATCACCGCCGCATCCGAATCCATGCGGCTGCCGGTCATGGTGTTGACCAGCTCGATGCCCGGGCGCACCAGCTGGGCGAAGTCCTTGTCGCCGGTGGAAATGGTCACCTTCAGGTCCTGCGCCAGGCCCTGGAGGGCCAGCGTGCCGATCACATCGTCGGCTTCCACGCCGGGGACGCGCAGGATGCTGATGCCCAGCGCCTCGACGATGCGGCACATCGGCTCGACCTGGCTGCGCAGCTCATCGGGCATCGGCGGGCGGTTGGCCTTGTACTGGTCGTACAGGTCGTCACGGAAGGTCTTGCCGGGCGCATCGACCACGAACGCGACGTAGGCCGGGCGTTCCTTCAGCGTCGAACGCAGCATGTTGACCACGCCGAACAGTGCGCCAGTGGGTTCACCCTGTGCATTGGACAGGGGCGGCAGCGCGTGGAACGCGCGGTACAGGTAACTGGACCCGTCGATCAGGACTAATCTGCTCATGGGCCGATTCTACGCGCCCGTGCCTGCACCGCGACGACACGGCACGCACCTGGCGATGGGGCATAATCAGGGCTCTCTCCAGGCAAAGGCCCCCGCCGATGAAGACCCTGATGCTGGCTTCCCTGCTCCTGCTCGCTGGCTGCGCCAGCATGGGTGGCGCAGGTGCTCCCCCGGTGGACGTCAAGGGCGCCGATGTCTCCAAGCGCACCATGGACAACGGCGATGTCATCGAGGAATACCGTGTGTCCGGCCAGCTGCGCATGGTCAAGGTGACGCCATCGCGCGGTGCTCCGTTCTACATGTACGACAAGAACGGCGATGGCCGTTTCGACAACGACAAGGACGGTGTGTCGCCGGTGTACTGGAAGCTGTACAGCTGGTGATGTGACCGGGGTCGGATCCCTCTCCACAGGAAAGGGCTCTGACCCCTCAAGGCCATCGGCACGGCCCATCCACGCATGGCGTGGATCTACCGGGACAACGAACGTGGATCCACGCCATGCGTGGGTGACCGCCTATCAGTAGATCCACGCCATGCGTGGATCCGCCCCCCGATCCCCGACAAAAAACAACGCCGGCGCGCATCCTGCGGCCGGCGTCGGGTCCCCTCCCCGGGAACGCTTGAATCAGTGGGTGTGGATCAGCGGATGACCAGCACCGGCAGCGTGCTGCGTGCCAGCACTTCGGCAGTCTGGCTGCCCAGCAGCACGCGGGTCACGCCACGGCGGCCGTGCGAGGTCATCACGATCAGGTCGCTGTTGCGCTCGCCGGCGGTCTCGATGATGCCGTCAGCTGCGTAGCGGTCCAGCACGTGCACCGGATTGGCGGTGATGCCCTGCTCGGCCGCCTTGGCCAGCGCCGGCTGCAGCACCTTCTGCGCGCCTTCCTCGCGGTCGGCCTTGTACTCGGGGCTGTTCATGTAGCCCACGCTCCAGCCCATGGCGTCGTACATGCCGACGGCCCACGGCTCGGAGACAGTCACGATATCGACCTCGGCGTTGAGGTCCTTGGCCAGCTCCAGGCCCTTGGCCAGGCCCTTGTCGGCCAGCTCGGATCCGTCGGTGGCAATCAGGATGCGCTTGTACATGGTGGGGCTCCGTGGCGGTCTGCCAGATGGGAACGACACCATTGCACACCGGATGTGCAGGCCGCGCCTTGAGCAGAATCAATCCGGCGCCGCGCATTGGCGTGTGCGCACCGCCCGCTTGCACGCACCGGTCGGGCGGCGCATGCTCGGCGGGCGGCGCACTGCCGCGCCCAAGGACGACCGACATGCAGGACAACAAGCCGCCCGTCTGGAGTTCCCAGAAGTCCATCATGGTCGCCGCGATCATCGCCTTGGCGGTGCTGTTCGGCGGCTACCAGATCGGCAAGGACATGGCACTGCGCGACAACGCCCGGCAGTCAGCCGGCCGATAACCTGCTGCCGTAGAGTCGAGCTTGCTCGACTCTTCAGCGCCCCCTACCTTCAGGCGATCTGCACCACGCGTGCGTTCTGGCACAGCGGATAGCTGCCCACGAATTCGGCAATCGCATCACGCATCGCTTCGAACGATCCGCCGTACATGTACAGCGCGGTCTCGGTCGGGCCCTGCCACCAGCTACAGATCTCGCCCAGGCCGTCGATGTTCTCCGACAGCTGTTCGAACACGTGGTTGGAATCGCACTGCTCGTAGACTTCGTCCGGCAGGTTCAGGCCATCCAGGTAGATGCCCAGGCCTTCGGTCACGCCGAAGCTGCGGTCGGTTTCACCCGCGCCCTGCAGCTGCGAACCCTTCGGTGCACCCAGCTGTTCCAGCAGGTCGATCAGCTTCGGCACGCCGTCCGCATCGACCAGCGCCACTTCGATGTCGCCGTACTCGACTTCACCGAGGTCGGATATTGCAGTGCCACCACCGGTCAGCTCGCCCACCTGGGCCGCCTGCAACAGCGCGTCGAGCGGGTCCTCGAACAGTTCGTGGCGATGCTCGGGCTGCAGCCGGGCGTTCAACTTCACGGTGACGTGCAGCGTGGGTTCGGTCATGGGGGCGTTCCTGGAAGATGTCGCCGCCTATTGTAGAGCTGAGCCATGCTCAGCTGCTTTTCCCTGCCCTGACCAACGACACTCCCGCTGCCGGCGAGCCACGCGATAATGCGCATGGCAAGGACACCATTCCAACAGGGGGAATACATGAAGTCGATCATTGGTCTTTCGCTGCTGCTGCTCCTCACCGGCTGCGGCATCCGCACCGAAGTGGTGCGCGTGAACGTGCCCGATATCCGGGTGAATCCCGAAGAGGGTCCGGTAGTGGTGGTGGGGCCGGTGCGCGACGTCCGTCCGGTCTATTACCCGGAAGTTGCGGCAGCCGACCGTGCGAAGAACATTGCCGGGGTGGTTCGTCAAGGCAACGGCGTCCTTGTCTCCATCGAGTCCACCACAGCGGCGGACAAGACACGCGCAATCATGATCCAGGCATTGCGAAACATGGGCTATCGCACCGCCGATCAGTGCGAAACCTCATGTACGCAACTGGAGGCCTCGCTCACCGATTTCTCGGTCAAGATGCCGGCGAACTTCTTCCGGATGGTGTCATCCACACAACAGATGCTGGCCGACATTTCGGTGCAGGTCGTTGCGCGGAAGGAAGGCCAGACCCGTACCTTCACCGCCACCGGGCATGGCGCGAACATCTTCCAGGTGCCATCACGCGAGAACTGGGAAATCGCACTGGAGCGCGCGGTAAAGAGTTTCACCAGCAGCCTGCAGCAGTCGATGTCCGAACAGGATGCGACGGCCGGTTCAAAGGCGCAGGACTGACGCTCTGTCTTTCTGGTAGACCCGAGCCATGTTCGGTTGCCTTTCCCGCCAGAAGCAGCCGAGCATGGGCTCGGCTCTACACCACCAACGCTCAACGCAGGAACGGCGTCACCTTGCGCTTCAGCAACTCCACCAGCACCGGGTCCATGTACTCGTAGTCGTCCGGAATATCCAGGCAGATCACCCGCTTGCCGTTCATCCATGTCTTGTAGCGGCTGGACAGGCGGTTGCGGTGCGCCTTCTCCATCACGAACACCAGGTCCGCCCACTGCAGCAGCTCAGGGCTGAGCACTTCCTCGGCGTCGGCCAGCAGCCCGGCCGAGGCGGTCTCGATGCCCGGCCAATCGGCGAATACCTGCTCGGCCGTCGGGCTGCGCAGGCGGTTCTGGCTGCAGAGGAAGAGCACGTTGCGGGTCATGGGCGCAGCCTAATCGGGGTCGGATCCCTCTTCCAACGGAAAAGGGCTCTGACCCCATACGTGTAACGTCCAACCGCTTTTGTAGAGCCGGGCCTATGCTCGGCTGTTCTTCCCCGCCAACAGCAGCCGAGCATGGCTCGGCTCTACAGGGATCCCGCCCCCCGACGGTGATCAGATCACCGTCAGGTTGGCGTAGGCCATCACCAGCCACTTGCTGCCGGCGTCGGCAAACTCGACCTGCACGCGGGCGTGGGCGCCGCTGCCTTCGTAGTCGGTCACCATGCCTTCGCCGAACTTGGGATGGGTGACCAGCGCGCCGAGCTTGACTGGCGGCGCCTCGATCGAGGCATGGCCCATCACCCGGCTGGCGCCCATCGAGGCCGGCCGCGAGACCTGCACCTTCGGGCGCACTTCGTGCAGCAGCTCGCGCGGAATCTCGCGCAGGAAGCGCGACGGCAGGCTGTAGTTGTCCTGACCATGGATGCGGCGCGATTCGGCATAGCTCAGCACCAGCTTCTGGCGCGCGCGGGTGATGCCGACGTAGGCCAGGCGGCGCTCTTCTTCCAGCCGCCCGCTTTCCTCCAGCGAACGTGCACTCGGGAACAGGCCGTCTTCCATGCCTGCCAGGAACACCAGCGGAAATTCCAGGCCCTTGGCCGAATGCAGGGTCATCAGCTGCACGCCGTCCTCGCCGGCCTGCGCCTGGCCTTCACCGGCCTCCAGCGCGGCGTAGGCCAGGAACGCGACCAGCTCGTCCATGTCCTCGCCCACTTCCTCGATGTCGTCGGCGCGGCGCACGAAGCGCGAAGCGACCGAGACCAGTTCGTCGAGGTTGTCGGTGCGCGATTCCGAATCCAGCGAATTGCGGCTTTCTTTGCTCCAGTGCTCGCGCAGCTGCGAGCGGGCCAACACGTGGTCCACGCGCTCGGCCAGGGTCATGTGCACGGTCTGCGCCTGCAGCTCGTTGACCAGCCCCAGGAAGCCGGCCAGTGCATTGCGCGCGCGTGCGGCCAGCGCGTTGCCCTGGGTGACCAGCATCGTTGCTTCCCACAGCGAGATGCCCTGCGCGCGCGCCTCGCGGCGCACTTCGTCCAGCGTGCGGTCGCCGATGCCCCGGGTAGGCGTGTTGACCGCGCGCTCGAAGGCGGCGTCATCGTTGCGGTTGGACAGCAGGCGCAGGTAAGCCAGCGCGTCCTTGATTTCGGCCCGTTCGAAGAAGCGCATGCCGCCGTACACGCGATAGGGCACCTGTTCGCTCAGCAGCGCCTCTTCAAGCGCGCGCGACTGTGCGTTGCTGCGGTAGAGCACGGCCACTTCGGTGTAGCTGCCACCATCGCGTACCCACTGGCGGGCACGCTCGACGATGTAGCGCGCCTCGTCCATCTCGTTGTACGCCGCGTACAGGTCGATCGGTTCTCCGTCGCCACTGTCGGTCCACAGCTGCTTGCCGATGCGATCCGGGTTGTGCGCGATCACCGCATTGGCAGCGCCGAGGATGTTGGCAGTGGAGCGATAGTTCTGTTCCAGGCGGATGGTCTGCGCACCTGGGAAATCACGCAGGAAGCCCTGCACGTTCTCGACCTTGGCGCCGCGCCAGCCGTAGATGGCCTGGTCATCGTCGCCGACCACGAACACGTGGCCGGAATCGCCGGCCAGCACGCGCACGAAGGCGTACTGGATGGCATTGGTATCCTGGAACTCGTCCACCAGGATCTCGCGGAAGCGGGCACGGTAGTGCGACAGCAGCGCCGGGTTGTCGCGCAGCAGTTCATGCGCGCGCAGCAGCAGCTCGGCGAAGTCGACCAGGCCGGCGCGGTCGCAGCGTGCCTGGTATTCGATATAGGCCTGGCGCATGGTTTCCAGCCACGCATCATGCGGCTCGGGCTGGATGTGCTGCGGGCGACGGCCCTCGTCCTTCTGCGCGTTGATCCACCACGCGATCTGCTTGGCCGGGTACTTGCCGTCGTCCAGCTCCAGCGCCTGCACCACGCGCTTGACCAGCCGCAGCTGGTCGTCCGAGTCCATCACCTGGAAGCCTTCAGGCAGCTTCGCGTCCTGCCAGTGCAGGCGCAGCAGGCGGTTGGCCAGGCCGTGGAAGGTACCGATCCACATGCCACGGCTGCCGTTGGGCAGCTGGGCGTCGATGCGGTGGCGCATTTCGCCGGCCGCCTTGTTGGTGAAGGTCACCGCGAAAATGCCGTGGGTCGGCACGCCTTCGACTTCATGCAGCCAGGCGATGCGGTGGGTGAGTACGCGGGTCTTGCCGGAACCGGCACCGGCCAGCACCAGGTGGTGGCCGGGGGGAGCGGAGACGGCTTCGCGCTGGGCCGGGTTCAGGCCATCAAGCAGGTGGGAGACATCCATGCCCCCATTTTACGGCATCGCCGTCGCGGCTCCTGCGACCACCTGGGTGGCCAGTGCCTGCGCCTGCTGACGCAGTTCAGGCACCGCCAGACTTTCCCACAGGCTGCCGATGCGCAGGCTGCCGAGCACGCCCAGCCGCGCCTGCGGTTGGCCACCGGCGGCACACAGGCGATCGCCCGGCACCGTGCTGTCCAGGCCCAGCCCATGCGGGCCGGGGCGGGCCAGGCCATCGGCCTGCAGCTGCTGCAGCAGCGGGTTGCGCAGCGCACTGGCGCGGGTTTCCACGCCGGTAGCGTTGATCACGCCGCTGATCGTCCACTGCTGTTCATTGCCGGTGGCATCGCGACCCGACAGCCGCAGGGCATCGCCTTCGCGGCCGACGCGTTGCAGGCGGGATCGGTGGATACGCAGTTGGCCGCTTTCGATCAGCGCCTGCAGCTGTGCGTCGACCTCTTCGGCGATGCGGTGGCGATGCACATCCCAGTAGCGCACCACATGGCGCAGGAAGCGGCGCTGGTCGGCCGCGTCGAGGCTGCACCACAGCGCCTGCCCGTGCGGACGGATACGGTCCATCACGCCCTGCCACGGCAGGCCGTCGGCCTGTGCCTGGCGTGCGAACCCACGCAACGCGCGCAGGCGCTGGCGCAGGTTCATCGGCAGCAGCGTGGCCGGGTCGAACGTGGGCAGGCCACCATGCGCATGCGGCAACGGCAGCAGGCCGTGGCGCGAGATCACATGCAGCGGGCCGGTGTGGCCGGCGGCGACCAATGCCAACACGGTGTCGGCCATGCTCAGGCCGGACCCGACGATGGCCACGGCCTGCTCGCCGGCCAGGGTGCGCACGCCGTCGTAGTCCCAGGCCTCGATCACGTCATCGGCTGGCAGTGCCTCGGCACCGGCCACCGGCAGCGGCCGCATGCTGTTGCCGGTGGCCAGCACCGCCTGCGCGGCGTGCAGCGTGCTGCCATCGCCGAGTGTCAGCTGGTAGCCATGGTCATCCGGCTGCAGGCCCAGCACCGGCTGCGCAATCACCTGCAGCTGTGCCGGGTTGGTCGCAGCAGCCTCCTGCAGGCGCTGCTGCAGGTAGGCAGCAAAGTAGTGGCGGCACACGTAGCGCTCGCCCAGCGCCTCGCGCGCCTCGCCCGGGTAGGCATTGGCGGCCATCAGGTGGTCGAGGAAATCGCCGGGCTGGTCGGCAAACGCACTCATCTTCGCCGCCGGCACGTTCAGCAGGTGCTCCGGCCACGGCGTGGCATAGGCGATGCCCTGGGCCAGCTGCGAGGCGGGTTCGAAGATGGCCAGCGCCAGCGGCGCATTCGCCTGGCGCAATACCTGGATCGCCACCAGCACCCCGGCCGCACCACCACCGATGATCGCCAGGTCCAGTTCGCCATTACGCGGTGAATCAGTCATGTGCCGATTGTAGGCCATCGGCGATGACAGGCAGGATTGCCGGAATGGGCGGCCGGCATTGCTTCACATCAACGCATCGGCCAGCCGTGCAATACCTTCGCGGCTGCGCCGCCACGTGGGACGGCTGCGCCACTGCTGCAGGTCCAGCTGCCGCGACTCGCGCAGGTAGCCATCCTCGATCGCGCACAGCTGCTGCACCAGCGCGCGGTCGTAGCAGATCAGGCCGATCTCGGCATTCAGCGCGAACGAGCGGATATCCATGTTGATCGAGCCGAGCACGGCGATGTCCTCATCCACGCTCATGTGCTTGGCGTGCAGGAACTGCGGCTCGTACAGCGCGATGCGCACGCCACAGCGCAGCAGCTCATCGTAGTAGGCCTCCTGCGCCCACGACGTCAGCCGCTGGTTGTTGCTGGCAGACAGGATCAGCTGCACCTGCACGCCGGACAACGCCGCAATGCGCAAGGCGCTGAGCGTGGCTTCGTCCGGCACGAAGTACGGGGTGACCATCACCAGCCGGCGTCGCGCCAGGTGGATCAGCGCGGCTACCGCGTCGCGCGCGTTGCTGTACGGGTAGGCCGGGCCGCTGGGCAGCAGCTGGGTGGCGATGTCGTCGCCGCATTCGGGCACATCGGTGATCACATCCAGGCGCTGGCCGGTCTCCATGTACCAGTCGCTGGCGAATACGGCTTCCAGATGCGCCACCGCCGGGCCGCGCACGCGCGCCACCAGCTCGCGGTTCGGGTGGCCCGGCACGAACTGCGGGCCCGCCAGGTTCTGCGAACCGACATAGGCCACTTCGTTGTCGATCACCGCGATCTTGCGGTGGTTGCGCAGGTCCATGCGTCCGCTGCGACGCCAGCGCAGGCCACCGGGCAGCATCGCGCGCACTTCGATGTCGCGCGCCTGCAGGCGCTTGCGATAGACGCGCAGGCCACGCTTGGCGCCCACCGCATCGAGCAGCACGCGGCACTGCACGCCACGCGCGGCGGCACGCTGCAAGGCCTCGACAATGGCCTCGCCGACCGCGTCATCGAACATCAGGTAGTACAGCAGGTGCACGCGGTCTTCGGCCTGGTCGATGTCGGCGATCAGCGTGTGCAGCGACTCGTCGTAGTCGGTCAGCAGATCGACGGCGTTGCCGTGCACCGGCATGAAATCGCCCTGGCGCTGCACCAACGGCACGATCTCGGCGCTGGCGGTGTCGGGCTGTGGGGTCCAGCGCAGGCGATGCTGGAGCGCCTGCTCCTCGCGGATCACCTGCGAGGCCTCGGCCTGGCGGCGGATGCGCTCGCGCGACAGCCACGGATGGCCGAACAGCAGGTACAGCGGCAGGCCCAGCAGCGGTACGAAGCCGACCAGCAGCAGCCAGCTGCGCGCCGCGCCGGGCGTGGTGCGGGTGGGAATCCAGCACAGCGCGACCAGCCGGATCAGCCAGTCGATCAGCAGCAGGTAGGAACCCAGCAACCACTCGAACAGCATCGTGTCGCCCGTCGGGAGGTGATGGGCCATTCTGCCCACCGGCCTTTGTAGAGTCGAGCCGCGCTCGACTGCGTTGAAGCAGCGTGCCAACCAAGGTTGGCACCTACCGGGGGGTGGAGGGAGTGTGCCGACCAACGGTCGGCACCCACAGGCGCCCACCACGGGAACATCGGGCATGAAAAAACCCGCCACAAGGGCGGGTTTCTTCGCGGGGACCAGCAATCCTTGCGGATTACTTGATCTTGCCTTCCTTGTACAGGACGTGCTTGCGCACGACCGGATCGTACTTCAGGAATTCCATCTTCCCCGGGGTGTTCTTCTTGTTCTTGTCGGTCGTGTAGAAGTGGCCGGTACCGGCCGAGGAAATCATACGGACCTTATCGCGCTTGCCTGCCATGATGCTTTACTCCTCAGACCTTTTCGCCGCGCGCACGCAGCTCAGCCAGAACGGAATCAATGCCGTTCTTGTCGATGGTGCGCAGTGCATGCGCGGAAACACGAAGCTTGACCCAGCGGTTCTCGCTGGCCACCCAGAAACGGCGCTCGTGCAGATTCGGCAGGAAACGACGACGGGTCTTGTTGTTGGCGTGCGAGACGTTGTTACCCGTCTGCACTCGCTTGCCGGAAACCTGGCATACGCGGGACATTGCGCACCTCGATAGTAGTAGTTGTCAGCCCGTAGCCCGGGAGACGGCGGCCTCGATGGTTGCCCACCACACGTCAAGAGAATCAAAGGGTTACGCTGGCGTTGGGCGGCCGGGGACGTGCTCCCGGGGGCGCCGCCCGGTAGAAAACCGGACACAGCGAGCCGCGCATTATGCACGGGTTCAAGCACTTGCGCAAGTTACCCACAGGCTGCGGCTGAACCGGCAGGGCCGGGAGCCCGCCAACCGGCATACTGCTCCGGTTCACTGCGGAGCTTTCCATGCGGCTGCTGGCCCTGACCTACGGAACCGAAGGCGATACGCGTCCCCTGGCCATGCTCTGCCATGGGCTGATCGGCGCAGGCCACGAGGTGACACTGCTTGCCGATGGCGGCACCCTGGGCAGCGCGCAGGCACTGGATGTGCCCCATGCGGCTCTTGAAGGTGACATCCATGACGAAGTGGTCGCGCTGGTCTCGCGTGGCAACGGTGTTGCCGCCGCCAGTAGCGGGCTGGCACGGATGGCGCTGCAGCATGTCAGCGGCTGGATGCGCCAGGCCGATGCCGCTGCCGAAGGCTGCGATGCGATTCTGACCGGTGGCCTGGCGGCCTTTGTCGGCATGAGCGTGGGCGAACGCCGCGGACTGCCGGTCATCGGCACCGGCATGATCCCGCTGACCCCGACGCGGGCCTTCCGCTCTCCGTTCCTGCCACCGGGACGCTCGCCGGGCTGGTTGAACCGCGCCAGCTATGGGCTGGTCAACGGCCTGATCTGGCGCCAGTTCCGTCGGCCGATCAACGCAGCCCGCAAGCAGCTGGGGCAATCGCCGCGCCGCTCGCTGTGGCCCGGCCTGCCGATGCTCTATGGCATCTCGCCGCAGCTGCTGCCGCCACCGGCGGATTGGCCGGCCGACCACATCGTCTGTGGCCAATGGCGCCTTCCTGATGCGCCCTGGATACCCCCGGCCGATCTGCAGGCCTTCCTCGATGCCGGCCCGGCGCCGGTGTATCTGGGCTTCGGCAGCATGACCGGCTTTGATCGCGAGCGCGTGTTGCCGGCCCTGCTGCAGGCGCTGGCGCCACGCCGGGTGCTGCTGTTTCCTGGCTGGGTGGGACTGCCTGCGATGCGCTTGCCCGATTCGGTCTTCGTACTGGGGCCGACTCCACACGAAGCGCTGTTCCCGCGTTGCGCATTTGCCATCCACCACGGTGGCAGCGGCACCACGCATTCGGCCTGCCGCGCCGACATTCCCTCGCTGGTGATGCCGTTCGCCGCGGATCAGTTCTTCTGGGCCGATCGCCTGTATCGGTTGCGGGTGGCACCGGCGCCGCTGTCAGCGAAGCGACTGGATGCAGCGACGCTGGCAGCGGCCATCACCTTCGTTGAAACCGACGCAACACGCGCACGCGCGGCGGCCCTGGGCGTGGCGATGCGCCATGAGGACGGGGTGGCCTGTGGCGTTGCAATGATCGAGCGATGGTTGCGGCCGGTGTGACAGCGGCCAAGCCTCAGCGCAGGTGCGGAATCACCTGCGCCAGCAGGTGCGCATCCTTCAACGCGCCATGCAGGCCGCGCTGGCTGGGAATGCGCAGGCGCTGCAGCACATCATCCAGCTTGTTGCCCTGACCCGGCCAGCGTCCCCGCGCAAGCTTCAGGCTGCAGGTGATGCGGCAGTGCTGGGCCAGCGTGCCGGGGATGCCGGACAGGCGCAGCTCGTTGTCCAGGAAGCCCACATCGAAGGTAGCGTTGTGCGCGACCATCTCGCTGCCGCGCAGGAACTCCAGCAGTTCGGCCGCCTTGCTGGAGAACAGCGGCTTGCCCACCAGCATCGCATCGCTGATGCCGTGCACGCGCTGTGCGCCCCAATCCACCTTGCGCTGCGGCTGCAGGTAGGTGTGGAACTGGCGGCCGGTGAGCTGGCCATCGATCAGTTCGACGGCACCGATTTCGATCACCCGGTGCCCCAGGCGGTGGGAGATGCCGGTGGTTTCGGTATCCAGTGCAACGATGCGGCTCATCAGGGTGTGCGTTCTCCAGTACGTGCACGCCGATTCTCGCACGCGACCGATGCACTCACCCCAACGCTTCCACCACCCAATCGATGAACACCCGCAGCCGCTGGCTCATGTGCCGGTTCGGCGGGAACATCACATGCATCGGCATCGGCGGCAGCTGCCAGTCCTGCAACACCGGCAGCAGCTCGCCGCGCGCCACGTGCGGTTCGGCCATGTAGCTGGGCAGCGCCACCACGCCCAACCCCGCCAACGCAGCGGCCAGATAGGCATTTCCATCATCGAAGCCGACCGTATAGCGGCCCTGCACCTCAACGCGCTCATCGCCGCGCTGTGCGCTGAACACCCGCGCCCGGCCACTGCGCGGGCTGAGGAAGCCGATCATGTGGTGGTCGGGTCCTTCCAGCGCGCGCGGGTCGGTCGGCAGGCCGAAGCGCTGCACATAGCCCGTACCGGCGTGGAAACCGATCGGCAGCGCGCCGAGCGGTCGCGCCACCAGTGCCGGGTCGGCCGGGGTGCCACCCCGGATCACGCAATCGACGTTGTCTGCGATGACGTCGACCTCGCGGTCGCTGACGCCGATGTCCAGCTGGATCTCCGGGTAGCGCGCCTGGAAATCCGGCAACGCCGGCACCAGCCGCAACCGCGCGTACGGCCCGGGCACATCCACGCGCAGCCGCCCGCGTGGCTGGGTGGCCGCGTCGCCCAGCCCGCCCTCCACTTCTTCCAGCTCGGCCAGCAGGCGGGCGATGCGCGGGTAGTAGGCTGCACCGTCGGTGGTGACGCTGACCCGGCGCGTGGTGCGGTTGAGCAGGCGCAGCCGCAGGTGTGCCTCCAGCTGCTGCACCAGCTGGGTGACCGTGGTGCGGCTGATCTGCAGCGTGTGCGCGGCGCGGGTGAAGCTGCCGGTTTCCACGACCCGGGCAAACGCCCGCATCGACTCGAAACGGTCCATGGCGGGCCATGATTGTTTGGAATTGGCAATCAATCTAGGCCGATCATCGCGGTTTATCCAGACAGCACTGGCGCGGAGGATGGCGTTCTCTCCCACGGATCTTCCCCATGTCACAGCGTGATGTCGTTTTCCCCACCGGCCGCCAGGCCCTGTACGAGCGCAACCGCTACTCGCCTGCGATCCGTTCCAACGGCTTCCTGTTCGTCTCCGGCCAGGTCGGCAGCCGTGAGGACGGCTCGCCCGAGCCGGACTTCGAAACGCAGGTGCGCCGCGCCTTCGAGAATCTCAACGCGGTGTTGGCTGCTGCGGGCTGCACGTTCGATGACGTGATCGACGTGACCGTGTTCCTGGTCGATCCAGAGAAGAACTTTGAGAAGGCCTGGGCGATCGTGCCCGAGTACTGGGGCGAGGCGCCGCACCCGACCCTGACCGGTATTGGCGTGACCTGGCTGTATGGGTTCCAGTTCGAGATCAAGGTGATCGCGAAGCTGCCTGCAGACCGGTAGTGCCGGCCGCTGGCCGGCAGCAAGGTGTCGGGGTCAGAGCCCTTTCCGGCGGAAAGGGATCCGACCCCGCGCCCGGCCCACCTGAACGGGAGATTCCGACGTATTCCCGAAGCGGCCATTGATATTGTATCCGGCGAAAACCGCTTGCTAGCCTCCCTTCCATGCGCCGGATCACCCGCCAACTGCGTACGTACCTGATGATGCTGCTGATGGCGGCATTCGTGGTCGTGCCGGTGGCCGACGCGCTGGCCTGCACGGTGGAACCGCACGCCAGCACGGTGCACGTGGAGTCCGCACCGGATGCCGATGGCGATACCGACGGCAAGCATGTTGGTGCCTGTGGCCACAACCACTGCCACCACTCCAACCTGAGCCTGCCGGCCAGTACCCTCGCCGCCTTCGGTGCGCCACTGCCGGCGCGCTGGATGAATGCCGGCGACGCGGCGACCTATGCGGTCGCCCAGGATGAATTGACGCGTCCCCCCCGGGCGTGAGTTGAGCGCGTCCCGCGATTGCGGGCTCCCGTTTCACTCACAACCGGAATCCCCCTATGTCGATCCTGACACCTCGGTCGCCGCGCGCGGCCGGGCTGGTCGTCGCCGTGTTGCTGGGCCTGGCCCCGGCAATGCAGGCGTCGGCGCAAGCCGCCCCTTCCTACGACACCCTGCTTGAACGCCTGGACCAGCTGCCGGGTACCCGCGTGGGTACGGCACTGGCCGAGGCCGCCGATGCGCGCGCCGACCAGGCGCGTGCGTTGCCCAATCCTTCCCTCTCCTATTCCGCCGAAAACGCCTGGGGCACCGGCTCCTATGGCGGCATGGGCAAGGCCGATACCGTGCTCACTTTGTCCCAGCCGCTGGAGGTCTGGGGCCAGCGTGGCGCGCGCGTCCGTGCCGCCCGGGCCGAAGCACAGGCGGCCAACCTGCGTGGTGCCCAAAGCCGCAGCGACGTGGCCAGCCAGCTGGCGGTGGTCTACGCACAGGCGGAAAGTGCACTGCGCCGCTACACCCTGGCCGAAGAAGCACTGACCCTCACCCGCGCTGACGCCAACGCCGTCAACGCGTTGGTCAAGCAGGGCCGCGAACCGCAGCTGCGTGCGGTGCAGGCGCAGAGCGAGGTGGCCAACGCCAGCGCAGCGCTGGATGAAGCGCAGGCGTTCCGCGATGCCGCGCTGGCCCGCCTGGCCGGTGCTGCACTGCTGGATGCACCGGTGCAGTCGATCAACGACAGCCTGCTCGACCGTGCGCCGCCGCTGCCGCGCGGTGCCACCGACGTGGCGCTGGCGGTGCGCATTGCCGAAGCCGAAGCCGATGCGGCGGGCAAGCTGGTCGAGGTGGAACGCAAGCGCGCCCTGCCCGACCTCAGTGTCACCGCCGCGCAGACCCGCTTCCGCGAAGGCGGCGAGCGCGCCTACAACCTCGGGGTCAGCCTCAGCATCCCGTTGTTCGACCGCAACCGCGGTGGCATCCGCGCCGCCAATGCCGACCAGCGCGCGGCCGAAGCACGCCTGGACCAGCAGCGCCGCGACAGCGAGGCCGAGCGCCTCTCTGCGGTGGCCGGGTTGAAGGCCGCCAGCAGCCGTACCCGCGCCGCTGATGAAAGCGTGGTCGCCGCCGAAGAGGCATATCGCCTGGCCCGCATTGGCTTCGACGCCGGACGCATCTCGCAGCTGGAACTGCGCAGCACGCGCAGCGCCCTCATCGCCGCACGCGGCACCGCCGTGGATGCGCGCCTGTCGCGCGTCGCCGCGGAAATCGATCTTGCCCGCCTGGAAGGGCGCGCACCCTTTGTGGAGGCTCCATGACTCTCTCCCGTACTTTCCCGCTGATCGGCGGCGTACTGCTGACCGTCCTGCTGGCTGGCTGCGCCGGCAACGCGCAGACGCCTGCCAATGAAAACCCCGCTGCGGCCAAGGCCGGCACCGACGATGGCCACGGCCATGCCGCCGGCAGCAAGGAAGCCAAGGCAGAAACCGCGAAGGCACCTGCTGACGCCGACGAAGGCGTGGTGCAGCTGACCCCGGAGCAGATCAAGGCCTCCGGTATCGAAGTGGTCGCGATCGGTCGCGGTGGCGGTGGCTCCACGCGCCTGTCCGGCCGGGTCGAACCGTCGGTCGGTGCACGCGCCTCGGTGGCGTCGACCGTGACCGGCCGCGTCGAACGCGTTCTGGTCGCACCGGGCACCGCGGTGAAGCAGAACCAGGCACTGGCGATCGTGGTCAGCGGCGAAGCGGCGGTGTTCCGCGCCAATGCGCTGGCCGCAGCGGCCGAAGCCGAAGCCGCGCGGCTGGCCTATGGCCGCGACAAGGCGCTGGTCGACCAGGGCGTGGTCGCCCGCCAGGAGATGGAAGCCTCGCGTGCACGTTCGCTGGCGGCACAGGCCCAGGCTGCTGCCGCGCAGGCCCAGGCCGCCGCCAACGGTGCGCCCGACGCCAGTGGCCGCGTGCGCATCACCAGCCCGGTGGCCGGCATCGTCGGCAACGTGCAGGTCACTCCGGGCGGCGTGGTCGCCGCCGGCAGTGCAGTCGCCGATGTCGCCGACCCGACGATGAACGAGCTGGTGTTCACCGCACCGCCCGCGCTGGCCGCACAGGTCACGCCCGGCATGAAGCTGGAGGTCAGCGTACCGGGTGGCAGCTTCACCGCCACCGTCACCGGTTCGGCCGCCGATGTCCGCCAGCAGGGCGGCGTCGCGGTCATCCGTGCCACGCCGGTGGATGCCTCGCTGCCACCGGCTGGTTCGCCGGTCTCGGCCGTGGTGGTCACCGAAGGCCAGGACGGTTCCCTTAGCGTGCCCGCCGATGCGGTGCAGAACGTTGATGGCAGCAGCGCGGTGTTCGTCGCCGTCGAAGGCGGCTTCAAGGCGCAGCCGGTGCTGGCTGGGCGCCGTGCCGGTGACCGCATCGAGATCCTCGGTGGCCTGACCGGCAGCGAGCGCATCGTCGGTGCCAATGCCTTCCTGCTCAAGGCCGAACTGGCCAAGGGCGAAGCCGAGCACGGCCACTGAGGAGGCGACCATGTTCAAGCTGATCATTGAAACAGCGGTGCGCCACCGATGGCTGGTGGTGTTCATGGCCGCGCTGATCGCCGCCGTGGGCCTGTTCCAGCTGGGCAAGCTGCCGATCGACGCGGTGCCGGACATCACCAACCGCCAGGTGCAGATCAACACGGTGGCACCGGCGCTGACCCCGGAGCAGATCGAGCGGCAGGTGACCTACCCGCTGGAAACCGCGCTGGCCGGCATCCCCGGCCTGACCACCACGCGTTCACTGTCGCGCAATGGCTTCTCGCAGGTCACCGCGATCTTCACCGATGCGACCGACATCTACTTCGCGCGCCAGCAGGTGGCCGAACGCATGCGCGAGGCATCTGAAGACCTGCCCGATGGCGCGTCGCCGATGCTGTCGCCGGTTACCACCGGCCTCGGCGAAGTGCTGATGTGGACCGTGGACTTCACCACGTTCGATCCGGCCAAGCTGGCCAAGCCGGGTGAAGCCGGCTGGCAGGCCGGCGAGGTCTACCGCACGCCGGAAGGCAATCTGCTGTGCACGCCGGAAGAACGTGCGACCTACCTGCGCACCGTGCAGGACTGGATCATCGCGCCGCAGATGCGTTCCAGCCCGGGGCTGGCCGGCGTCGATACGGTCGGTGGCTACGTCAAGGAATATGGCGTGCATCCGGACAGCGCCCGGCTGGCCGCGCACGGCCTCGGCCTGGCCGATCTGGTCACCGCCCTGCAGCGTTCCAACGTGCAGGCCGGTGCCGGTTTCGTGCAGCGCGCCGGCGAAGGACTGGTGGTGCGTGCCGATGGCCTGGCGCTGACCACCGAGGATCTGGCACAGGCCCCGGTGGCGACCCGCAATGGCGTGGTGGTGCGCGTGGCCGATGTGGCCGAGGTCGAGCTGAGCCGCGCGCCGCGCCTGGGTGCGGCCAGCCGCAACGGCCATGAAGCCGTACTGGGTACCGCGCTGATGATTGCCGGCGGCAACAGCCGCACCGTGGCGCAGGCCGCTGCGGCGCGCCTGGAACAGGTGAACAAATCGCTGCCGGCCGACATTGTGGCCGCGCCGGTGCTGGACCGCAGCGTGCTGGTCAATTCCACCATCAAGACCGTGGCCAGGAACCTCACCGAGGGCGCGCTGCTGGTGGTGGTGGTGCTGTTCCTGCTGCTGGGCAACCTGCGTGCAGCGACGATCACCGCGCTGGTGATTCCGCTGTCGTTCCTGTTCGCAGTAATCGGCATGAACCGCTTCGGGATCAGCGGCAACCTGATGAGCCTGGGTGCGCTGGACTTTGGCATCCTGGTGGACGGTGCGGTGATCGTGGTCGAATCGACCCTGCTGATGCTGGGCCAGCGCCGCGCCGAACTGGGCCGTGCATTGACCGCGATGGAGCGGCTGCGCGTGGCTGCCGATTCGGCGATGAAGATGGCGCGTCCAGCTGCGTTCGGACAGTTGATCATCCTGCTGGTGTTCGCGCCGATCCTCACCCTGGAAGGCGTGGAGGGCAAGACGTTCCACCCGATGGCAGCGACCTTCATGCTGGCCCTGGTCGGTGCCTTCATCTTCTCCTTCACCTTCGTGCCGGCGATGGCCGCGCTGCTGGTGCGCGAGCCGAAGGTGAAGGACGGCGATACGCATGCCGAAGATGGCGAGCACGAGACGAAGCTGATCCGCGTGCTGCGTGCGCGCATCGAGCCGATGGTGCGCAAGGCCGTGGCGCATCCGCGCACGGTGCTGGCAGCTGCGGTGATGATGGTGGTGGTGGGCATCGGCGCGTTCTCGCTGCTGGGCCGCGAGTTCATGCCGACGCTGGACGAAGGCAACGTGGCGATGCAGGCCCTGCGCGTGCCGTCGACCTCACTGGAGCAGTCGCTGGCGATGCAGCTCGCGCTGGAGAAAGCGATCGCCAAGCAGCCGGAAGTGGAAACCGTATTCTCGCGTACCGGTACCGCCGAGGCGGCCATCGACCCGATGCCGACCAACATCTCCGACAGCGTGATCGTGCTGAAGCCGCGCAAGGACTGGCCCGATCCGAAGCTGGCCAAGGACGCACTGGTGGCGCGCTTCGAAAAGCTGGCCGGGCAGCAGCTGGGCAACAGCTTCGAGTTCAGCCAGCCGATCGAACTGCGCTTCAACGAGCTGATTTCCGGCGTGCGTACCGACCTGGCGGTGATGATCTTCGGCGATGACTTCAGCCAGCTGCAGAAGGTGGCCGACCAGGTGGCGCTGAAGCTGCGTGCGGTGAATGGCGCGGCCGACGTGCGGGTGGAACAGATCTCCGGCCTGCCCACCCTGAACGTGGCGATCGACCACGTGGCGGCGGCTCAGTACGGCCTGACCGCCGCAGACGTCAGTGATGCACTGTCCACCGGCATTGGTGGCACGGCGGCCGGCAAGATCTTCGAAGGTGATCGCCGCTTCAACGTGGTGGTGCGCCTGGATGATGCCTCGCGCAACGATCCGGACCAGCTGGCCTCGCTGCCGATCGCCACGCCTTCGGGGCTGGTGATTCCGCTGTCGTCGGTGGCGCGCATCACGGTCAGCGAAGGACCGAACCAGATCAGCCGCAACAACGGCAGCCGCCGCGTGGTAGTGCAGGCCAACGTGCGTGGCCGTGATCTGGGCGGCTTCGTGGGGGAAGCACAGGCGGCGGTGGCAGACGTGGCGCTGCCGCCGGGTGCGTACCTGACCTGGGGCGGTCAGTTCGAGAACCTGCAGCGCGCGGAGAAGCGACTGGCAACGGTGGTGCCGGTGGTGTTCCTGCTGATCGGCAGCCTGCTGTTCATGGCCCTGCGCAGCGGCAAGGAAGCCATTCTGGTGTTCAGCTGCGTGCCGCTGGCGCTGGTCGGCGGCATCCTCGCGCTGCTGCTGCGTGGCATGCCGTTCTCGGTATCGGCGGCGGTCGGCTTCATCGCCGTCTCCGGCGTGGCCACCTTGAACGGCCTGGTGCTGATGCAGGCGATCCGCGAACGCCTGGATGCCGGTGACCTGCCGCTGCAGGCAGCGATCAACGGTGCATCGAGCCGTATCCGCGCGGTGCTGACCACCGCGCTGGTGGCGATCGTCGGCTTCATTCCGATGGCGATTGCCAGCGGTTCCGGTGCGGAAGTGCAGAAGCCGCTGGCGACGGTGGTGATCGGTGGCCTGATCACCGCCACCGTGCTGACCCTGCTGGTGCTGCCGACCTTTGCTGCACGGGTGGCCAAGCCGCGGGCGGTGGGGTGAGCTGAGAGGGGGTCGGAGCCCTTTCCGTGGGAAAGGGATCCGACCCCGTGACCGGGTCGGATTGCCGGCCAGCGGCCGGCACTACCCGGTAGCGGTCAGGCCTTCTTGCGCTCGGCGATGTAGGCCTGGATCTGCTGTTCCAGCACCGGCAGCGGCACCGAGCCCTGCTTGAGCAGGGTGTCGTGGAAGCCCTTGATGTCGAACTTGTCGCCCAGTTCCTTCTCGGCCTGCGCGCGCAGGCGCACGATGGCGATCTCGCCCAGCTTGTAGCTCAGCGCCTGGCCCGGCCAGGAGATGTAGCGGTCCACTTCGGTGGTCACTTCATGCTCGCTCAGCGCGGTGTGGTCACGCAGGTAGGCCAGCGCCTGCTCGCGGGTCCAGCCCTTGCTGTGCACGCCGGTGTCGATCACCAGGCGCGCGGCGCGCCACATCTCATAGGTCAGGCGGCCGAAATCCTCGTACGGGGTTTCGTAGATGCCCATTTCCACGCCCAGCTTCTCGCAGTACAGCGCCCAGCCTTCGCCATAGGCGGAGATGTAGGCGTTGCGGCGGAACTCGGGAAGGTTCTTCTGTTCGGCGGCGATCGCGCCCTGCAGCGCGTGGCCCGGATCGGACTCATGCAGCGTCAGTGCCGGCAGGTTGTACAGCGGGCGCGACGGCAGGTTGTAGGTATTGAGCCAGTAGGTGCCCATGCCACCACGGCCGGCGGTCCAGAACGGCGCGATATCCGGCGGCACCGGCACGATGGTGAAGCGCGCGCGCGGCAGCGTCATGTACTTGCCGAGCTGGCCGTCCGCCCGCTTGGAGATCCACGCGGCACGCGACAGCAGCTCTTCCGGCGTCTTGGCATAGAACTGCGGATCGGTACGCAGGAAGGTCAGGAACTCGGCGAAGCTGCCCTTGAACTTCACCTGCTTGATGATGTCGTTCATTTCCTTCTGGATGCGTGCGACTTCATCCAGGCCGATGCGATGGATCTCGTCCGGCGACAGGTCCAGCGTGGTGTATTCGTGGATCTGCTGCTTGTAGTACGCCTTGCCATCAGGCATCGCTTCGGCGGCCAGGGTGGTGCGCGCCTGCGGCACGTACTCGTTGACGAAGAAGGTGCGCAGCTGCTGGAACGCCGGCACCACCTTGCCGCTGATCGCTTCACGCGCCTGCGCCTGCAGCCTGGCCTGCTCGGCGGCCGGGATGGTGGTGGGCAGCTTCTTGAACGGCGCGTACAACGGCGATCCGGTCGGGTCCTTCAGCTCGGCGACGGTGGCGATGGACACTTCGCGGCCATCGAGCACGGCACGCGGCACGCTGAAGCCACGCTTCAGGCCGGCACGCATGTTCTCGGTCTGCTGGCCGAAGTAACGCGGCACATCGTTCAGCCGTGCGATGTAGTTCTGGTAGTCCTGCACGGTCTTCATCTCGCGCCGGGCCATGAAGGACAGGTTGGACCAGAACGAGGAGTCGGCGTTGAACGGCATCTCGTAGCCGCGCAGGCGCGTCTCTTCGGCCAGGTTGAACACCTGGTCGTGGTAGATCGCGTAGTTGACCTGGTTGTCGGGCGACAGGGTCTTCGGGTCGATCTTCTTCAGCGCGGCGAGGGTCTCGTCCCACACCTTCAGGCGCGCCTGCTGCGCGGCCGGGCCGACATCGGGCATGCGGGTGGCATTGGCCGGCGCGTCTTCGTCTTCGCTGGCCTCGCCGCCGCCTTGCTGGCGCCACTTCCATTCCTTCTCGTACAGCGCGCGGAAGGCAGCATCGGCGGGCGATTCGGTAGCGACGCTGGCCGGCGCGGCGGCGGCGGGCGGCGCGGCCAGGGCCACGGCGGGGGCGGACAGGGCAATCAGCAGGGCAACGGCAAGACGGGTTTTCACGAGCACAGGTTCCCGGGAAGGCAGACCCCGATGATGGCACCGCCCACGGCCCGTGGCATGGGACGAAGGTCCTGCCTGCAGCGCAGGCAGGACCGGGAACCGGCCGCAGGCCGGGGCCCCAGCGCCGGGGGCGCGTGGTAGAGCCGACTGTCAGTCGGCTGCTCTTCCGCCACATGCAGCAAACCCCGCGCTCCGCGCGAAAGTCGACTGACAGTCGACTCTACCCACGGCAG